>CAYMTR010000001.1:0-10195 GCA_964393405.1 uncultured Prolixibacteraceae bacterium
ATGTATCATGAAGGGCAGGATAACAACCGGTAAATATCAACTTATTGATATCAGATTTATCAGAAATTTAGTTTAAACTCAGTGGCAACAGAAAAAGATAGCCTACCCTCCCTGCAAGAGTTTGGGATATATTCTCCTGTATCAGGAAATTATTTGAACCGGTAAGAATAAATAATCCGGGGATGTTCTTTTCATCGAGTATCTGCTGAAGGTATGAGAATATTTCAGGGACACGCTGAACCTCATCAAGTATTGCTCCATCAGGATAACTTGCCAAAAACCCGCGTGGATCATCATGGGCGAAACTTCTTAAGTCGGGATTTTCAAGATTAGCATAAGGCTTATCCTTAAAAACAGAGCGTACCAAGGTTGTTTTCCCCGATTGCCGGGGACCGATAACGACTACAGCTTTAAACTGTAATGACAGTGTAATTAATTCCTTTTCTGCATCGCGTTGAATCATGTTGTAAATTTACAATTTCGGAATTGAATTCCATAATTGTAAGGAATTATTATTCTAAAGCTTCTTTCACCGAAGCCTTGAAGATATTATATGACCATGTGGCTCCGCTGACTGCATCGATAGAATCAATATTTTGTTTTACTAATAAATCCTTTGGATAATTGATTACCCCCTGCCAATCTTTTCTACACTGCTGCTGATAGAGCTCATTATCAGGATAATGCTTTTCATAATCAGAGCCAAAAATCTCATTATTCAAAGTATCTACTATCTGAAATTCGACGCTCACGATCTCATGCCTTTCAACCTTAATTATTGCAGTACCAACAAACGGTTCCTCAGTATAACGCGACTGCGAACTGCCTTTATAAGTTCCATCGTTGAGATTAACTGATCCCTCACTGCAAGAAAAGACTGTAAAAGTGAAAATTAAGAGGAATAAAGGATAAAGAAGATTTTTCATAATTGAATTTGTTTATGAAATTGACACTCTATAAAGTAAATACCCTGATAGAGAATTGAAAAGATTATTCAAATGAACCAACTGCGGGCATTGGGTCGATAATCTGGATATAATGAACCTCGTACACATTATCACAATTTTGTGAGTCAAAAATATATAAGAAAAAGAAATCAAAAGTGACTGTAAGATTTTCAACATTATCAATTTTAAATCGGATGTAAACTTTATTATTATTACCACATAAAACTTCCAAAGAAGATAAAGTCGGAGTGGAAACATCTCCAGTGTATGTAGTTTCAAGAATATTTACATTTATTCCGTCGGCTGTTGTATATGCAAAAAGCCAATCTCCGTTGGAATGTATCCTGTCAATACGAAAATCAACATATGTAGCTCCCGGATCATAGCTTCCATTCTCAGGTTTGAAATCCGGAGGAAGCAAATCAGGACAAATATCTCCAACCCATGAACCGTTGCCATTTATTGAGTCATTTGCCGTAGGTGCCTGAGTTATATTTGTGACAGTTACATTAGGAGTTGGGTATACTGTCACTGTCATACAATCGCTGTTAGCTTCACATGCCACTCCATTTAATGTAGAAATAGTAACTCTCCTATAATAAGTTGTTTGAGTAAGCCCTGCCGGAGGATCATAAGACACACTTGTGGCTCCGCTAATAGGACTGAAATCATTACTGCAATCTGTTGTGCTAGATTCCCAACGATAAGACAAAGCTCCACTGCCAGAAGATGAAAATATTGAAATGGTAGTTGGGTTTCCTCCACTACAGATAGTCTGATCTGAAGAAATTGTGCCTCCATTAACACTGTTTAAAGATATTGTTGCTGAGCCTCCATTAAAACCAGTAGTTCTAACACAACCATTGTTATCAGTTACAGAAACAAGTGAATAAGTTGTAGTTGATGTTACGGTGCTTGTAAAAACATCAAAAGCTGTACCGCTGGCAACATTTAGTGCGGTGCGATCAGCAGTCCCATCATTATAAACAACGGTATATGGTCCAATATCTGTTGTAGCAGTCCATGTCAGCTGCCCTGCTCCTGAAGTACAAAATGGTCCGTTAGCTGTTAAACTGCCTTGAGGTAAAGGATTGACTGTTACTGTCACTACATCTGAATATGTCTTACCTTTATTGTCGGTAACTGTTACAGTATAGGTAGTTGTTTCTGATGGATCTGCAGTTGGGTTTTGAGAGCTGGATGTAAATCCTGTTGGATTGCTTGTCCAGCTCCATGAAACTGGAGTTAAGTGATTGGCAATAGCAGAAAGGCTTACAGCACCACCTGCACACACAGTTGTTGGACTGGCTGATGCAATGACTTCTGGTTTACCAGCTGCTGCCGAGAATGAAGAAAAACTTGTAAGACCGGAAATTGTGAATTGATTACTAGCCGCATTTACAGGGTCATAAAAAACCCACTCGGTATCGAATTTACCCCCTACCAAATCAGTTTCAAGACCTGTTCCCTCAAAATCATCATCAACATAAGTACATGTAATATTGTAATTTGAAATATTTGGAGCAGTGATTGTCCATAATCTTGATAGATATGTGTCATAAACAGCAGACATATCATTTGAAGTAATAAGGTTAACATTTATTGAACCCGCAGATGCATTATTTGCCGTAATCTCAACAGGAGAATATACTGAAGGACTACCTACCGGAAAAACAAACGTACCAGTACTTGAATAATTACGAATTAAATTACCAGTGCCATTAATAGTAATCATTTTTGAATTATCAAAGGGAGAACCTGAAACTTCATTATTAATTGTTAGATTGTTGCCACCTAAAATCAGTTGTCCGGCAGATAAAGTTAATGTATTGCCAACAGGGACAGAAGATGATAAAGAAACACCGGAATTATTACTAATTGTAAGATTTGCTGCTCCTGTAAGTCCATTTCCTGTAACTTGTGCATTTGGTCCGTTATATATATAATTTGCACCAGTGTTGTATGTTCTGCTTCCTGTAAGTTGAATGTTACCCGTTGCTCCCGATGTTGTTATGCCGTTAGTTGATGTAATACCAAGGGTGCCTCCATTATCTAAAGTAAAATAACCTCCTCCGGTTATTGTTGTACTTGCATTAGCCATTTGAAGATACGCTCCACTATATACATTGTAATTTATAGTATTAGAAACCGTTCCTCCTGATGTATACGTCTGCATGGAAGAACCATTAAAATTTATTGCACAGCCAGTGGCATTACCTTCCTCTGTAATAGTTCCTCCTGTATGTGTAAAGTCTCCTTTTACATAAATTATACCATTGTCACCTGCATTTGTGCATCTTCCAGTATACCCAAAGTTTAATGTCCCACTTGTAATAGAAAATTGGCCATTAACATTCAGAGTGCCAACATCACCTGATCCATCATCAGAAGAATTCATTAATAAAGTTCCCCCCTGAATGTTTACATTTCCTAATACTGTCTGAGTCCTATTTTGGTTATAACACAACCTATAAATAGATGGATTCCCAGAAACATTTAAATTACCACCTATTGTAATATTACCTTCTATGGCAAAATCATTATTACCTGACCCGGTCCTAGCAATTGATAGATTACCTTGAATTGATGTTGTTGCACCCCCAAGAGATAAATAAGTATCTTGCGCACACTCCCAAGTAAAATTCCCAAAATTTTGGTTATATCCACCAGGAGCATTATCTGTACAACCAGTAATATAGCACGTCGAATTCACATCCCATGTCGCTGTAGGGATTGTTCCCCCATCTCGTGCATGATTATATGTGCTACCACTATTAAAAGTGAGTGTCCCATTATTTGTTACTGCTCCTGAATTATAAACAGTCCCATCTATTGTAGTAGTTCCATTATTTGTTATTGTTGCGTCGGTGTTAATTGAAAGAGTTCCTGAAACTGTAAGAATTCCATCAATTGTCATGTCGGTTCCGTTACCATTCCTTATGGTTAGAGTATAACCTGATGGAATTATTAATGTCGCTCCACCCTCAATTATAAGCTGATCTACTGTTAGATTACCATTTAATGTAATTATTGAACTACTTCCAATTGTAATTGCCCCATCTTCATAATTTGGGTATAAATTAGTGTTATTCCATTTATAAGAAGGCCAACCTACATATCGTTCCCAGCTATTATCATTAATCCAATTCCCATTTTTATGATTTCTTGTTCGAAAGTCATCAGTATTTTGTCCAAAACTAAAAATTGGAACAATCAAAAAAATTATAGCTATTAAAAATCTTTTTAATATGCAATGTATATTTAAATTCAGGAAATATTTTTCCTTAATTGTATTTCGCTTTTTGTAATCTATATCACCCATTAATCTCTATGCGATAAAAAGTTCTTTTTTATAAAAATACTCTTTATCTTTTAATAATACAATATTATGATTCCCGATATAATTATAAAAGACTGTTTGTAAATATGTTGTTAAAATGCAGATGCTTATTTGAATTAGATTTATAGCGTCAAAAATATTAGAGCCTTTTACCTTTTCATAAACCTTATTACCGAGGTCTCATCTCCATCTCCGTTCCTCAACTTCAACACATACATCCCCCCATCAATTTCCAATTCTTCCAAATCTATCCAACTTCTCTGTCCCCAAACCTCAAGACTTCGGTTATTTGCTATCATTCTGCCTGTTACATCATAAATATCGTAACTGATCATCTCTTCTTCTCTACCCGGAATTTCAATATTCAATACTTTTACTGCCGGATTTGGAAATACTTTTACATTCTCAAACAATGCTGTTTCAATTACACTTTCCTCTTCTCCATCGATTACAGCCGATTTAAAGTTATGGCATATCATTTCTTTCTGTTCGTGAATAACAATCTCACCATGCCCAATCGCTTTTACCGGACGACCCATTGTCGCTGATCCCTGCTGATTGTCATATATCAAATTGCCCCTACTGTCCCATACTATTATCCTGAGCAAATCATTTTCCTTGCATTTCTTATTCAAATTAACATCTACCGCACTTACAAGAAATTCATATCCTGAACGTCCGTTTACTTCTGCACTACCTGCAAATAAAGCATGATCATCTGCTATCGTTAACCATTCTATACCACGGGATTTTACCTTAAAATTCGAGTTGTTAAGATGGAAGGTGAAATTCCCCTTTACACCCTTTTTCTTGTCATGCTTTGCTTCAAAACCAAAGTTTCCTTTATCGCTCTTTTTGCTCTGCAAATAATCTCCTTTTGCTGAATTTATCCAGCCTCCGCCAGTTATGTGACCATTGGAAGAATTGTCTACTACGGAATTACTGTATGACATTGATGCACTTTCTCCAGTTTCATCATAAATGGAAAGAATGACATTGTAATTTCCACTTTCACTGTAAACATGTGTCCCATAGATCTTTTGCCCTACAATATTGCCATTTGATGTAGCTCCGTCGCCCCAGTCAAATGTTGCCAATTTAAGATTATCATCTGAAAATTCTGCTTCCATTTCTGATGATTCACCCAAACCAACAGGCGTATTACTTGTCAATGAAAGGATTTCAGGCAATTGATTGCTTATCACTTGTTCAACAATTATTACTACCTCCTGAACTGCTGTTGCAATATTTCCACTCTTATCAGCAACTGTCCACTTTACATTTGTTGTTCCCTCTTTAAAAATCTCAGGAGAATCGTTTGTAACTGACAAAACTTCGCAATTGTCGCTTGAAACAGGATTGCCCAACTTAACAACAGGAACTTCACCTTCTTTAATTGTTAATGAAACTGATGCAGGGGCAGTTATCTCCGGGGCAATTAAATCTAAAACTGTAACCACTGCATCTCCCGTTGAAACGTTTCCTACTGCATCAGTAATAGTCAGGGTAACAGTATTATCACCTATATTTTCACAAGAGAATTCTGTTTTTGATATTTCTATTGATACAATTTCGCAATTATCGGTCGATCCATTGTTTACGTCTTCTTTTGTTAGTAATGCGGCACCATGTTCATCAAGATAAAGTGTTGCAGCTTTGGATTTTACAATTGGAAATTCATTATCATTCTGATTTACGTTGAAAGCGGATATTGCACTGCATCTGTTTGCATCGGTTACCGTTACCTGGTAACTTCCTTCTGATAAATCACTTAAATCTTCTGTGTCTACTCCGGTAGACCAATTGAATGTATATGGCACTTTGCCTTCGCTGACAGATATGTTAATGTCTCCATTATTTCCACCTAGACATGTAACGTCATATACTGAACCGCTAACCACCGGATTAGAATTGATAATTACTTCAACCGGTTTGATATCACTCAAACCAGCATCGTTAGTCCCCTTTATATAGTAAGTCCCTGAAATTGAAATTGCCTGAGCTTCTTGTAATGACATAGAATCTGTTGCATTTATATCTCTAAAATAACTTTTTTTCAAATCTTCTGATGAACCCTCAGTTATTTCATCTCTTGTAATATCAACAGTTAAAGGTGAACATACTTGTTCAGGATTGAATATAATCAACTTTGGAGCTGAGATTTCAATGTTTAATTGTTCAGTTATAAGTGTAAGACTTGGATAAAGATCGTTTTTAATTTCCACATGAATCAAGAATGTACTTTCAGGAATAAATGTATATTCATAACTGTTTATCCCATCAATTAAATTACCGTTATTGTACCAAAAATATTGGTTTCCTAATAATCTGTCTTTTACCCTCAAAGTTATTTGGTCGCCATTTCTAATTATCTCAGGAGCTGGTTGTTCCGATTGCTGATAGTAAGTAAATCTTATATTTGAAGAAGGTATAGTTGAATTTGCAATTCCAGTAAAGTCGTAAAGATTATTGTTTATCGAAATCCTAGTTTTTGAAAGTGAAGCCAATCCTGAAGTTACTAAACCTGTTAAGTAATTATCATTCAGTCTTATATAAAAACTCGAAGTAAGGTTTGCTATTTCATTGGGCAAATAACCCGTAAGATTGTTTGATTCTAAGTTCAACATTATCACTCTTCCTTCTGATAATGTTACCCCATACCAACTATCTATTGGCTGCCCCACTACCAACCAATTAGTATTGTCGCCCCAGTTGATTCCATCAGTCGCATTATACAAAGCCACCAGCGCCAGCGAATCTGCTTCACGGCAATTAGAACAATATGTAAGAGCCTTTACGGTATTGATTGAAAATAAACTCAAAATGGCAATCAAAATAACTGCTTTAACAAATGTCATAGGTTTTTTAGAGACTTTCATATAGGTAAATATTTTTAAATAAGGCGCTCAAAAATAATAACATACCCTATACGTTGTTATGCCTTTCAACAAGATATGATCATGTTTTTGACATAGCCCCCCTCACCATAGACTAAAGATGCAAAAGTGTTGATTAACTAACCTTTAATTTAAACCCCCTCTAAATTATATTCGAAAATTATTGTGCTATCTTTTTTCTTTGCTTTACTTATCTTTGCCTTTCAATTTTTAATTTTATTTCATGACCGATTTTAAACGCACACTGATAACTTCCGCTCTGCCTTACGCAAACGGACCCGTACATATTGGCCACCTGGCCGGAGTTTATGTCCCCGCTGATATTTACGCCCGCTACCTTCGAATGAAGGGCGAAGAGGTTGCTTTTATTGGTGGAAGCGATGAGCATGGTGTGCCTATCACCCTGAAAGCCAAGAACGAAGGGATTACCCCCCAGGATGTTGTCGATAAATATCACAATATCATCAAAAAGGCTTTTAAGGACTTCGGCATTTCTTTCGATGTTTATTCGCGCACTAGTGCTAAAATTCACCACGAGACGGCTTCTGAATTCTTTAAAAAGCTTTATTCTGAAGGTAAATTTATCGAAAAGACTTCCGAACAGTATTACGACGAAGAGGCTCATCAGTTTCTTGCCGACCGCTATATCACCGGCACTTGCCCAAAATGTGGCAACGAACGTGCCTACGGTGACCAGTGCGAAAGCTGCGGCTCATCTCTCAATGCTACCGATCTAATTAACCCGAAATCTACATTGAGCGGCAACCCTCCTATCATGAAGGAAACGAAACATTGGTATCTCCCTCTCGATCAATATGAACCATGGCTCAAAGAGTGGATTCTTGAATCGCACAAAGAATGGAAATCTAATGTCTACGGTCAGTGCAAAAGCTGGATCGACGGCGGACTGAACCCCCGGGCTGTTACCCGCGATCTCGATTGGGGAGTGCCTGTGCCTATTGAAGGTGCTGAAGGTAAGGTGCTTTACGTGTGGTTCGATGCGCCCATCGGCTATATTTCAGCTACAAAAGAATGGACTCCCGATTGGGAAAAATGGTGGAAGGACAAAAATACTCGCATGCTGCATTTCATCGGAAAGGATAATATTGTCTTTCACTGCATTATCTTCCCTGCCATGCTGAAAGCTGAAGGTACTTATATATTGCCCGACAATGTCCCTGCAAATGAGTTCCTTAACCTTGAAGGTGATAAGATTTCAACATCACGCAACTGGGCTGTATGGCTTCATGAATATCTTGAAGACTTCCCCGGAAAAGAGGATGTGCTTAAATATGTTTTAACTGCCAATGCCCCAGAAACAAAGGATAACGACTTTACCTGGAAAGATTTTCAGGCCAGAAATAATAACGAACTCGTTGCTATTCTCGGCAATTTCGTAAACCGCGCCCTTGTTCTTACTCAAAAATATTATGAAGGTGTCATCCCGGAAGTAACTCAGCTCCTCGATGTCGACAAAGAGACTTTAAGCCAAATTTCAGTTCTTAAATCTGAAGTTGAAAAGAGCCTCGACAGCTTCCGCTTCCGCGAAGCCCTCAAGATTGCAATGGATATGGCTCGCTTGGGCAATAAATACCTTGCAGACATGGAGCCCTGGAAAGTCGTCAAAACTGACGAAGAAAGGGTTAAAACAATCATGAACACCTGCATGCAGATAACTGCAAATCTTACAATCGTTTTTACTCCATTCCTCCCTTTAACAATGGATAAACTTCGGGGATTCCTCAATATGGAAAAACTCGACTGGAGTGAGCTTGGCCGCACCGACCTTATGATTGCCGGTCATAAAGTCAATACTCCTGAGCTGCTTTTTGAAAAGATTGAAGATTCAGTAATTGAAGCCCAGATCAACAAGCTCCAGGAAACAAAGAAATCCAATGAAACTGCTTCTTTTAAAGCTAATCCACAGAAAGACAACTGCTCATACGACGATTTTCAGAAGATGGACATCCGCACCGGCACTATCATTGAAGCTGAGAAAGTAGCTAAAACAAAGAAACTGCTAAAACTCAAAATAGATACAGGTATTGACCAAAGGACTGTCGTTTCAGGCATTGCAGAATATTATGCCCCTGAAGATATTATCGGTCAGCAGGTCTGCATACTTGTTAACCTTGAGCCCCGCGAGCTGAAAGGTATCATTTCTCAGGGAATGATTCTTATGGCTGAAGATGCCGATGGATCATTGAAATTTGTTTCTCCTGTTGCAGCTGTTGGAAACGGATCAGAAGTAAAATAACAATACACAGTGTAACATTTCGTTGCACTGCTTTCGTAATCAGCAGTACCGCTTTTGCGGGTCGGTTGTTTACTCAATATAAAAAAGCCACTCTTGTTCGCAAGGGTGGCTTCCGTATTTTTAATGTAGGGGCGTATTGAATACGCCCTTTTCCATAATACGAATATGATTTTATAATTATAATGGGCGTATGCAATACGCCCCTACAATACCCCCCTACGGTCGGAAAAACCATATTGTCTTGAATTTGGACAACCATCTCGTAGGGGCGTATTGCATACGCCCTTCTCCCAAATACCTGAAAATAATGTCACGTGTATTAAAATCAACAATTGAGATATCTCAACCCTGTTTTCATCAAAAAGACCTGTCTATTCTTGATTATCATCAATAATTTTTTGCCTTTCTTAATTAACTTGGATTCCAAAAATGCAAAACTATCCTAATGTTTTTAAACGTAGGTCAACCCGCCTTAAAGGATATAATTATAGAAACTCAGGAATTTATTTTATCACTATTTGTTGTAGAGATAGAGAATGTCTTTTTGGTAAAATTACTGAGGGACAAATGATTTTAAATGAATTAGGTATTATTGCTTTTAAAGAATGGGAGAAAACTTCCCAAATCCGTAATAATGTCCAACTGTGTGATTTTGTTATAATGCCAAATCACCTCCACGGTATTCTTGTAATAAATGAACGTATGGGCGTATCTTTAAATGAAAAGGGCGTATCTTTAAATGAAAAGGGCGTAT
>CAYMTR010000001.1:10295-274953 GCA_964393405.1 uncultured Prolixibacteraceae bacterium
AATACGAATATGATTACATTAATTATAAAGGGCGTATGCAATACGCCCCTACAATAAATACGAATATGATTACATTAATTATAAAGGGCGTATGCATTACGTTCCAACAATAAATACGAATATGATTACATTGTTATAAAGGGCGTATGCAATACGCCCCTACAATACCCCGATTGGGATTTATTTATACCTGAACCGTACCACATTCGTCCTTTCTCCCTTTCTTAAGGGAGAAAGGACGAATGTGGTACGGTTCTGGTACGGTTCTGGTGTTAATCAGTTAGCCATTTGATAAGGTTCATCGTTCTGTAGTTTTGTCTCTACTGCCTGATAAAAACTTGCCCAGGTAGAGCCTATCCATATAGCAGCAGGAAAAACTCCGATAATCAAACATATAAGTCCTGCAATAACAATCAGAAAAGACATACAAAGGAGACCAAAAATTCTCCAACCGTATCCTTTGGTCATTTTCCAGCTTGTTTCAACAGCTTTGACTGCTTCAAGTCCTTTATCCATAACAAGGTAGGGAACAAAACTAAGTCGGCAGGCAAAAATGATACCCGGAATGATAAGGAAGATAAGTCCTACTCCTACAATTAGTACAACAATTAAATTAGCAAGAACAATGTTAATATAGTTACGTTGAAAGCCAATAAACAGAACTTTAAGATCGAGCTCAACATCCCTTACAGCATTCAAAAAGAGTTGTTTTGCACCATACCTGATAATCGGTTGAACCATAAAAAACATCGCCAATCCGACCAAGATAGCAAAGCCAATTAGCGGAGCAAAAGGTATAAGTTTGGCAGGATCATCGAATTTATAATCAAACTTTGCGATACCTTGAACAATCCCGTTAATTATTACAACGAGCAACAGCAACAGGAAATACTTTTTCATTACAAGCCATCCGTTGCCCAGACTTTCGCTGATAGTTGGCTGATGAAAATACTTAATCGTTTCCATAATTGATTTATTAGGTTATTTAGTTGATTTAAAATATCAAGTTTTCAATAAATTAGTAAATCATCAAGCACTTGCATTACAAATAATGCAAAATAAATTCAACCGCACTATGTCCTACTCTATATTTGATATCGCCTCATTCAAAAATCGGTTGTAGGGATAAATCATCTTGAATTTTTCAATTGCGAAATCTAAAATGTTGCTGCTCAGAAGCTGTTCGTCGGTAAAATTTAGGCAGGGGGCATAAGATTTGTACCTCAGAAGGTCGATATGCTCAAAATCTTTGGGAAAACCCTTGGGGTTGGTTTTCAGCTTATCCTCATCAAAAAGGTGGAAAGTAGACCTAAATTCAGGTGCATTAATTAATGCCAAATATTCATCGGCATGATAATAAATCTCATTTCTGATTGCCTTTAAGATTTCGGGCTGAGGCATGTAAATACCTCCGCTTAAAAAACACTCACCGGGCTGAATATGTAAATAATAGCCCGGATATATTCCCTTCCTGCCACCCTTCGCAATGTAACCTCCTGAAAAAGTTTTGTAGGGAGTTTTATCGTTTGAGAACCTAACATCCCTGTAAATTCTGAAGATGCAGTCTTTTGCTTCAATGCGTGGCATTTCGGGATCAAAGCTCCTGACTTCATTGATAAGAACCTCAATAATATATGTAAAGTGCTTTTTTGCTTTAAGGTAGGTATTCTTGTTCTTGTCGAACCACTCTTTATTGTTATTGGCCTTAAGGTTGTTTAAAAAATCGTATATTTCTTTCATAATCCTTAGTATCTTTATCAAAATATAAGCACTAAATTAACTATAGATTTTTAATTTTCGCATAAAATGAAAAAATATGCATTAATTGTTGCCGGAGGAAGTGGAAGCAGGATGAACTCATCTGTGCCTAAGCAGTTTATGCTTTTAAGAGGCATGCCTGTTCTGATGCACACCATCAAGCGTTTTGCAGCATATGACCCTTCGGTTGAAATCATTATAGTGCTCCCTCACAATCAATTTTCGACCTGGAAAGGGCTTTGCGCTGAATATAATTTTGCCGTTGAACATATTTTGGTTCAAGGCGGTAGCGTCAGGTTTGAGAGTGTAAAGAATGGACTTTCAAAGATACCGGGAGAAGGTCTTGTAGCTATCCATGATGGTGTTAGACCGCTGGTGAGCTCAGAAACAATAAAACGATGTTTTGAAACGGCAGAATCAAAAGGGAATGCCGTGCCGGTAATGCCTCTTATTGAGTCGATAAGATATGTAGAAGGGGAAACAAATAAGGCTGTTGACCGTAAAAGCTATGTCACCATTCAAACACCGGAGGTATTCAGGGTGTCAGAGATTAAGACAGCATACGAAACTGATTATCTGGATGTTTTCACTGACGATGCGAGTGTTTTTGAGTATGCAGGGCATAAAATAAACTTAGTAGAAGGCAATAAGGAAAATATAAAGATCACCCACCCCGTTGATATTATTGTTGCAGAACTAGAATTAGCAGCATTATGAGTAAAAAAAAGACAGAAATACTAAGCATCGACGAACAACTAAACGATTGGCGAAAACAGTTTGACAAAGAGATTCCTGAACGGGTTGGGCTTGCATTTTACACAAATGATGAAGGTGAAGTTGAAATTGAAGTGTATATGAATGAAGAGAATATGTGGATGAGTCAGCAAATAATGTCGAATCTTTTTGGTGTGGAAGAACATACTATTACCTACCATATTCAGGAAATATACAAAAGCGGAGAGTTGGACGAAAACCCAACTACTCGAAAAATTCGAGTAGTTCGCAGCGAAGGAAAACGTCAGGTAAACCGCGAAATTCAGTTTTATAATTTAGACATGGTTATTTCGGTAGGTTATCGTGTTAATTCAATTAAAGCTACCCAGTTCCGAAAGTTTGCCACAAGGGTACTGCACGAATACATACAAAAAGGATATGTGCTCAATGATGATCGATTTAAACGAGGACGAAAATTCGATGATGCGTATTTCAATGAAATGCTCGAACGTATTAGGGATATACGTCTAAGTGAACGCCGTTTGTATCTTCAAATTACCGATATTTTTGCGCTTGCTTCCGACTACGACAAGAACAGCCAGTTAACTAAAGAGTTTTTTGCCTTTATTCAAAACAAACTTCATTATGCCATTGCAGGCGAAACTGCTGCCGAAATAATTCACAACCGTGCCAATGCCACAGAAGAAAATATGGGTTTAAGCTCGTGGTCACATTCTCCAAATGGGAAAATCTATAAAACCGATGTTACGGTTGCAAAAAATTACTTGAAACAAGAAGAATTACATGAATTACGACTGGCTGTGAGTGCTTTTCTCGATTTGGCACAGATGCGTGCCGAACGGCAATTACCCACAACTATGCAAGATTGGATAAGCTTTATGAGCAGTTACCTCGACTTGAATAGCTATCCGGTACTCGAAGGATTGGGAAAAATAAGCAAAGAGAAAGCCGATGAAAAAGCCTTGAGTGAATATTCAAAATTCCGTGTTATACAAGACCGCAATTTCGAAAGTGATTTCGAAAAAAAGCTCAAAGCAATTGAAAAGAAAGGAACCAAGCAATGAGTAGTATACTGCTCCTAAATCCCTAAAGACATATAAACTAGACCGATATAAACGACTAATCCATACAAAATACAATGAAATCTAAAAAGCTTAACCTAATCACCCTACTCCTTTCTCTATTAATACTTTACAGTTGCGGAGACAGTGGGTATAAAGCATCTACGCCCATTGAGTCGTTTCATGAATATATTTATGGAATCACTTCAGGAGAAATAAAGAGGAACGATGCTATTGTTGTAAATTTCACTGAAAGCATTGTCTCTGAGGAAGAAATTGGGAATAAGGTGCCTTCTTCGGTACTTTCATTTTCACCTTCGATTGACGGTAAGGCTGTGTGGACCAGCACAGATGCTATTGAGTTCCGCCCTGCTGATCCTCTTAAATGGAAAACATCGTACAGCGGAAAGCTGAAACTTTCAAAGCTGATGAAGGTACCAAAAGAGCTATCGGAGGTTGTATTCAACTTTAACACAGCCATTAAACAAATAAAGGTTCTGGAAAAAGGGCTCAGGATTTCGGAAAATAACGATGGCACTTATGTTTTACCGGTAGAAGTAGTTACCTCTGATATCATTGATAATAAAGAAATTGAAAGCATATTTTCTGTCAAACAGGGAGGCGAATCACTAACATTAAATTGGACACATCAAGCTGAAGCTAATTTACATTCATTCAATATAGTAGACATCAAGAGGAAAGATAAAAAAACAAGTGTTGAGATTGAATGGTCAGGAAACAAGATTGACCTTGAAAGCGGAAGAGGAAAGACAATAGTAGACATACCTTCGAAGAATGATTTCACTGTGGCTTCGGTCAAGGTTGTTAATACTCCTGACCAATATATTGAGATAACCTTTTCTGACCCTGTAAATAACAGAGCTGATCTACGGGGTCTTATACAGCTTGACGAAAAAAATATTGATCAGATTTCGGTGGAGAGAAACATCGTAAAAGCATATCCTTCGGAAAGAATTTCCGGATCGTTTAAGCTGATGATCAATCGATTCGTAGAAAGTACAGCGGGAAATTCCCTTTCAGCAAACTACGCTGAAGAGATTTATTTCGGAGGGGTAAAACCAGCTGTCAGACTTCTGGGTGAGGGAGTTATAGTGCCTCAAAGTACAGGACTATACTTTCCTTTTGAGGCAGTGGGCTTAAATACTGTCGATGTTAGAATTACAAAAATCTTCAAGAACAACATTCATTCTTTTTTGCAGAATAACAATTACGGCGACCACTGGAACCTCAGGCAGGTAGGCAGGACTATCAAAAGGATGAGGGTGCCGCTCGAAAACAAAGGGGCTAAGGACCTTAACAACTGGAATGCTTTCGTGCTCGACCTGACAAAAATTATTAGCGTTGAACCGGGGATTATTTACAATATTGAGATTGGCTTCAGGAAGCAATATTCAATCTTCCCCTGTATTTCAGAAAAAGAAGAAAGAGATAGGTATGTAGCCATTGAAGATGAGGAAGATAAGCCTTCTGAAGACTATTCATCGGTGTATTATGAGTATTATTCAGATTGGACAGCTGAGGAAGACCCTTGCGCCCAGGCATATTATTCGCCATATAAATTTCAAAGCAGGAATATATTAGGTTCGAACTTTGGTATAATTGCCAAGACTGATCCTAACAAAAATACATACGTATATGTTACAAACCTGTTGACAGCAGCACCTGAGGTCGGGGTCGAAGTTTCCTTCTATGATTATCAGAACCAGTATCTTACAAAAGCAAAGACCAATTCGGAGGGAATGATTTCAGTGAAGACTGATTTCGAGCCGTTCCTGTTGATAGCTAATAAAGACAAACAAACGGGTTATCTGAAGATTGATTATGCTACAAACTTGTCGCTGGGGAACTTTGATGTAGCGGGAGTTAGCGTTGAGAAAGGAATAAAAGGTTTTATCTATGGAGAAAGAGGAGTATGGCGACCGGGCGATTCAATTTTTGTTTCCTTAGTGCTTGAAGATAAGCTTAAAGTGCTTCCGGAAGGGCATCCAATTATCATGGAAATATATACTCCTAAGGGACAGTTTTTTCAGAAAAAGATAAACAAAAAAGATGGGAGGTATATTTATCCATTTGCATTCAAGACTTCAGCTGATGACCCAACAGGAAACTGGAGATTGACAGTTACTGCCGGAGGAGCATCTTTCAACAAGAGCATTCAGATTGAAACAATTAAGCCCAATAGGCTGAAAGTAGACCTTTCATTCAGCGATAAGATATTATCTTCCGGGAAAGCATCGTTCGGAAAGCTTGAATCAAAATGGCTTCACGGTATGCCGGCATCAAACCTAAAAGCTAAGGTAGATGTGTCGTTCAGCAATACCAAGACTGAATTCGACGGGTATAAGGATTATGATTTCACTGCCCCGTTTGATAAAAGCGAGATCAATACTTTCACCTTATTTGATGGAAAGCTTGACAGTGAGGGGAAAGCAGACCTTATGTTCGACATGAAAGCAAATAAAAGTACATCGGGGTTCCTGAATGCAATGTTTACAACTAAGGTTTTTGAAGAAGGAGGAGATTTCAGCATAAACAGTGCTTCGAAGATATATTCGCCTTATAATGAATATGTGGGGTCAAAAATCGAGTGGTCGTACAAGAGCTGGAAGAAACTTAATATAGATGAAAACCACACAATCAGGATTGCATCGGTTGATAAAAATGGGAAGCCCATAAGTTTGAGCGGCATTAAAGTAAAACTCTTTGCTTTAGATTATGACTGGTGGTACAGCACTAATAATGAAAATCTTGCATCGTATGCATCCTCATCATATTATACACCTGTCAAAACATTCACAATCAACACTTCAGGAGGAAAAGGAGAGTTTACGCTTACACCCGATGAAAATATGTGGGGACGTCACCTTCTACTAATAACTTCGCCTACAGGGCATGTAAGCGGACAGCTGATATATTTCGGATGGGACTGGGGTCGCGATAAGCAAAAAGGAGGTTCTCAGATTATTACTTTAGCTGCAGATAAAGAAAACTACAAAGTTGGCGAAAAAGTAAAGATTGGTTTTCCGGCAGGGAAAAGTGCAAAAGCCCTTGTAACAATAGAAACAGGCAGTGGTTTGATATCACAGGAATGGATAAAGAACCCCGAAAACTTTTCAGAATACACTTTCAAGGCAACTCCGGAGATGGCACCAAATGTATATGTGAGTATCTGCTTAATCCAGCCCCACGGACAAACTGCAAATGACCTTCCTATAAGGCTTTACGGAGTTATACCTGTGAGCATTGAAGATCCTGAAACGAAGCTTCAGCCGGAAATCAGCATGCCTTCAGAAGTGAGACCGCTGAAAGAGTTCTCTATTAAGGTTAAAGAAAAGAGTAACAAGGCGATGGACTATACAATTGCAATTGTAGATGAAGGACTTCTTGACCTTACAAACTTCAGGACACCAAACCCGTGGAGCAGTTTCTATGCACGTGAAGCTTTGGGAATCAAGACTTACGATATGTACAACTATGTAGTTGGGTCGTTTGGAAGCAGAATAGAAAGCATGTTTGCAGTAGGAGGAAGTGACAATGCGTTAGACCTTTCGAAGAAAAAGGCTGACAGGTTTAAACCTGTAGTAAAAGTATTAGGACCATTCCATCTTTCAGCAGGGAGGAGCGGAACTCATAAAGTAACTCTTCCTCAGTATGTTGGGTCGGTCAGGACAATGCTTGTAGCAGCCGGAGAAAGCAGTTATGGAAGTGCAGAGCAGACAGTTGCGGTAAAAGAACCTTTAATGGTATTATCGACACTTCCAAGGGCTATGTCGCCCGAAGAGGTTGTAGATCTACCGGTAACGGTATTTGCAATGGACGAAGTAATAAAGAGCGTAAGAATAAGTGTCAGTTCAAAAGATAATATTGAAATAATCGGAAAAGCCGACACAACGATAACATTCTCGGGAGTAGGTGAAAAGGTCGTTTATTTCAAAGCTAAGTCATCAACAGAGCAAGGAATAGCATCAGTAAGGGTAGATGTTTCGGCGGGAAATGAAAAAACCTTTAATGAGACAGAGCTTGATATCAGGACTCCCAATTTGCCAGAGACAGAATCAACATTCAAATATTTGGCAGCAGGAGAAAAATGGAACATCGACATTTCAGAATTCGGTATTGAAGGAAGCAATAACCTTCAGATGGAAGCATCGTCGTTACCTCCTCTGAATCTTGGAAGCAGGCTTCAGTTTTTGATCAGTTATCCACATGGATGTGTTGAACAAACGACCTCCGCAGTATTTCCACAGCTCTATCTGCCTCAACTTACAGATTTGAGTTCTGAAGAAGAAAGAAAGGTCAAGTTAAATATTTCAAAAGGTATAGAGAAGCTCCAGAAGCTACAAGCAGCAAATGGAGGCATGAGCTATTGGCCGGGGAATCAGAATGTTGATGAATGGTCGTCGTGTTATGTTGCACATTTCCTTGTAGAAGCAGAAAAGAGCGGTTACATGGTACCTTCGGCATTTAAAAAAGACCTACTGAATTACATAAGGAAAAATGCAGCACAATATTCAATCAACAGCAGCTATAAATATCTTGATTTGACCCAAACTTACAGACTATACGTATTAGCACTTTCAGGCGATCCGCAGGTTTCGGCAATGAACAGGCTGAAAAATGCACCATCGTTGGAGAACAGGGCTAAATGGCTACTTGCGGGTGCATATTCTTTAACATCGATGAAAGAAGCAGCCTTCAGTCTTATTGATTACAGAAGCATGCTTGATGATAGGAATGATAATGAATGCTACGGTTCACCGGTAAGGGATAAGAGCATTGTACTATTGACACTTGTGAGTCTGAAAGAATGGGAGCAAGCATCAAAAGTTGCACTCGAAATATCAAAAGCCTTAGCAACAAGTGAATGGTACAGCACCCAATCGACAGCTTTTTCACTGATCGCATTAAGTTCATTTGCCACGCAAACAGGCGATAAGGAATTCAATTTCAAGCTAACAGTAAATGGTGAAACCACAAATGCAAAAAGCAAGACAGGTTTAATAAAGTTTGAACCACAGTCGGGCAAGAATGGTAAAACAAACATTCAGATTGACAATACAGGAAAGAGCTCATTGTTCGTTAATATATTCAACAGCGGAGTAAGGAGGGGCATTGATACAACATCAGTAGAAAACGGTTTAGCCCTGGAAGTTAAATATTTCGATTTAAGCATGAGATCTGTCGATCCAAAAGAAATAAAGCAAGGTACAGATTTCACAGCCACTGTTATGGTAAAAAACAAAACATCGGTAAAGCTGAAAAATGTAGCACTTACACATCTTTTTCCATCAGGCTGGGAGATTATTAATGACAGACTTGCAAGCGGGGCGGTATCTGGAAAAAACAGTACGTTCGATTATTTTGATATCAGGGATGACAGGGTAAACATATATTTCAGTCTTAACGACTATGAATCTAAAACATATACTGTAAATCTTAATGCTGCTTATTCAGGCAGCTATACCCTATCGCCTGTGATTTGCTCTGAGATGTATGACAACTCATATTTTGCCAAGACTCCCGGTATGAGGGTAAAGGTCGTTAAATAACTTATTGTGTGGTCTTTAAAAATCAATAAATTATCAATCTTGCAGAAGATATTGTTATATACCTTCTCAGGGTTGATAATTCTATTTATTATAATTCCCTTACCAGAATTTAAAAGTCCTTTATCTACGGTAGTATTTTCAAAAGAAGGAGAGCTTCTTGGGGCAAGGATAGCAGCCGACGGACAGTGGAGGTTTCCCGAAAATGGAAAAGTACCCGAAAACTACAAAAAAGCCCTGATAGCCTATGAAGACAAATGGTATTTTTATCATCCGGGGGTTAACCCTGTTTCAATATTCAGGGCTCTTGTTCAGAATATTAAAAAGGGAGAAGTAGTTAGTGGAGGAAGTACAATAAGCATGCAAGTAGCGAGGATGTCGAGAAACAATCCGCCTAGGACAATAGCTGGTAAGACGCTTGAAATATTGATGTCGCTGAAACTTGAAATATTGAAATCGAAAAGACAAATTCTCAGGATGTATGCATCATCGGCACCCTACGGAGGAAATGTAGTAGGCATAGATGCGGCATCGTGGAGGTATTTTAATCGTCCGGCCGATCAGCTTTCGTGGGCAGAGGCATCGGTGTTGGCCATACTTCCAAATGCACCATCGCTGATATTTCCGGGAAAAAATGAGCAGGCACTGAAAAAGAAAAGAGATGCGTTATTATTGAAGCTACTGAGAAATAAAACTATAGATCAGCTAACTTACGAAGTATCGATTTCGGAGGAGCTACCTTTAAAACCACTGCCCTTGCCTGATGTAGCATATCATGTAACAGAGCAATTTGTAAGATCGGACAGAGGAGAAAACATAAAAACCACCATAGAATATTCTTTACAACAAAAAGTAAATGAAATAATAGAACTTCATCACTTCGCCCTATCAGAAAATCAGATAAATAATCTGGCAGCCCTAGTTGTTGAAGTAGAGACGGGTAATATAATTGCTTATGCTGGAAATGTAAAAGTGAAAAAAAGCAGAAATGGTGAGCATGTAGATATAGCATCATCGCCAAGAAGTACAGGGAGTATATTAAAACCCTTTCTATTTGCGGCAATGATAAATTCAGGAGAGCTACTTCCTAATGCCCTTGTGAAGGATATACCAATGAATATCAATGGTTTTGCTCCGAAGAATTTTGATTATTCATATTCGGGAGCGGTACCGGCATCACAGGCGTTGAGTAAATCGTTAAATATTCCGGCGGTACAAATGCTTCAGGACTTTGGAGAAGCAAGATTTCTGAACATACTAAAAGGACTAGGCTTAACAACTTTCAGCAAACCAGCCGAGCATTATGGATTATCGTTGATATTAGGAGGAGGAGAAACTAAGCTGACAGAGTTAGCAGGAGCATATTCATCGATGGCAAGAATATTAAGAAACTATGCAAAGCACAAAGGATATTATTCAGGAGATATAATACAGCCACATTTGACAAAGGTTTCGAAAAAAGAATCAAATTGGGATGATCAGCCGTTTTTATCAGCAGCGTCAATATGGACAACCTTCAATGCTTTGAAAGAGGTAAACCGACCTTCGGAACGAGAAGGGTGGAGAAATTTTTCATCATCGGGAGAGGTAGCCTGGAAAACAGGTACAAGCTTTGGATTCAGGGATGCTTGGGCGGTAGGAACAACACCTGAATATGTGGTAGCAGTATGGGCAGGAAATGCCAACGGAGCAGGTAGACCGGGGCTAACTGGCAGTCAGGCAGCAGCACCGGTGCTATTCGACATACTTGATTTGCTTCCATTGAATAACTGGTTTGAAAAGCCGATGGATGAGCTGACAACAATAGAAGTATGCAGGGAGAGCGGTTTTAAGGCATCTCCTGTATGTCCGAACCCAATACTAATTGAAGTTCCGGAAGAAGGGAAAAAAACAACAGCATGTCCATATCATCAGATAGTGCATTTAACAAGCGACAGAAAGTGGCAGGTTAATGATCAATGTTATGAAATGAAAAATATGGTTCACGATTCATGTTTCATACTTACACCGGGGATGGAGTGGTATTACAGAAGACAGCATCCTGAATATTTTGCAGTACCTCCATTTATGGATGGATGCTTACCTACTGACAATTATAAAGTTATGGAAATATTATATCCAAAAAACTTCAATAATTTATATGTTCCGAGGGAGCTTGATGGGAGTCCGGGCAAGCTTGTTTTTGAGATAGCCCATAGGAATGAAAACACCAGGTTGTTTTGGCATTTGGATGATAAATATCTGGGAGAGACAAATTATTTTCATCAGATGGGTATTTCACCCGAAAACGGTAAGCATAAACTTTACGTTGTAGATGAAAAAGGGAATAACATAAGTAAAAGTTTCACGATAATCTCAAAACTATTAAATTAGCTCTCCAATTATAGAACTAAAAGAACCTTAAAAAATGAAACCTATTATTAACTTTCTAGTACTACTTGTGCTTACAACTTTCCTTTTAAGTTGCAATACCGGAAAAAACGCACTAAAAAAAGGAGACTACTACGAAGCAACAATACAATCAGTAAAACATCTACGTTCAAATCCTGACTCCAAAAGTGCATTGAGCACTATAAAACAAAGCTACCCAATGGCTTTGGATTATTTCAGGCAGAAAATTGAGCAGATGACAATAAGTGACACGCCTGATAAATATTTAACCATAGCAGAAAGTTACAGGAAGCTAAATACGCTTGCAGATGAGATTACAAGATGTCCTGCTGCCTTGAATGCAGTAAAGCCTGTTACCTATTTTCACGACCAGCTTAGAAAAGCAGAAGAAGTAGCGGTAGAAGAGCAGTATGATTATGGCGTCAATCTTTTAAAATCGGGTAACATAGAAGATGCAAGGCTTGCAGTGGAAAAGTTTGACTGGGTAAACAAGACCAGACCGGGTTTTTCTGATATAAATAATATGCTCTCTAAGGCAGAAGATATGGCGACGTTAAAAGTAGTAGTAGAGAATTTACCATATATGGGAGATATATATCTGGCAAATGTAAATCGCTTTTACAGCAACCTTTATACAGACATAAAAAAATACGGTCAGAAAAGATTTGTCAGATTCTATCAGCCGAAGGAGGCAGAAGAGAGCCATGTAGTTCCGCATCATGTTGTCAAGTTGCAGTTTATTGATTTTTCAGTAGGCAACATATTTGAAAAAGAAACAGAAAAAGAATTAAAAAAAGACAGTGTAGTTGTTACAACTTACAAAGACGATAAAGGGGTCACACACAATGCCTATGGAACAGTAAAGGCAAAAGTTAACATTCATGAAAGAAACATTGTTTCGAGGGGAATACTTGAAGTAAGGATCATTGATTATCAATCGAATTCAGTAATAGAAACAAAAAGATACCCAGGAGAGTATATATGGAGAAACAACTGGGCGAGTTACAATGGAGATGAAAGAGCTTTGACCGATGAGATAAAAAGGATGACAAGGGAAAAACAAGTTATGCCTCCCCTGCCACAAGATTTATTTGTGTATTTCAGTGATCCGCTATGTTCAAATGCTGCATCCTATCTGAAATCGTTTTACCGAAACAGATAAATAGCTGTTAAATCTCTTCTGCGAAAACAGTAATGATATAATTAGTATTTATTTCTACCGGATTATCGGCATAAGGAATTGGTGAAACCTTCAGCAAATGAATCCTATACCCAAGAATGGTATCAATATTCTCTGTTGCATTAGGCATTTCACTAAAGTACATGGTTTTAGTTTCGTTTCCCACTAACGATAAAACCCTAAGATCAATTTTAACGGAACCTGCGTCAGAACAAACAGTGCCGATAGGACATCTGGTGTCTTCAACGTCGAGTACTTCCAATAACAAGTCGCCACTCACTTTCTGCTGAACGTTATATTTCAGCTTCACACTTCCATCCGGAAATTGTTCTTCGAAATTATTCTGATTATTACAAGATAACATGAAGACAAAGCATACAATTCCCCCTAATAATTGTAAGACTCTCATCGCTTAATCGTATTTAAAATTCCCCTAAACAAATGTAGGAAATTAAATATATCAAAAAGATGATTTACAACATAAAAAAGACAGCTTCCTCAAGGTTGAAGAAGCTGTCTTTAAGAATATTATAGTTTATCTTTAAACTAATCGGCAAGTTTAGCGATTAGATATTCACGATTCAAGCGCGCGATATGAGAAATTGAAATAGATTTAGGACATTCAAGTTCGCAAGCACCTGTGTTTGTGCAGCCACCGAAGCCCAGTTCGTCCATTTTAGCAACCATTGCCTTAGCCCTTCTCTTAGCTTCAACTTTACCTTGAGGAAGTTTAGCAAGTTGAGAAACTTTAGCAGCGACAAATAACATTGCAGAAGAGTTTTTGCAAGTAGCAACGCAAGCACCGCAACCGATACAAGCAGCGGCATCCATAGCTTCTTCAGCATCCTGGTAGCTAACAGGTATTGCATTACCATCGGGTACACCACCTGTGTTAACAGAAACAAAACCACCAGCCTGCTGTATTTTTTCAAAAGCAGTACGGTCGACAATTAGGTCTTTGATAACAGGGAAAGCGCCGGCCCTCCATGGTTCGATAGTAATAGTTTCGCCTTCGCCGAATTTGCGCATGTGCAGCTGGCAGGTAGTAACTTCACGGTCAGGACCATGAGCACGTCCATTAATATAAAGACTACACATACCACAGATACCTTCACGGCAGTCGTGGTCAAAAGCAATTGGATCTTTGCCCTCACGAATCAAATTATCGTTCAGGATATCGAGCATTTCAAGAAAAGAGCTGCCCTGTGAGATATTTTCAACCTCATAAGTTTCGAAGTGTCCTTTTTCAGTAGGACTGTTTTGCCTCCAAACTTTTACATATATCTTTTTTAAAGTAATATCAGCCATGGTATTATTTATAACTTCTCTGACTTAATTTAATATTCTCGTAAACAAGCTCTTCCTTGTTAAGTTTTGGTTCACTGTTTTCACCCTGATATTCCCAGCATGAAACGTAAGTAAATTTAGAGTCGTCGCGTTTAGCTTCACCTTCTTCAGTAACAGATTCTTCACGGAAATGACCACCGCAAGATTCGTTTCTGTCCAAGGCATCCTGAGCCAATAAGATACCCATTTCAATAGCATCAGCAACGCGACCTGCTTTTTCAAGTTCAGGGTTCACATTATTCATTTCACCCGGAACACGAACATTGCTCCAGAACTCTTTCTTAAGTTCTTTCATGAGTTCAATAGCTTTTTTGAGGCCGGCTTCATTACGGCTCATACCAACGTAGTCCCACATAATATGACCAAGTTTCTTATGAAAATGGTCAACGGGCTCATTGCCTTTGATATTGAACAATTTTTCGAGTCTGTCTTTAACTTGTTTTTCAGCCTCTGCAAATTCAGGAGAGTTGACATCGATTTTCGGAACCATGATATCATTGGCAAGATAATCGCCAATAGTGTAAGGTAAAACGAAATAGCCATCTGCCAGACCCTGCATTAAAGCAGAAGCACCAAGACGGTTTGCGCCATGGTCGCTGAAATTAGCTTCTCCGAGGGCATAAAGTCCCGGGATATTTGTCATGAGGTTATAATCAACCCAGAGTCCACCCATAGAATAATGGATAGCCGGGTAGATCATCATAGGCTCATTGTAAGGGTTTGCGTCAGTAATCTTTTCGTACATCTGGAAGAGGTTACCATATCGGGCAGCGATAACATCTTTGCCTAATCTTTCGATGGAGTATTTAAAATCGAGGTAAACAGCAAGACCGGTGTTATTAACACCAAAGCCTGCATCGCAACGTTCTTTAGCTGCTCTAGAAGCAACGTCTCTTGGAACGAGGTTTCCGTAGCTTGGATATCTGCGTTCGAGGTAGAAATCGCGATCTTCTTCTTTAATATCGTTAGGGCCAATTTCGCCTTTTTGGAGGCGTACTGCATCTTCTTTCTTTTTAGGAACCCAAACCCTACCGTCGTTTCTTAAAGATTCCGACATAAGAGTCAGTTTTGACTGCTGGTCGCCGTGAACAGGAATACAAGTTGGGTGAATCTGAACGAAGCAAGGATTTCCGAACCAGGCGCCCTTTTTGTAGCACTGCCAAGCAGCAGAACCATTACAACCCATAGCGTTAGTAGAAAGGAAGAAAACATTACCATATCCACCGGTAGCAATCACCACGGCATGAGCACCGAAGCGTTTGATTTGACCGGTAACCATGTCACGGACAATAACTCCGCGAGCTTTACCTTCTTTAACAACAACATCGAGCATTTCGTGGCGGGTGTACATTTTGACAGCACCCTTAGCGATCTGGCGGTTTAAAGCGCTGTATGCTCCGAGTAAAAGTTGCTGACCGGTTTGACCACGGGCGTAGAAAGTACGGCTAACAAGAACACCGCCAAAAGAGCGGTTAGCCAAAGTGCCGCCATATTCGCGAGCAAAAGGAACACCTTGAGCAACACACTGGTCGATAATCAATGGAGAAACCTCAGCGAGCCTGTAAACATTAGCTTCACGAGAGCGGTAGTCTCCACCTTTGATAGTATCATAAAACAAACGATAAACAGAATCATTATCGTTCTGATAATTTTTTGCAGCGTTAATACCGCCCTGGGCAGCAATCGAGTGAGCCCTACGGGGACTGTCCTGATAGCAGAAAACGTGAACGTTGTATCCAAGTTCTGCTAAAGAAGCTGCAGCAGAAGCACCTGCTAAGCCGGAACCAATGATAACAACATCAAGTTTACGCTTATTGGCAGGACTTACCACTTTTATATTAGCCTTATGCTTTGACCATTTTTCAGCCAAAGGGCCTTCCGGAATTTTATTATCTATATTGATCATAGTAGTCGATGTTCAGATTAGAATTTAATCATGAAATAAATTGGAATTGCACTGAACCCTATTGCGAAGATTACCCCAATAGCATTGGCAAGAAAATAAAAACGTTTTCTCCAGATATCGTTATTAAGACCTATAGTTTGAAAAGCAGACCAGAAGCCATGAGATAAATGAAGTCCGAGCAAACAACCTCCCAGAATGTAGAAGAAGCAATATAAATTGCTTGCTTTAAAAAGATCAGCAACTAAAGCGTATGCATTTTCCATCTGCACCTGTGCACCTCCCTGCTCAACAAGAATATGTTCTAACAAAGGATCTCCAGCAAATTTCATTTTCCACCAGAAATTATAAAGATGAATTCCAAGGAAAACAAAAACTAAACCACCAAGGATAAGCATATTGCGCGAAGCCCAATCGCTATTGATTGCTTGCTTTGATTTTGTGTAACTAACAGGGCGGGCCTGCATGTTCTTTATAGTAATGATCACGGACCAAATGATATGAACTATGAAACCCAATGCAAGAACAGGTTCCATAATTTTAATCAATGGATTGGTTGCCATGAAATTGGCTCCGATGTTGTACAACCTTCCACTGTCATCAAAAATTAACAACAGATTAATAGAGAGGTGTACTAAAATGAACATTACCAAGAAAAGACCGGTAATACTCATTAAAAACTTTCGGCCAATAGAAGCGTTTAGAAAACTCCCTTTGCTCATAGAATACTAGTTTAAAGTTATTTAATATAGAATTGTTTTAAAAAAAAGAACTACAAAAGTAGATTGAAACTATCAGTGTCGCAATTTTTTAGGGCTTAAAAATCACTATTTGTAATCAATCTGAATAAGAACCATTCTACTAATTTCAGTTCAGCATACAATATTAGTTTACTGATATTTATAACATTCAGTTAATGTTAAATTCATGTTACATAAAATGACAATTAAAAGTCGAAGATAAGTTATATTTTTGATTCAAAAATTAAACCATGACACTAATAAAATCAATTTCAGGAATACGGGGAACCATAGGTGGTGCTCCAGGTGAGGGGCTTACACCTTTAGATATTGTAAAATTTACTTCAGCTTACGCTGCTTTAATTCAGAAAAGAGCAGGACTTCAAAGAGTAAAAATTGTTGTAGGCCGTGATGCAAGAATATCGGGAGAAATGGTTTCTGCCTTAGTTATAAATACATTAACGGCAATGGGTTGTGATGTAGTGAACATAGGAATGGCTTCTACCCCAACCACAGAAATAGCAGTCCCTGCTGAAAAAGCTTCTGGGGGTATAATTTTAACAGCAAGTCATAATCCAAAACAATGGAATGCGTTAAAGCTGTTGAATGAGAAAGGAGAATTTCTTAACGATTCTGAGGGGAAGGAAATATTAAAGATTGCAGAAAAAGAAGAATTTTATTTTGCCGATATTGATTCAATTGGTAAGACCGAATACAAAGATTACACAGACATACATATCGATCAGGTACTAAATTTGGAACTTGTCAATGTGCAAAAAATTAAAGAAGCGAAGCTCAAAGTTGCAGTTGATGCAGTAAACTCAGTAGGAGGAATAATAGTTCCCCGACTATTAAAAGCTTTAGGAGTTGAAGAAATAACGGAGATAAATTGTGATCCCACAGGTAATTTTGCACATATTCCTGAGCCAATAACTGAGAATTTGAAAGAAGTTTCCGATAGGGTAAAAGAAAGCAATGTTGATGTATGTTTTGTAGTTGATCCAGATGTAGACCGTTTGGTAATACTTAACGAAGATGGGTCGATGTTTAATGAGGAATATACACTTGTAGCCGTTTCAGATTATGTTCTTTCGAAAACACCGGGTAACACTGTATCAAATTTATCATCAACCAGAGCATTAAGGGATGTAACAGAAAAATATAGCTGCACATATAAAGCAGCAGCCGTGGGAGAGGTAAATGTTGTTGAAAAAATGAAAGAGACAAATGCAGTAATCGGAGGAGAAGGAAACGGAGGAGTTATTTATCCTGCATCACACTATGGTCGTGATTCAATGGTTGGGATAGCGCTATTCCTATCGCTACTTACTGAAAAGAATATGAAATGTTCAGAGTTAAGGTCGACATATCCTGATTATTATATGTCGAAAAACAAGATTGAGCTTACGCCTGAAATAAATACTGATACAATACTTGAAAAAATTAAAGAAAAGTATTCAAGTGAAGAAGTCAATACAATTGATGGAGTAAAAATAGATTTCAGCGACAGCTGGGTTCACTTGAGAAAATCTAATACAGAAGCGATAATAAGAATTTATTCCGAAGCTAAAAGTATCGGAGAAGCTGATTCACTTTCAAATCAAATCATATCTGAGATAAAGAAATTAATTTAACTTTTACGATTTATTATTGATAAGTATGCTTTGTTTTTGAAAAATATATATAAATTTGATTTTTTAACCTAAATGATTATTATTTATTTAACCCAAAACACTAGAAAAATGAAAAAATTAATTTTACTATTTGTAGTCGTATTACTTGCATTTTCTGCAAGTGCACAAAGTGAGTTCGCGAAGGGCGATAAAGTCATAAGTCTTGGAATTGGACTTGATTCATACAGAATTCCGGTTACATTAACAGGAGAATATTGTGTGATGGACGGAATAATTGAAAAGGGCTCTATTGGTATTGGAGCTTATGCAGGTGCAGGTTTCACTTGGTGGTCATATTATTCATCAAGCATATATTTCTTTGGAGGCTTAAGAGGTGCTTTCCACTACACATTTATTGACAAACTTGACACATATGCAGGTATAAGCTTGGGTATTTCAAGTTATTATTCTCATTGGATTAATGGCGGTGGTTACCTTGGAGCACGTTATTATATGTCAGAAAAAATGGCCTTCTTTGGCGAGCTGGGTTATGGACTTGGGCTTGCAACTGTGGGTGTCGCATTCAAATTATAAAAAATATTTTATGATAATGATAATGAGGGTCGGAATTTCCGGTCCTCATTTTTTTATTTAAAAAGTAATGGGAAAGACATTGAAATCATTCTAATTGAAAGATAATTTTTATAACTTTCAAAAAATATAATACTCCTAAATCATGAAGAAATTATTCCTGATTATTGCTCTTGTAATTCTATGTTTTGCTACTTCGGCAAAAGACTACCAAAAAAAGAGTGAAAAAATCAAAGATATCGCACTAAAGTATCTTTCTGATTCTTACTTTAAAGAATTAAATATCAGCAAGAGCTCTTTGTCCGAAAATCCATATAAACTTGACAGCATTATTTATACTTCAGGTAATAAAGAGGTGTTTGAATATGATGAATGGGGAAGAACAACAGATTACAGATATTACGAGAAATCAGGAATCAATATGGTTCAGTTATTTGAATTAGTAGAATTTGATTACTTTAATGGGAATAACGTGCTATTCAGAATAAGTGGACTAAACGAAGAAAATGAATTAACAGTTTTTGAGCAATCGGAAAAGCTATATAATTCTGAAGGCAGGATGACTTCAGAAATATATTGGACTTTAGATGAACATGAATTAGAACCCAATACATTTAATTTCTTAACTCACTCGGTTGACTCTTCTGCCATGAGTTTCTATAACTGGAATAGCAACATCAACAGCTGGGAACTAACGGGTTATGAATTATATTATTACGATCCAAATGGAACACTAAAACAACTTGATGTGTTTGAAAAAAATAATTTGTCGGGAATTATCGAATTGAGAACGCGCCTCCTGTTTATAACGGATTCAAAGGGAAGGGAAATTGAAGTTGAATTTCTATCGGCTCCTTACGTAAATGGAATATGGGAAAGAGAAATGGCTTTTGCATATGAATATGACGGCAATGATCGATTGGTGTCAATGATAAATTACAGAAATTTCAGAGGATTAACGGAATATTGGTATAAAAGTGTCATTTATTATAATCAAGATGGACTTCCTCAGATAATTGACAGTTTTAACGGAACAGATTCAATTAACAATTATTTGGAATACAAAACTGAATATCAATATGAAAATAATTCTTTAACTGGTCAGTTAGAATCTATGTTTGATATAGAAGCAGGAGAGCTGAAATTATATAATAAATATGAATTTAAACATGATAGTTCGATAGACACTACCGGACTTATATTACCAAACCTCGAAACTTCTGATTATTATTACGAAAGAAACAGTTTTTTTGACAATAAATATTTCAAAGAAAGTGTTTTGAAGAGTTTTATAAAATACGAAATAGATACTATAGCCGGAGAGTTAGTAAAGAAAGAAGAAGCAACTTATTTCTATTCACGTATTAAGCCTGAGAATACATCTTCATATGAAATAGTAAATTCAAACATAAAATGTTCTCCTAATCCTTTTACTGATAATATTTCCCTTAGCCTCAATGAAAAATCTGATTACAGGGTTAATATCTATGATATAACAGGTAAAATAAAATACAGTGAACGAATTACAGGTAATAATTTCAACATTTATCCCAATATTAGTGATAGAGGAATTTATATTTTAGAATTAAGCTCAGATGTAGGGAAAACGTATCGTACAAAAATCATAAGAAAATAGATATTGGCTTTAAACCTGATAAATTCAAGGTTTTTTATCAAAGAATATTTTGTATTTTGAGAATTATTGCGACTCCGCTTTAACGGAGTTTTTCATTTCATTAATTAAAATATTCTATCATGAACGACAAGAATTATAATCCTTTTGAAAATGCTCAGAAACAGTTTGATCATGCAGCAGATCTTCTTGATCTTAATGAAGCTACAAGAGAGTTGTTAAGAAATCCTTTAAGAGAATTCCATTTCCTTATACCAATAAGAATGGATGATGGTTCTACTAAAGTTTTTAAGGGATTCAGGGTTCAGCATAATGATGCAAGGGGACCTGCAAAAGGAGGAATTCGGTTTCATCCAATGGAAACCATTGATACAGTTAAAGCTTTGTCGATGTGGATGACATGGAAGACTTCAGTAGCCGACATACCTCTGGGTGGAGGTAAGGGAGGAGTTATATGTGACCCACATCATCTCAGCAAGTCAGAACAAGAGCAGATTTGCAGGGGCTGGGTTAGACAGATCGTTAAGAATGTAGGACCAAATTTAGATGTTCCGGCGCCTGATGTAATGACTAATCCGCAGCACATGCTTTGGATGCTTGATGAATACGAAACCATACGTGGAGAGAAGTTTCCGGGCTTTATTACCGGAAAACCTGTAGGCATGGGTGGTTCCAAGGGACGGACTGAAGCGACAGGTTCAGGAGTTATGTTTACAGTAAGAGAAGCGCTTAAAGAGCTTAATATTAAACCTGAGAGCACAACTGCAAGTGTTCAGGGATTCGGCAATGTAGCACGTTATGCAATTGAGCTTTATAACAAAATGGGTGGTAAAGTAATTTGTGTTGCATCATGGGATGAAAATGATAAGACGAGCTATTCATTCAGAAAAAAAGATGGTATTAATCTAAAAGTCTTATCATCAATAACTGACTCATTCGGGGGAATAGATAAAAATAAAGCAAAAGACTTAGGCTATGAAATTCTTCCCGGAGATTCATGGTTAGAACAAGAGGTAGATATACTTGTTCCGGCAGCACTTGAAAATCAGTTAAGAGTTGACAATGTTCACAGAATCAATAAAAGTGTAAAAATTCTGGCAGAAGGAGCAAACGGTCCTACAGCTAGAGATGCTGATGAAATAATCAAGAAAACAAATATTCATGTTATACCTGACTTCCTTGCAAACGCGGGGGGAGTAGTTTGTAGTTATTTTGAACAAGTTCAGTGCAATATGAATTACTTCTGGGAAAAAGAAGAGGTATTAAGTAAGTTGGACAATAAAATGACATCTGCCTACCATTCAGTAAGCGATTTCTCAAAATCCAATAAAATGAGCATGAGAGATGCTGCCTATGTCATTTCGGTAAACCGGGTTGCTCAGGCATGCCATGACAGGGGGTGGGTTTAACAACTTATTAAAAAACAGATAAGTATGTCAATAAAAAAACAATCTGAGAATCTTGCAAGTGAGCTAAAGGAGAGAGCCAAAGAACTTAGCTGTCTTTATGAAGTTCAAGAACTTTTAAATGATAAAGATAGAAGTATTGACTTTATTTTCAGTGAATTAATCAAGATCCTTCCACAGGGATGGCAATATCCACATATTTGCAGGGCTCAGATTGTTTTTCGTGATTTAGTATTTGAATCAGAGGATTTTAAGAAAACCAAATGGTTTATAAAATCTGAAATTCTTGTTCAAGAGGAACTATTGGGATCAATAACTGTTTTTTATACTGAGAAAAGGCCAACGGAACATATTGGACCTTTTTTAAAAGATGAACAGAAATTGATCAACACAATTGCGATGCAGATTTCTTCTTTTGTTCTTCATAAAAGATTGAAATCAGTTTTTGAAGAGAGCAGCCACATTGTTAAGGAACAAAGTCCGGAGTGGCTCACCATTTTTAAAATGCTCAAGGGCACAAATCCAAAGCTTCTAATACGTATTTCCCGCAAGATGATAAACTATATGTGCTGGAGTGGGATTAAAGAAGCAGAAAGTTTATTTGAATTTTTCAGTCCTGATTACAAAGATAAAATTGAACTTTTAAAAGAGGGAAATAACAGACCTTATCAGGAAACAAGCAACAGTGATTTAATTACTAACAGTTATAGAATATTTGAACTTGCAGGAAATCACCTGGAAGAAAAGGAGCTTGTTGAGAACATACACAGGTGGATTAAAGAAGACCGCTCAGGTTTTCTGGTAAATGTACTAGAGAATAATGGTTCCTCACTATCAGAAATAGCAAGTGCTATTGAAAGATTCTATCATTTATCGACACAGGGACTTGAGATTTCAACAGCCCGAGAAAAAAGCGTTAAGATTTCTCTTATCAGAAGGCTACTGTTAGATCAGGTTGAGTTTATTTCAATAGCGAAGAAATTTCTTGAAGTGAGCGATTTTCATAAGCTATTAAAAAGGATAATCTCACCTATTGGCAGCTATGGCAAACTTGGAGGGAAAAGCTCAGGTTTGTTTCTCTCGAGCCATATACTTTGGAAGCTTTCAGATAAACATTCATTTTTCAACGAGATTAAGGTTCCTAAAACCTGGTATATTACTTCTGATGCCATATTAAGTTTTATGAAGAGGAATGACCTCGAAGACATAATGGAACAAGTTTTCAAGGATATTGATCAAGTAAAAAAAGAGTATCCTTATGTTGTTCATGTTTTTAAAAACTCACCGTTTAGTCCTGAAATAATAAAGGAGCTTTCAGTAGCTCTTGATGACTTTGGAGAGACACCACTAGTAATACGAAGCTCGAGTCTACTGGAAGACAGAGCGAATACAGCTTTTGCAGGAAAATATAAAAGCCTTTTTGTAGCAAACAAAGGTACAAAAGAACAAAGGCTGGTTGAATTTATGGATGCTCTTGCAGAAGTATATGCTTCAGCTTTTGGACCCGATCCTATTGAATATCGGAAGGAAAGAGGGCTTTCAGAATACCACGAAGAAATGGGTATTCTGGTTCAACAAGTTGTAGGTAAAAAGATCGGGAAATACTTTTTACCATCATTTTCGGGTGTTGCATTCAGCCATAATGATTTCAGGTGGTCGAATCGCATAAGAAAAGAAGATGGGCTTATAAGGATGGTTCCCGGATTGGGGACAAGAGCTGTTGACAGATTAAGCGATGATTATCCGATACTTGTATCACCCGGACAACCGGGGTTAAGGGTAAACGTTGCAATTGAAGAAATTATCAGATATTCACCAAAGAAAGTTGACGTTATAAATCTTGAGAAGAAAGTATTTGAGACCATTGATTTTCAACAGATAATTACAGAATCAGGAAAAGAATATCCTGAAATTCATAATATTGTTTCGCAAATTACAGAAGACTTTATCCAGCAACCACGTAAGTTGTCACTTGATTTTGAAAAAAACAATTACATAGTAACTTTTAATGGGCTCGTAAATAACTCTTCATTCCCAAAGGAGATTAAAACAATTCTCGACACACTTGAAGAAGAATACGGATGTCCAATAGATATTGAATTTGCTCATGATGGAGACAATCTGTATCTATTGCAATGCAGACCTCAGAGTTATAGTTCGACAGGCATGCCTGCACCTATTCCATACAATATTTCTGAAGAAAAGATTCTATTCACAGCCAGCAGGTTTATATCAAACGGCACTGTTTCAAATATATCACATATTGTATATGTAGATCCATTAAAATATGGAGAGCTTATGACTTATGAGAAATTCCTTTCAATAGGTAAAATAATCAGCAATTTAAACGAGATATTACCAAAGAGGCAATTTATTTTGATGGGGCCGGGGCGCTGGGGAAGTCGCGGTGATATAAAACTTGGGGTTAACGTTGCATATTCTGACATCAATAATACAGCTATGCTTATTGAGATTGCCAGAAAACAAAATAACTATATGCCCGAACTTTCAATGGGAACACACTTTTTTCAGGACCTTGTAGAATCGGGAATACGTTACCTTCCTCTATATCCTGATGATCCGGGAAACTTTTTTAATGAAAGCTTTTTTAACAGCTCTAGAAACATGCTGCCTGAACTACTTCCTGATTGTGCTTCATTTTCAGATGCAGTAAAAGTGATTGATATTTCTTCGGTTTCTAGGGGAAATTTGGCTCACATCCTAATGAATGCAGATGATGAAAGAGCATTTGCAATTCTTTCTGAGCCCGTATTACAAAATGAGTTTAATTTCATTAAAACAGGTCACATCAGTAATTCAACAAGTCCGGATTTTCATTGGAGGTGGCGGATGAACTATGCTGAGAATATAGCATCAAAATTAGATAAGGAAAAGTTTGGTGTTGAAGGATTTTATGTATTTGGAAGTGTAAAAAATGCAACAGCCGGACCCGGAAGTGATATTGATATACTCATACATTTCAAGGGGAATGAGAATCAGAAAAGGGAGCTTTTAATATGGCTAGATGGATGGAGTTTGTGCTTAGGGCGGTTGAATGAAATTAGAACAGGAACCAAGACCGATAAATTGCTTGACATACATATAATTACAGACGAAGACATAAAAAAGAGAGACAGTTATGCAGTAAAGATCGGTTCTTCTCACGACCCTGCCTTACCTCTCAGTATGGGTAATGAATTAGACAAAACAAAAACTTCATATTAATTCTCTTGTTGAGTTTTGAAGGTTTTCGAGATCAAATTTAATCAGAGATAATTCACTACCGTGATGAGCAGCATTAAAGGCGTAAGTCTTCCCTATTGTGTCTTTCCAGCTTCCAGTAATCATAGTCGATTCATGGATATGGCCATGAAGAGTCAGCAATGGTTGTCTGTTTTCAATAAATCGTTTTAAGGCTATACTTCCAACATTAACATCCAGGGGCACATAGTTAAATTTTTTTCCATCAAGATCTGCCCTATCAAGATTAGTTTGATATGGTGGGGTATGAAATAAGCACACAGAATTTGAAACATCATCATTTTCAGTCAGCATGTCTAGATCTTTTTGTATTGATCCAAATAGAATATCATCCTTTTTAAAAGGTACAGAGTGGAATCCTTCCTCTGGAGGAACACATCCGGGGTCGACAAAACGAGAAACGTCGTATCTTTCCCAGTCTTTAAATAAAAAAGGTGTTGGAGGAACGCAAGAATAACCGTATATATTAAAGTTTCCAAAAGACGACTTTTTATTGTGCATGTATTCCCAAAGTCCCTTTTGTTCACCAATCAACATTCTATCCTCTTCAATTCGGCTATCGTCGTTGCCAAGAATTAAAAAGACCCTTGGGTACATATCTCTGAGTTTTGAACGGCAATCTTCAAAACCTCTAAATAAAACATTCTCAATAAAATCAGATGCAATAGGCAAGTAATCATCAATTGAAAAAATTCCCGAGGGCAATAAATCGCCTCCAAGAAAAACAGCTTTTGGGGTTTCTTCCAATATTTTTTGAAAAAGTTTGTTGTATCGATCTTTCCTTCCATGAAGGTCAGTCACAAAGAAGTTTAATGACATAAAAAGAAAAATTAGTCAGAACAAAAATAAATTTAATATCTGATTCTAATAATATGTTTTAATGCACAAAAAAACAAGAATGAATAAGGGAAATTAAGTATTACGTTGTCATGCAATGGTTAACACACTATTATTAATACTTAAAACCTAAGAAACTATGAGAAAGATTCTATTAACAATTACTATTCTTTTCACAATTTTAGAAATTTCACAAGCTGCAGTAAAGATTGACACAATTTATAATGCTAGTGGTAAAGAAAGAAAATTGTTTTATTCTATTCCTGATAATTATGACCCTTCCAGAGCTTATCCCCTAATTGTAGGATTACATTTTTGTGGGGGGACTGCATTATCATACAGGAATTCACTTTCACCTCTTAGTGACAGCATTAATGCAATTATTGTATGTCCTGATAATTTTTCCGGTCAGGTTAGTGATTCACAGCTTGATATTATTACAGCAGCAGCAGATTCTGCGAGGGCAGCTTACAATATCGCACCTGATTCAATTTACCTTACAGGTATGTCATGCAATGGGGAAACAACCTTACGACAGGGATTAAAGAAATTTTATCCTTTCAAAGGAATTTTCCCATGGGTTCCATATATATCATCAAAGAATTTTTCGGGATATGATTTAAAATCGGACATACCAACAGTAATTGCAGTTGGAACCACCGATGGTAATTTATCTACACTGATGGTTCTTTTCGATAGTTTAAGTGCAAACAGTGAGGATAAGAATCTTGTTTTGGTTCCAAATGTTGGTCATGTAGAGTTATTTCCGGAATTTGCCTCAACAATGATAAAATGTATTAAGTACATTAATACTTCAAAGAATATTTCAATTGCTGCAATAAATGACCTAATAATTAAAAATACTGATTCTTCAAAAGAATTTGAAGTAAACGTAGAATATGAAGGCAAAGAAGAACTTCAGGCTAGGGTAACAGTAAGTAATGCATCCAGATTAAAAGCTACAGATGTTAATTATGATGTTACAAGCAAAAAGGTTAAGTTCTCGTTGACTCCAGTTGAAGGAAAGACAGGTAATCAGAAAGTTATAATTGAGGTCTTTGAAAAGAACGGGAAATCTATATCCCAATCGGTATTCAATATTAAAATTGAGAATGGGGCCACATCATCAATAAAATCTAAAAACAACGGTGAATGTGTTATTTACCCAAACCCTGCTTTAGAATTAATAAACATAAAAAGCAATAGAGAAATAGAAAGATACGACATTAAGGATCTAACCGGAAGAACCTTAATTGGAGGTAAGAGTAATAACACAAATCTGACAATTGATATTTCAAGCCTCTCAAAGGGTATATATATGGTGATATCAACAATTGGAAGCAAGTATTATACAGAAAAGTTACTAATTAAGTAATTGTCTTCATCCCTTTTCGCCAGACTAAACCGAATCATCCATTCAGTGTCCCTACCTCAAATTTCAATAAAATAGTCATAAAAGCCAATTCTGCTGAAATTGAAAACCCAGTAGAATTGGCATTCGTCAAAGTCAAAAAGCCATTAATCAAATAAATTATGTCAGTTGGCAATATTGTATTTCATTTGTGTCATAAATATTATGAAATCCATGAAAGTCTTAAAAATAATAATATTAATAATCACACTGTCCAGCATCAATGGATTTGCCCAGACACAATTACCAATCAAATACAGAGTAGACAATCAGTCAATGTCAACCCCAATGACCACTCTTGATGAAATATTTTTCGATAGTCCTTACTCAACAAAACCTTTAAATATTCAGTTCGATGGTACAAACATTAACATGTACTATGACAATGGAAAAACACACACAAATTTGAATGTAACAAAAGTTGATAATGATGCAGAATACGAAAACGGTATTTTATTATCAGAAAGGTTCATTTATACAGACAATAGCAACGTTTCAGACACAATCTTATTTGTAGTAGATTACAATGTAGGATATGTACAATTAGTTATTCCTACAAAGAATTCAAAAGGAGATTACTGGGGCTACACATCTTATCGTAAATTTATGTCTGTAAACCAATTAGCTTCCAAATAATAATATAATACATCAAAAAAGCTGTTTCAGATTAATTCTGAAACAGCTTTTTTTTTGAGCCTCACACGGGACTCGAACCCGCGACCTGCTCATTACGAATGAGCTGCTCTACCAACTGAGCTAAAGAGGCATTGTTTGCAACAAACACCACAAAAATAAGTACTAGTTCATAAAATAAACAATAAAAGTCGACATTGTTTAAATAAAAGTTAAATGCAAGAAATAAAGTATTTTTATAGACCTTTGTTTAAGTGGGTTTAATACTTTTGCCCCCTCAAATTTCAAAATATGAGTAATATTTTCTATCCTAAGTTTTTCAGTCTCAAACAAAAAGGTTTACTCTTCAAACAATGGAAGACTGATGTATTTTCAGGAGTGATCGTAGGAATTGTAGCTTTGCCACTTGCTATAGCATTTGCAGTAGCCTCAGGGGTATCTCCTGAGAAGGGTTTAATAACAGCGGTTATAGCAGGATTTATCATTTCTTTTCTTGGAGGGAGCAGAGTACAGATTGGCGGACCTACAGGAGCATTCATTATTATAGTTTACGGGATACTGGAAAAATATGGACTTGGCGGTTTAATGATATCAACCGTGCTAGCAGGTATAATACTGGTAATCTTTGGAGTATTGAAATTAGGTTCCTTATTGAAGTATATACCTCATCCACTTGTTGTAGGTTTTACAAGTGGGATTGCATTGGTGATTTTTTCAACTCAGATAAATGATGCCTTTGGTCTTGGAATCGAGAAACTGCCATCGGGATTCATTGACAAGTGGACGCTATATTTTCATTCGTTCAACTCCATTAATTTTACAGCAATAATATTGACAATAATTACAATAATTATTTCCCTATACTCAAAGAAAATAACGACTAAGATTCCAGGGTCGTTTATTGCAATCATTCTTATTACACTTGCAGTCCAAATCTTTAAGTTGCCAGTTGCAACAATTGAAACTCTTTTTGGAGAAATTTCAGGATCCTTCAAGTTATCAATACCTGAAATGAATTTCAGTGAAATACAAAACTATATAGCACCGGCACTAACAATAGCTCTTTTAGGAGCAATTGAATCACTTTTATCGGCAGTTGTTTCGGATGGTATGATAAGTAGTAATCATCGTTCAAATACAGAACTTGTTGCACAAGGAATAGCCAATATTGTAACACCATTTTTTGGTGGTATACCTGCAACAGGAGCAATTGCAAGAACAGCGACCAATGTCAACAATGGGGGACGGACCCCAATAGCCGGAATTATACATGCAATAACACTTCTATTAATCATGGTATTTTTTGGAAAGTGGGCAAAGCTAATTCCAATGCCTTGTCTTGCAGGTATATTAATCGTTGTTGCATACAACATGAGCGAATGGAGAAGTTTTACTTCGATTTTAAAAGGGTCAGTTTTTGATATCTTGGTTTTGTTAGCAACTTTCATTCTAACAGTATTAGTAGACCTGACGGTAGCCATTGAAGTTGGGGTTGTATTGTCTTCAGTATTGTTTATGAAACGAATGTCAGACATAGGTACAAAGTTGCCGGAGGATATTGATAGCGATATTCTTGATATGTACGACGACCTTCCAAGGGGAGTAAAAATATATGAGATTAGCGGTCCATTATTTTTTGGATCAGCAAAAGCCTACACAGAAATGATCAAGCAAACTGGTTTAAAATCAAAGATTCTGATTATTAGAATGAGGCACGTTCCATTTATCGATTCTACCGGGTGTAATAATTTTAAATCAGTATTAAAAACGATACAGTTGAACCACACAAAAATTCTTTTATCTGGAGTTAATACTTCAGTACTAGAGGAGCTCAGAAAATCGAATATCACTGGACTTGTTGGAGAAGAAAATATATATGACTTATTTGATAAAGCACGTGATGCGGCAATAAAGATGAATGAATCGGACCTAAAGAAGAAGCATTAATTAAAGTATTTTATTAAATAATTTAAACTTTCTATTCGCATCAAGTACACTATATCTAAAATTCATGCAAATTTGTTACTTTGAAATGATATATTTTTAATTTGGCTCAGTCTTTGTATCAATACAGTCAAATAAATTTTAGAAGATTATAATCACATTAAAAAAATTATAAAACATTTCAGGTTATGAAGAAAATATTATTATTTGTAGCAACTTTATTTTGTATTTCAACAATAAATGCGCAGGAAGCAACTTCAATTGTTGCAGATTCAACAGCAAAGGCAACAATTTCATTTGAGAAAACAGTGCATGATTATGGCACAATAAATCAAGGAGGTAACGGTAGTTGTGTTTTCTTTTTCAAGAATGATGGGAATGCACCACTAATCCTTTCAAGTGTTAGAGCTTCTTGTGGATGTACATCACCATCATGGACAAGGGATCCGGTAATGCCGGGTGCTTCAGGCGAGATAAAAGTAACATACGACACAAACAGAGTTGGTGCATTTTCAAAAACTGTTACTGTAAATTCGAATGCATCAAATGGTGCTATAACATTACGAATCAGTGGAACTGTAAATCCTAGACAGACAATTACTCCTCCTCCCACCAATTAATGGTGCTAGAGAGTAACATTTACTAAATGAAAATATTTCTTACAATTGTACTGTTGGTATTATCAAATACCTTCATGACATTGGCTTGGTATGGCCACCTCAAGTTTAAAGAAATGAGGTGGTTTTCTACTTTACCGTTGGTGGCAGTTATTCTTATAAGCTGGGGGATTGCGCTTTTTGAATATTTCTTTCAGGTTCCTGCAAACAGAATAGGTTTTAAAGGGAATGGCGGACCGTTCTCTCTTTTTCAATTGAAAGTCATTCAGGAATCAATAACTCTTATTATTTTTACATTGTTTGCCGTATTTGCCTTTAAAACAGAAACTTTCAAATGGAACTACATGATTGCTTTTGTTTTTATAATGCTTGCAGTATATTTTGTTTTCAAAGAGTAGGCAATTAATATTAAAAATGAAACTAATTATTCAATTGACATAATAATTGAACAGTTGAAAAGTTATTCTTGGTTAATAAATTCAGTAATTTCTTTCCATGCCCTTTTACTTTCCGGAAAGTTTCCAAAAATTTGAAATACATGGAACATACCTTCATAACGAGTAAGAGTTGTTTTAACCCCGGCAGACATGGCTTTTTCATGAACTCGAATAGCATCACTTTCAAGCATTTCATGAGTTCCCACTTGTATTAACATTCTGGGGAAATCATTAAATTCACCGTAGACAGGAGAAAGATACTTGTCGTGCAAATCGGTATTCCCGGCATATGCCACAATATTTTTATTCCCTTCGGGTATTATATCTTTCTTTTTAATGCCAAACATAGGATCTTTATAAATGTTGTATTTATATGATTCACCTTCCATTGCAAGATCTGTCCATGGTGACATACATACAAGTGCTCCGGGTAAAGCCTTACCCTCATCACGCAATTTAGCAGTCATTGCTAATACAAGGTTTCCACCAGCACTATCTCCAACGACAACGATATTTTCAGGCTTATATCCCTTACTCATCAACCAATTCCATGCTTTTAAAGCATCAATTAAAGCAGCAGGAAAAACATTCTCCGGAGCAACTCTATAATCAATTGTAAGGACAGAAGCACCTTTGCTTAATCTGCTATAACGTACAGCAAGAGTACGGTAATTATCCATTAATCCAATAATATATGCACCACCATGAAATTGCAATATAACAGTATCACTACCTTTACCTTTTTCAAGAAATTCAGCCGGTAATCCATCAATAGAAAACTTAGTTAGTGTATACCCTCTAGGAGCTTTCCATTTTGAAGGTTTTAATGCGAATTCTTTTCCTTTTTCTAACATCTTACCGTCTTTCATTTTTTTCCCTTGAAAAGTACCTCTTATGCTTTCGCGGGCTATCCAGCCTCCAAAAGAAACATTCTTAGCTTGAGTTAAATCACCTATAAAGAGAGATATTAATAAAACTATTAAGATTTTTTTTAGAAGCATTTCCGATTTTTTAATGAATCAAAACCAATAAATAAACATCAATAAAATTACCATAATTATTTAAGAAAAAAACTTCTTTTTGGGCAATAAAGTATTCTAATATGGCAACAACTATATGTTAGACTTCAGTAATTTTGAATGAAATTTATAGAACATGACATGATTACAGTAAAAGATTTACTATTTACTTACAGCGGACAACATTTGCCTACATTAAAGAATGTTTCATTTGACGTAAATGATTCTGAGATTTTTGGGTTTTTGGGACCAAGCGGTGCAGGGAAAAGCACAACTCAAAAAGTTTTAACAGGAGTCCTGAAAAATTATCAGGGAAGTGTTATGCTCCGGGGGCTTGAGGTCAACAACATAAAAAAAACCTTTTATGAAAATATAGGAGTTGCCTTTGAGTTTCCAAACCTTTATCTAAAGTTTACAGCGGTAGAAAACCTTAAGCTGTTTGGGTCGTTTTATACTTGTGAAAAATATTCCATTGAAGGCTTACTCAAACGAGTTGGTTTATGGGATGACCGTAATATGTCTGTTGAAGCCTACTCAAAAGGAATGAGAATGAGGCTTAATTTTATACGGGCTATACTTCATAAACCCAAACTTCTATTCCTGGATGAACCTACTTCAGGACTCGATCCTACAAACAGTAGGATGATTAAAGATTTTATTCTAGAACTCAGAGATAAGGGAACAACAGTATTTTTGACTACTCACAATATGTCTGATGCTGAAGAGCTGTGTGATCGTGTTGCTTTCATGATTGACGGTCAGCTACCGGTGATAGAAAAACCGGAATTTCTGAAATTGAAATATGGAAGAAAATCAGTTAAAATAAAAGTGAAGGATAACGGTATTTCTGAAATTTATGAATTCGATTTAATAAACATTGGTAAGAATGAAGATTTTCTAAAAGTCATCAATCAAAACGAAATTGAAACAATTCATACACAAGAAGCTACCCTTGAGGATATTTTTATTAAAGTAACAGGAAAACAATTGATTTAAACGAAAAACGATTGAATATGAAAATCAATCATAATGAAATTACTAATTCATTCTTATTCAAGATGATAAAATTTGATATACTATCACAAATAAAGCAGGGTTTTTATCTTGTTTATGCAATTATTACAATCATTTATATTTTAATCCTTTTTTACATTCCAACATCTTTCAGGACAGAGGTCACAGCCTATCTTATACTTAGTGACACCTCGGTAATGGGGCTTGTTTTTGTTGGAGCTCTCGTACTTCTTGAGAAACAACAAAATTTATTACAAAGCCTTTTTATAACTCCCTTAAGACTTTCTGATTATATATTGTCTAAATCTTTATCCCTTACAATTATAGCTGTGTTAGTTAGCGCTGTCATTGGTTTTATTCCCGGAGGAATGATAAACAACATAATTCCTTTTATAATTTCAGTTGTATTGTGTTCCATGTTTTACACCTTACTAGGGCTTGGCATATCAGCTCAGGTATCAAGTGTTAATCAATACTTCATCGGAATAATTGCTTGGAGTTTAATAACTTCAATCCCTTTGGTATTGTTTTTTATAATACCCGATTATTCAATTATCTTTCCTGTTAATGCGGCCATTGACTTGTTGGTAACACCTTCTGATGTTCAAACAGTAAGAGGAATAATTGCTGATAGTTCAGTTCTCTTATGCTGGTGTATTTTGGCATACATTTATGCATGCAGGCAATTTAAAAAATATGTTGTCAATAAATAGAATTTAATTAAATCATGAACACAAATACTCGTTTAATAAAAAGTGACTGGAAAATAATTGGCAGAGATCCGATGTTGTTACTTTGCTTCTTTGCACCTGCTTTACTGATAATTGTTGCTAAAATATTGGTCCCTTTTATATCTAGAATCACAACAATATATCTCTCATTTCCCATTGATGAATATTACTACTTGATAAGCCTTTTCTTCATGGTTTTAACTCCAATGATGTTTGGAATGATTTATGGTTTTATTTTACTTGATGAGAGGGATGGTGGTATAATAAGTTACTTGTCGATAACCCCTATAGGGAAGATTGGTTATTTTAAAATAAGGATGTTAATTCCAGTAATCTTCAGTTTCTTTTGGGGAATTATTTTCCTTTTAACAACGGGTTTTGGTTCATTTTTAAATTTTGCTGAGATAATTGCCATTTCCGCTATTGTTTCTCTAGAGGCACCAATGATGTTGCTATTTCTCGGAGCATTTGCGAGTAATAAAGTAGAAGGGATGGCCATTTCAAAAGGCTTTGGAATAATAATTATTCCAGTACTATTTGATTATTTCTTCACCGGTAACTGGAGATGGATATTGTCGGTTTCACCTGTGTGGTGGATCGAAAGAGCTGTTTTTTATGATTCGTTCAATAGATGGCTCTATATCTTAGGAGCCTTAATAATCCATTTATTTGTAATTTTCTTATTATACAGAAAGTTTGAAAAGAGGTTCAATTAAAACTATTGAAAGGTCTTAAAAGGATCTCTTATATTTTCCTGGAGAGATTCCTTTTACTTTCTTAAAAGCTCTTATAAAATGAGCAGTATCGGTATAGCCAACTTCAGAAGCTATATCATTTAAAGACAATTTATCATTCCTCAGCATTTCAATTGCTTTTTCAATCTTGAAAAAAAGGAGATAATTATAAATACTTTTACCGTAAATCTCTTTGAATCCCTTCTTTAGTTTATCTTCATTTGTTGCTACCAACTTAGCCAATTTGTGAATTGGAATTGGGGGATCGCTAATATTTGAAATCAAAAGTTCACGAGCCTCGAATATTTTTTGTCTATCTGCTTCAGACAGCCCATTATTAATACCGGCTAAAGAAGAATATAGCTGTTCAAGCTGTAAGCCAAATAATTCAGTTGTCTTAGTCTCATAAAACACTTTTGCGAGAATTTGTATAGAAATTTTATAATTGAGAATATCTCTAATAATCAATTTCATTTTAGGAGAGATTGGTAAAGGCTTATCAAATAAGTTGAAATATTCACCCTTATCAATCAATTCAGAAAAAAAAGAAAACCTTCCGTGAAACTTAGCAAGTAATTCCTTAAACTTATCAGGAGAAAAAATAATTCTGAAGTTTTCAAAAACAGGAGGAGCGACAAAAACAAGTTCTCTTTTATTAGTATAAAAAGTCACGTGTATATCATTATCAAAAATACGATAAGGTTCAAAGTCTTTTTCGTTCACATTAAACTGTCCGCTTAATTGGAATGTCATAATAGCAATATCAGAATCCTGACGTGATAAAACCATTTGTTCCTTATTTTTTTTGTGTATTCCATAAAGAATAAAACAACCCTTCATTGAAACAACTGACATGAAAGAAGTTTCGTCAAATTCCGAATTTTGATACTCGTCCTTTGTACAATACTCATCCTCAAAACCTGAATCATCAAGGTTTAGCCATTTAACATTCTCATACCAAGCTTCGAGCAACATAAGTAAATTTCAAAGTTAAAATTTAAAAACCCCTTTGTATTGATACATTCATCTTTTTTCGTAAATTTCTAAATGATGTAAAGTTAACTTAGGCGCTATAATATAATGGATAATTCCGAAGAAAAATATCTTGAACTTTTTGAATCTGTATACGACAGCATTTTGATAATCAAAGACTCAATTATAGTTTTTGCAAATGGAAGAACTTTTGAATTATCAGGGTATAAAGAAAACGAAGTGGTCAATAAACCGTTCTCAAATTTCATTACTCCTGCTGATTTAGTTAAAGTAAACGAGTCATATAAATTCCGCAAAGATAATAACGTTAAGCAACATAAATACAAAACTAAGGTAATTACAAAAAATGGCAGGCACCAACCGGTTGAAGTAAGTATAACTTCATTTCTTTATAACGGAGATCCTGCTGAAATGGTTATAATAAAAGATATTTCGGATCAGATAGCTGCTGAGAATTATAGGGAAGAAGAATTATTATTGCTAAGAACATTGATTGACCACCTTCCTAATTCAATATTTGTTATTGACAAAAACTATCGAAAGACTATTTTCAATGACCTTCACCTGAAAAGGGTAAACAGCAATCTAAAAGATGAAGATAAGCTTAGTTATTCTGATTTATTGGGCAAAACGAACTGGGACGTTTATCCTAAAGAACTTGCTGATGACTACTTTATTGAGGACAAAAAGGTTATTGAGGATGGGTATACAGTAATAAACAGAGAGACACAGGGAGTTGACTTAGAGGGAAACATAATCTGGGAATCGATTTCGAAAATTCCTATGCGTAATAAAAATGGAGAAATCATTGGCCTGGTTGGTTTTGCTCATGATATAACAAAAATAAAGAAGAATGAATCCATCATAAAAGAAAGTGAAGAAAATTTCCGAAGAGCTATTCTATATGCCCCTTTCCCAATGATGATATTTACCGACGACAATAAACTACTTCAAGTCAGTGAAGGCTGGATTAACTCTTCAGGTTATTATCTAGATGATGTAAAAACAATTACTGAATGGATTGGTAAATCGATTAAAGATGCAATAGAAATTGACAGTTTCGAGAATATTGATTTCTCAGTCCTGGTGAAAAAATATTTATCAGGAGAAAAAGAAATAATTTGTGCTGATGGGTCGGTTGGAATATGGGATTTTACAACATCTTTAATTGGATTAACAGCTGATAATAAACACCTGTATCTTTCTTCAGCTATCGATTTAACTGAAAGAAAAGTAATTGAAAATGAAATTATTAAACTAAATAACATACTGGAAAAAAGGGTCAAAGAAAGAACATCGCAACTTGAAATTGCAAACCAAGACCTCGAGGCCTTTGCCTATTCAATTTCGCACGATTTGAAAGCCCCTTTGCGGCACATTGAAAGTTTTTCTTTGCTTCTCAAAAAGAACTTGAAAGATTTATCTCCAGATGCTGATAAATATTTTAATAAAATCACTGAATCAATCAAAAAAATGAATTCAATGATAGAAGCATTGCTAACTTTTTCAAGATTGGGAAGCAAATCTTTGGAAATTACAAACATCGATTTAAATGAATTAGTCAATAAAATAATTAAACATTTTGAGAGTGAAATCGAAAACAGAAATGTAGAGTGGAGAATAAGTAGTTTGCCGGTCATAAAAGGCGATTATAAACTTGTTGAAATGGTATTTGAAAATCTAATATCAAATTCTTTAAAGTTTACTTCAAAGAAAGAAATAGCAAAAATTGAAATTACTAAGATTCAGAAATCGATAAATCATTGCATTATAAGAATTAGTGATAATGGAGCTGGTTTTGATATGGCGTATGCTGGTAAAATTTTTAATGTTTTCCAACGCCTTCATTCTGATAAAGAGTTTGAGGGTACCGGAATAGGGCTTGCTAATGTAAAACAAATACTAAATAAACATGGTTGGTCGATTACTGCAGAATCCAAAGAAGGTAAAGGTGCTGCTTTCTATATCAATTTCATTACTTAACCACTTAAATAAAAATTTCTATTTATTTGTTATATTTTTGTTTTATTCAAAATCCTTAATTTGCAAATAAAGGATTAATATTAACATCATGAACTTGGAACTTCTTAATATACTAATGCTTGAAGATGATGAAAATGACATGGAAATAATTAGCCAGGTTATTAAGTCTTCATTAAATCATGAATTAAATCTTAAATGGGTCGCGAATAAATCAGATTTTGCAGAAGCATTAATTGACTTTCATCCTGATATCATCCTCAGTGATTATAATCTTCCTCAATTTACAGGACTTGAAGCATTAAAACTAAGTATCGATATTGATCCTTTAACTCCATTTATAATTGTAACAGGAACTTTACTTGAAGAATCAGCCGTTGATGCAATTAAAGCTGGTGCTTGGGATTATGTTGTTAAAGAAAGGCTCGACAGATTGTCTCTTGCGATAATAAATTCACTTAAACTAAAGGAAGAGAGAAGAAAAAGGTTAGAATATGAAAATGAAATAAAAAATATAAAAGAAAAAACAGGAATTCAGCTAAAACTTCTTTACCAAGCAATTGAGAAAGCACCCAGTTTGGTGATTATTACCGGCTGCGATGGTTCTATTCAATACGTGAACCCAAAATTTGAACAGTTAACCGGTTACAACTCATCAGAAGTAATAGGTGAAAATCCAAGAATCCTAAAATCCGGAATTCAAAAGAATGAACTTTATCAGGAACTATGGTCAACTATCCTAGGAGGAAATGAATGGAAGGGCGAGTTGGTAAATAAAAAGAAGAACGGAGAATTATACTGGTCTCAAGTTTCAATTTCCCCAATTATAGATGAGAATAACGAAATATTACATTTTGTATCTATTGAGCATGATATTAGTGAAAATAAAAAATTTGAACAAGCAATAAAAGAAAGCGAGAACTGGTACAAAGGAATTTTTGGTAACACAGGAACTGCAACAGCTATCATAGATATTGACGATACGATAACTCAGGTTAATTTACAATTCGAAGAGCTTACCGGATATTCTAAAGAAGAAATAGAAGGAAAATTAAAATGGCCATTTTTTGTTTCTACAAACGATCTAGATCAAATCAGGGAGTATTTTATACAAAGACAGCTTGACCGTGAGAACCGACCTCCAAGAGTATATGAATTTATCCTTATTAATAAAAAGAACGAAGTAAGAAATATATTGCTTACAGTTGACCTAATACCAGGCAGTTCAAAAACTGTAGCTTCGCTTCTTGATATAACCGATAGAAAACAAATCGAGAAGTCGCTAAAAGCGAGTGAAGAAAAATTCAGATTAATTAGCAATTCTGCCCATGATGGAATCCTAATGGTAAACAGTAATAATCAGGTTATTTACTGGAATCCAGCAATTGAAAAGATATTCGAATACATGGGAGAAGAGCTCGTAAATATAAATATCAATAAATTACTGAACCCACCTTCCGATAAACCTCAAAAATATCTCCCAATAAATGTTATTCAAATACCTTATAGCCCTCTTGCTTCAGGTAAGTCTATTGAGTTAGAAATTGAGAAAAGAGATAAGACAAGAATACAAATTGAACTTTCAATTGCACCTTATAAAAATGTAGATCAATGGGGTGCAGTCGGAATAGTAAGGGATATTACCGAGAGGAAAATCGCTGAAACGGAACTAATAATTGCAAAAGAACGAGCTGAGGAAAGTGACCGATTAAAATCAGCATTCCTTGCAACAATGAGTCATGAACTGAGAACTCCATTAAATGCAGTGATAGGATTCAGCAGTCTTATAGATGATTCGATGGAAATACCGATTATAATGGAAATGATTAAAATAATAAACAATAGTGGTAATCATCTTTTAAACATAATTGACTCAGTATTTAATCTTGCGCTATTACAGGCAAAAGTTTCAAAAGTATATTTAGAAGAGTTTAATCTGACTGATTTCATCGAAAGTCTTAAACCTTACCTGAGTACAAAAGTAATAAATGAGAAAAAAGAAAACTTACAAATAATTCATCACAGTTTTGTTGCAGATAACCCATTGCTCATCAAATCAGACAAGACAAAACTTACACAGTTGATGATAAATCTTTTTGACAACGCAATAAAATACACTGAGGACGGATCAATTGAATATGGCTGTACTGTAGAAAACAAGTCCGTTATTTTCTATGTAAAAGATACCGGTATTGGTATACCAAAAGATAAACAATCAATTGTTTTTGAAAAATTCAGACAAATTGAGGACTCTATCACTCGGGAACACGGAGGTGTAGGATTAGGCTTATCAATATGCCTCGAAATATCTGAACTTTTGAATGGTAAAATATGGTTTGAATCTGAAGTAAATTCCGGGAGTATTTTTTATTTCAAAATAAATGATGTAGTAGTTTGACTTAGATAATCGTATTAATTCATTTTCTTATAATCATTACAAGCCTTATTTTCATAATCTTCCATCAGTTCAGTAAGTACTTTTGCTTCTTCAAAATCAAACGTCCCTGGTTCAGAATCGCAAATCTCAAGAAATCTCATGATTGCTCTTCTATATTCTTCTTCTGTTGTAATCTTCTCTTGCATAATATTATCAGTGGGCTTCAAGCCAGTTATTACCAATGCCAATTTCAACTGTCAATGGTATGCCTATCTTTAAGGCGCTCTCCATCTCTTCTTTAACTAAATGCTTTAAACTTTCAATTTCGTTTTCACATGCATCAAAGATCAATTCATCGTGCACTTGCATAATCATTTTAGAGTTCATTTTTTCTTCCTTCATCCTTGCATGTATGTTGATCATGGCAATTTTAATAATATCAGCCGCAGTCCCTTGTATCGGTGCATTAATTGCATTTCTTTCAGCATTACCCCTCACTACAGAATTTGAAGAGTTGATATCAACTAAATAACGTTTTCGCCCCAACAAAGTTTTGACAAAACCTGTTTTCCGTGCATCTTCTATTGATTTATTCATATATTCTTTCACTCCCGGGAAAGCAGAGAAATATCCATCAATTATATCTTTCGCTTCTCCAATTGGGATGTTCAACCTTTGTGAAAGACCAAAAGAAGATATTCCGTAAATGATTCCAAAATTAGCTGTTTTAGCTTTTCTTCTGAAGTCGGTAGTTACCTCTTCTTCAGAAACTCCATATATTTTTGAAGCCGTTATTGAATGAATATCTGCACCATTCATAAAAGCCTCAACCATATTTTTGTCCTTGCTTAAGGATGCCATTAGTCTAAGTTCTATTTGAGAATAGTCTGCAGAAAGAAATTTCCTGCGGGAGTCTGAAGGTATAAACGCTTTCCTTATTTCCCTTCCATTTTCGTCCCTAATGGGAATATTCTGAAGATTTGGATTATTTGAACTTAATCTACCAGTAGAAGCAACTGCTTGATTGTATGAAGTATGAATCCTGCCTGTCCTTTGGTTAATCAGCTTTGGAAGTGTTTCTACATATGTATTAAGTAGTTTTCTTAAGCCTCTGTAATCAAGTATTTTTTCAATTATCGGATGTTTTCTCGACAGTTTTGCCAGAATCTCTTCGTTCGTTGAATATTGCTTGGTTTTTGTTTTCTTAACAGAGGGGTCGATCTTTAGTTTCTCGAACAAAATAATTCCCAATTGTTTAGGGGAAGATATTAGAAACTCCTCACCTGCCATTTGAAAGATTTCCTTTTCAATACTAATTAATTGATCGCGCAATTCAACAGCGTATAAGTTTAAAGCATCAGGATCTATATTTACTCCTGAAAGTTCCATCGAAGTAAGCACCGGCACTAGTGGCATCTCAACATTATTAAAGAGCTCCGATAATTCGCTTTCTTTTAACTCTTTTTCAAGAATTTCCTTTAACTGAAAGGTAAAGTCAGCATCTTCACAAGAGTAATCTACAAGTCTTTCAATTTCAACATTTCTTATAGGTCTTTGGCTTAGCCCTTTACCTCCGACTAAATCTTCGTATGATATTTTCTTATAGTTGAGATATTGTTCACTCAGATAATCAAGATTATGCCTGAGCTCAGGTTGTATGAGATAATGAGAAATAAGAGTATCAAAAAGAGGACCTTCAACTTTTACTCCGTATCTGGCAAGCATAATCATGTCATACTTAATATTTTGTCCTATTTTTAAAATATTTTCATCTTCAAAAACTGGTTTAAACTCACTTACTATCTTTTCTGCTTCATTGTATTTCTGCGGTATTAGCACGCACCATGCTTCATGGGCTATAAATGAAAAAGAAATACAAACCAATTCTGAAGAATGCGGGTCAAGCCCTGTTGTTTCAGTGTCGAAACTGAACTTTATTGCTTTCCCTAATTTTTCAATTAGAGAAGCTCTTTCTTCAAATGTCTCAACCTTCCTATAATTATGGGAAATAGAATCAATATTCTCAAAACCTGAAGTATTATTATAATTTTCCTGATCAGGGATATCAAAAAGTGTCGGTTGTTGCTGAACAGCTTTAACTTCAGCCTGATTAGATACTCTCTTTGTAAAAAGTGACCTAAACTCAAGCTCCTTGAAAAGATTAAGGAGCTTGTTATCATCAGGACCGGAATACTTCATCCCTTCAAAATCAATATCAATAGGAACATTTAAATCAATTATAATTAGCTTTCTCGATAAATAAACTTGATCCTTATACGCTTCAAGGTTTTCTTTTAACTTTCCTTTTAACTTATCCAGGTTCTGATAAACTCCATCGATACTTCCGTATTCAGAAATAAGCTTCATTGCTGTTTTGGGACCTATACCGGGACACCCTGGAACGTTGTCGGCAGCATCACCCATTAATCCTAAAACATCAATAACCTGAGTAGGATCATTTACTTCAAAATTTTCTTGAACCTTACTGATTCCCCATATTTCAGCCTTTTCGCCACCTTTTGCAGGTTTATAAATAAACTTATTTCCTCCAACTAGTTGAGCATAATCCTTATCAGGAGTCATCATATATGTTGTGAAGCCTTCCTTGGAAGCTTTCTCTGCAATTGTACCGATAACATCATCAGCTTCATAACCTTCCTTTTCAAGGATAGGAATATTGTATGCTTGAATTAATTCTTTAATATATGGAATTGAAGCCCTGATATCCTCAGGCATCGACTCTCGGTTAGCTTTATATTCAGGAAACATTTCATTTCTGAAAGTATCTCCATGAACGTCAAACGCAACAGCAATATGAGAAGGATTCTCAGAATATATCAATTGCTCAAGAGTATTAATAAACCCAAAAATTGAAGAGGTATTTAGCCCTTTCGAATTGTATCTTGGATTTTTTATAAAAGCAAAATAAGATCTGTAAATCAGGGCATATGCGTCGAGTAAGAAAAGTTTCTTCTCATTTGAATTGGTAGACTCCATAAGATTTAATTATCGTCAGCGTTCCACTCTGCGTATGAGCTGGCAGTTTCAAATAGTTTAATACTTTTTAATTCAACACCTAAAGGCAATAAGGGTTTAACAATATTAACAAAATGAAGAACCAAATTCTCGCAGGTAGGCTGAAAATCAACAATATGATGGCGTTCAAACAATTCGCCAGTTTCAAATAATTTCTCTGTAGGGGAATTCTTATTTACAACTAATGAATGGTCAAAAACATCAACTATACGATTTTTCACAATACTCTTAAGATCGCTAAAATCAATTACCATCCCATTCTTATTATTTTCAGCATTTTGTATGGGCTCTCCAATAACCGTAACAAACAACTTATATGAATGCCCATGTATGTTTTTGCATAAACCATCATAGTTCCATAAGGCGTGCGCCATTTCAAAATCATAGTATTTTGTTACTCTTATCTTTGCCATCAATTCAAGTTTAAAATTTCAAGTATTTAATATTAACAAGTTATTTCCAATAAGGTTGTCGGTATGCCCTAAAACACTTGCTATTTACATGAGCAATTAACAATGCAATCAAGCATTTCTCCAATTAATAAGATTCGGGAATAATAAAATATATTCTTGCCCTCTCTTTTCGAACACACAATTCCTTGGCTTTTAAGTATCCCTAAATGATGTGATGTAGTTGATTGTTCAACTTCTAAGAAGTCCTGAATTTGGCTTACAGTGTATTTTTCACCGTCTTTTAGTAGGTATAAAATTGAAATTCGTATAGGATGAGACATTGCCTTAAGAATTTCTGAAGCTTTGATCAATTGATCAGTAGTTAGTATAGTATCATTCATAATAAAAAGGGTTTATTTAAATAGTTTCAAAAATAACAAGATAATAATACTTACAAAAATACTTTTCAATTTCATTATTAACAATCAAACAAATTGTTCTTCACATTTTTAGGATATAATTAATTTTTCAAATAAGCTTAATTAAATATCTTTTGTTATAAAATATGTTTATTTAAATACATATAGTACAGATTATTATAATCATAATCTAACAATATTCATGCTTTAACTCCCCTAAATATTAAGTTTAATTTTAAAATGAATATATTTATATACTGAGTTCAATAATTATTTTATTTTTGATCCATTCAATTATAACTAATGCAAGTTTTAGAACAGATAAAAACTCCTGTGTCAGAAGAATTAAAGAAGTTTGAAGACTTCTTTAGAAATACTCTGCAAACAGAAACTCCGCTTCTTAATATCATTGTTAATTATATAATCCGCTCAAAAGGTAAGCAGATAAGACCTCTACTGGTATTTTTATCTGCTAAAATGCATGGAGAAATTAATCGAAGAACATATCTCGCTGCTTCAACTGTTGAGATTCTTCACTCAGCATCACTTGTTCATGATGATGTTGTTGATGAATCATACGAAAGAAGAGGAATGTTTTCAATCAATGCTATCTGGAAGAATAAAATTTCTGTTTTAACAGGTGACTATCTTTTTGCCAAGGGTTTATTAATTGCTACTCACGAAAAGGAGTATGAAATGTTAGAAATCATTTCTACTGCTGTGAAAGAAATGGCTGAAGGAGAGATTTTGCAATTTCAGAAAAGCAGAAAATTAGATATTGATGAACAAACTTATTTTGAACTTATCCGGAAAAAAACAGCAGCTTTGATTGGAATAAGTATGGCTATCGGGATTTATTCTGTTAACAGCGATACTGAAACCATGAAAAAGATGAAAGAGATTGGTATTCTTGCCGGGCTAGCATTTCAAATCAGGGATGATATTTTTGATTATCAGGAAAAGGGCATTATTGGAAAGCCAATAGGAAACGATATAAAAGAAAAGAAAATTACTCTTCCTTTAATTCATGTATTAAATAATTCATCGTTCTTGGAAAAACAAAAAATATTAAACATAGTAAGAAGGAAAAATAACCATAAGGATAAAGTCAGTGAACTAATTTCACTTGTCCGCGAGAAAGGTGGAATTGATTATGCTACTGAGAAAATGAATTTTTTCTGCGAAGAAGCTATAAAAAAGTTAAATGAATTTCCTCAAAACGAAGCACGCGATTCCCTAGCTAATTTGATTAGATATATAGTGACTAGAAAAAAATAAGAGCAATCCAAAAGGGATTGCTCTTTTTAAATAGCCATGAAAACACAAACTTTATCGTAAGATAAATTAAATTGTCATTATTTCAACATGTTTCTTATCTACTAAGCTGTCTACTTTTCGAGAAAACTCATCTGTCATTTTTTGTACTTTTTCAACACTTGCCTTTTCAACATCCTCTGCAAGTCCATCTTTCAGGAGCTTTTTAAACTGATCGTTAGCATCCTTCCTTGCATTTCTTATGCTTACCTTGGCAGCTTCACCTTCCCTGTTAACATCTTTCGAAAGAGCTTTTCTTCTTTCTTCAGTTAAAGGCGGGATAAAAATACGTATAATTTCTCCATTATTATCAGGATTGAAGCCTAAATTTGCATTTAAAATCGATTTTTCTATCGGCGCTATCATTTGCTTCTCCCAAGGCTGAACAACAATAGTCTTAGCGTCAGGAGTAGTTATGCTTGAAATTTTACTAATCTGAGTTATCGACCCATAATAATCAACAGTAACACTGTCAAGCATTCTTGTCGATGCTTTCCCGGCCCTGATATGTACTAACTCTTTTTCTAAATGATCAATGGCTGACTGCATACTGTCCTTTGTCATTTCCAAAAGTATATTCACCTCTTCGTTCATATAATATAAAATTTTATAGATGACTAACAAAATTAGAAAATTTTCCAAAAGCACGAAACTTAGCCCAAATTTTTGTTAGTTTGTTTAAGCATCTTGGAAATAAAAAATATTTTTACAAAAGGAAAGAAATTTAAACTAAATCCGTTTTGAAGAACTATTTTAACAATTTACATCCGGCGAACAAAATTGTGGTAACAACTTTTGTTGTTCTGCTTTCTCTACTGATTACAATGATTATTGCTGTAATTATCGCTCTGCCTATTTTTGGTTTTAAAGATATTGCCACTATTGCAAATTCTCAAAACTTAAGTGATAACAATATCTCATTCCTCAAATTCTTACAAATATTTCAATCTATCGGACTTTTCGTTATCCCTTCTTTTCTACTTGCATATCTTTTTGGATCAGATATTTCAAGATATTTAAAATTAGATGTAGTTCCCTACCCACAAGGAATTATTATTGCTATTTCGATAATAATTGTCTCTAGTCCCTTTATAAATATACTTGGCGAGATAAACTCAAAAATGACACTCCCTGAATACATGTCAGGAATAGAAAGATGGATGAGAGAAAGTGAAGATTCTGCCAATCAAATAACAGAACTATTTTTAAAATCTTCAACTTTTTCAGGATTATTGGTGAACATTCTAATGATTGCGATTATTCCCGCCATTGGTGAAGAGTTTCTTTTTAGAGGGATAATACAACGTATTTTTGGTGAGTGGACAAAAAATTATCATTTGGGAATCTGGATTTCTGCAATTTTATTCAGTGCACTACACCTTCAGTTTTATGGATTTATCCCTAGGATAATTCTAGGTGCTTGTTTTGGCTATCTTCTTGCTTGGAGTGGAAATTTATGGTTTCCCGTAATTGCTCATTTTATTAATAATATTGTTGCAGTCTTTGCTTATCATTTTTATAACAAAGGAATAATTGACATCGATCCAGACAAATTAGGAACTGAAACCGGATACCAATACATTGCAATAATCAGCTTTGTTCTTATGGTATTCCTATTTTGGTCATTTCACAAAGTAGATAAAAATCTGAGACAAAAATACTACCAGTCTAATTTAAAAGTTTAAAATAGCTTGAACCGGAGAATGTAATGTGCGTTCTTCCTTATGTTTTTTAATAATTACTTTCCTTGGTTCTATTGGATTCACAGTCTTCTCAGCAAAATTTTGCATGATTAGCTGAGGTTGCATAATTTCAAGAACAGAATCAACTTCGACCTTAGTGTCCTCTTTCTTTTGTCGCTCTTGCTTTTCCAATAACTCTTGTTGTTTTATCTTCTTTAGCTCTTTCTTCCTCCATACATAAACCAGACCATATTCTGAAGCCTTATCCCTCTTATCTTCTTCTGAATAATTTTCAAAAAATTTCTCGATTTCATTCCATAGTGTAACAATCAAACCATCGGCCTCTTTTCGTAACATATTTACTGTTGCTGCCAAACGGTTTGTATTAGCTACTAATATATTTTGAAACCGATATGCATCAATAAATTTCTCGTAATTAACTTTTACAAGTGCAATTGAAGGATTGTAAATGGGATTTCCTCCTTTAATTATTCTTTTTTGTTCTCCTTCAATCAATATTTTGCCCCATTCCACAAGATTTTTGTCAGAAGAAAGGGGTGGTAAATTATTTTTATACGTGGAAAGTGAATATAATTCCCTGATTTCACTTTTCATTTCACCCCTTTGAATTGAAAAAGTGAGAACCTGAATAAAGTGAGAAATATAAAGTTTAGCCTTTTTACTGATTTCTAAGTAATCTTTATTTTTTTCAAACTGCTGCTTCCTAGTAGCCTCAAGATTTATAATTGCATTATTAAACTTGGGAAGTATTTCCTGTATTTTAGTTAAAGTATCTTCTGAAAAAGCATTTTCTGCCGAAATATCCTCAGTAACAACTTTACTGAAAGCTGTTTCCAACGCACGTAATCGTGCTTTATCTGTGTTAGGTAGTCTACGGTAAGGCATCGTAAAATTTTATATACGAAATTACCTTAAAAAGACTTTTTTATTACTATTCGTACTATCAACTTTTAAACTAATTATCAACAATAAAGTGAATCTTTCTGTTTATGTATTTACCAAATTCCTTAAAATAAAAAACCCTGTCAATTTCTTTATTATTGACAGGGTTGACCATTTGATCAATCTCTATGCTATTCATATCTCTATTTGTTAAAGGTGTAACTATACGATTTTTCTCCATTAGAAATACTTATAGCATAATCACCCTTAGCAAGTTTTCTGATATCAAATCCTGCACTAATGCTGAAATCTTTTCCCAACGATTTATTATAAATAATTCCGTCTTCGTTTTTCAATGAAACCTTTACATCCTTTAATGCATGGTTAAGAAATGATATCTTTATTACTCCATTCTGAACAGTAAAATAAGGCTTTACATCTAGAGTGTCTTTGTTTACAAAATTGTTGTCCAAAACACTAAAATATCTGCTTGAAGATCCATTCTCATCTTTTACAATGATTTTATAGTCACCATCTTTCAGATTTCTAAACCCAAACATCTTTGAGTAATTTTTACCTTCAGCAATTTCTTCTTTATACAATACTACATCGCCCAAGGCATTCTCAATCGTTAGCTCTCCACTTGCTAGTAATTCCTTTTCTAATGAAATCACAGCATTCTCAGCAGAAAAAGGTACAAATTTTATAACAGGTGCCTGATTAGCCGAAACTTTTAATACAATCACCATAACCAAAATTACAGCTACTGTAACCTTTGTTGCTAAATAAAATAATTTTGTTTTCATTTTCTTTGTTTTTCGTTAAACTTAAATAACGATACAAATATAACATGTTTTACAGCATGATGTTGAATAACATGTTTTATCTAATCGTTAAATTCAAAATGTTAATATTAAATTAAAGGAGGTGACAATTATAACCCTTGAATACAGGGTGTTTTGGAAATATTCCAAGGCGCTAACAAATATAATGCCACATACTTTAATTAATTATTAAGTCATTGTTACTTTTATATAAATAGATTAGGTTTGACATGAATAAATTTATCATTCTTAACTCTGATGATCATAAATAAGTTATTTCTGATAGAGGGTTCGCTAAAAGCTAAAGGCCTGACTGTCATAATCGATGTTTTTAGAGCATTCTCTACTGCCTGCTACTTATTCAATAATGGAGCTGAAAGAATAATTACTGTTGCAACAGTAGAAGAGGCTTTAAAATTGAAAGAGAAGAACCCTGAATACATCCTTATAGGTGAAAAACACGAGAAGAAGTGCCCTGGTTTTGATTTTGGTAACTCACCTACTCATATTCTTAATCATGATTTCTCAGGAAAAACAATTGTCCACAGAACAAGTTCAGGCACTCAAGGAATCTCTAATGCTAAAAACGCTTCTGAAATATTAACTGGAAGTTTTGTAAATGCTGAAGCTGTTGCCCGATATATAAAGAATTCAAACCCGGAAATTGTCTCTCTCGTTAGCATGGGTTATGAAGGTTTGAGAAATACTCAGGAAGATGATTTTTGCGCAACTTACATCGAAAACGAGATAAATAGTATCCAAACAGATTTTAAAAAAATGGTCGAAGTTCTTATATCCGGCGATGGAGCAAGATTATTAGACCCAAAAAATCATTTACATTCTCCATCTTCAGATTTTAATCTATGTCTCGACCTTAACCGATTCAATTTTATCTTAAGGATAAACACTGACAGTTCAGGTTATAATGTCCTTGAAAAGATTGATATCTTTTAAAATATTTGCATATTTGACACTAACACGTTAACAGATAATATAAACTAAAAATAAATCCTAATCCTTTTCCTCGATTATGAAATACAACTTTGATGAAATAATAGACCGCCGAAATACTAATTGTGAGAAGTATGACGACCTCCTTCAAATATTCGGAAAGAATGATCTTATCCCCATGTGGGTGGCCGATACTGATTTCCGTACTCCCGATTTTATTGTCGATGCCGTTAAACAAAGAGCAGAACACGAAATTTATGGCTACCCGCTTATCCCAGAATCCTTTTTTTCATCGATTCAGAAATGGCTATTTAATAAATACAACTGGAAAGTTGAAAAAGAATGGATCGTCTTTAGCCCTAATGTAGTAATCGGTCTTGCATCAGTTGTTCTGTCCATGACAAAACCCGGAGACAAAATTATAGTTCAGCCTCCTGTTTATTTTCCATTTTTCCATGTTGTTAGCGGAAACGATAGAATAGTTGTAGAAAATCAGCTTAAATACGTAAACAATCATTACGAATTTGATTTTGATGATCTTAAAAGCAAAATTGATGAAAATACTAAAATGCTTATTCTCTGCAGTCCTCACAACCCAGGTGGAAGAGTTTGGACGAAAGAAGAATTGACAGAATTAGGTATAATATGTATGAAGAATAATATTATCCTTGTTTCTGATGAGATTCATTCTGATCTTGTTTTATTCGATAACATCCATTCCCCCGTTGCATCTATTTCGGATGAAATGCAGCAAAATTGCATAACTTCAATGTCGGCAAGTAAAACATTCAACATGGCCGGCCTATGCTCGTCTTTTGTTATCATACCAAATAATTATCTGCGCTCAAAATTCAATCAATTTATGCATGCGACCCACATATCAATGGGTAACTTTTTCGGACTTACAGCTACTGAAGCAGCTTACTCCAACGGACATGACTGGCTAAGACAGCTACTCGAATATCTTGAAGGAAACTTTAACATCATTGATAGCTTCTTTAATGAAAATTTTTCATGTATTAAAGTAATGAAGCCAGAAGCGTCGTTCCTCGTTTGGATTGACATGTCGGGACTAGGAATTCCTGTGAAAGATGCTTTTAAACGCCTTGTAGATGCTGGATTAGGATTAAGTCCAGGATATATTTTTGGTTCAGGAGGAGATAATTTTGTTAGACTTAATATGGGATGCCCCCGAAGTGTCTTATTAGAAGGCCTTGACTTATTTAAAAAAGCATTTAAAGATTTTAAGTAACCTGATCGGCAAGTATAAATACTTTATTTTTCTTGCATTCGACAATACCCCCTGAAATCATGAATTTATGTTCATTCTTTTCGGTATCAATTATCCTGACTAGGCCTTCTGTTAACGATGAAATTATGGGGGCATGATTCTTTAATATTTCAAATGAACCCTTGTGTCCGGGAAGTTGTACAAGCAAAATTTCCTCGGAAAACAATACTTTATCAGGTGTTATTAATTCAAGCAACATTTCAGCTATCTAATTATTTTGTATGGTCTTACCCTTCTCTATGGCTTGCTCAATTGTACCGACAAAATTGAACGCTGCTTCCGGATATTGATCAACCTCTCCATCCATAATCATATTAAAACCTTTGATGGTATCTTGTATTGATACAAAGGCCCCTTTGATTCCTGTAAATTGCTCAGCAACAAAGAAAGGTTGCGAAAGAAATCTTTGTGCTCTTCTGGCTCTGTGCACTACTAGCCTATCGGCCTCAGAAAGTTCATCCATACCAAGAATCGCAATTATATCTTGTAACTCCCTATACCTTTGAAGCAGTTGTTTTAACCTCTGAGCACAGTTATAATGTTCATCTCCAACAATTTCAGGAGTCAGTATTCGGGAACTTGAATCAAGCGGGTCTACTGCAGGATACAAACCTAATTCTGAAATCTTCCTGCTCAATACAGTTGTCGCATCAAGGTGAGCAAAAGTAGTCGCAGGAGCAGGATCTGTTAGGTCGTCAGCAGGCACATAAACTGCCTGAACAGAAGTAATTGAACCATGCTTCGTCGAAGTAATTCTTTCCTGAAGAATACCCATTTCAGTTGCAAGTGTTGGTTGATAACCAACAGCCGAAGGCATACGTCCTAATAAAGCAGAAACTTCAGAGCCTGCCTGAGTAAATCTAAAAACATTATCAATAAACAATAAAATATCTTTACCTCCAGAATCATCATTCCCGTCCCTTAAGCTTTCAGCAACAGCTAGCCCAGAAAGAGCAACCCTTGCTCTTGCTCCCGGTGGTTCGTTCATCTGTCCGAAAACTAATACAAGTTTAGATTTCTCAAGCTTTTCGTGATCAACTTTTGAAAGGTCCCATCCCCCTTTTTTCATGTCTTCACGAAATTCATCTCCATAATCAACAATCTTGGCTTCAATCATTTCCCGAAGAAGGTCGTTCCCTTCACGTGTTCTTTCTCCAACGCCTGCAAATACAGACAACCCTGAATGTGCAATGGCGATATTGTTTATCAATTCTTGAATAATCACTGTTTTTCCAACACCGGCACCTCCAAAAAGTCCAATTTTTCCTCCTTTTGCATAAGGCTCGATAAGGTCTATTACTTTAATTCCAGTATGCAGTACTTCAGTGTTTCTTGCCAATTCAGCGTAAATAGGTGGCTCTCTGTGAATACTTACACGTTCACCTTGATTTACAGGCCCCAATCCATCAACTGGATTACCTGTTACATTAAGAAGTCTGCCCAACACTTTTTCTCCTTCAGGCATCCTGATCGGACTCCCTGTTGCGGTTACTTCAACTCCCCGACTCAATCCATCGGTAGAATCCATAGCAATTGCACGTACTGTTTTCTCTCCAATATGTTGCTGACATTCTAAAACTAAGGGATAACCTGAAGGTCGCTCTATCTCAAGGGCATCATATATCTCGGGTAACGATGTCTCATTTTCAAATACAACATCAACTACCGGTCCTATCACCTGTAATACTTTACCTTTTACTCCCATTTCTCCGGATTTATTATTTCAAATGTAAGAAATTTTAGTGCCTGCAACAAATACCAAGCCTTATTTATGATTGCTATTTTTCTCTCTCTAAAAGTAAATCTGCAATCTCGGAAAGTTCATTTAATATATTGGGGTCTGTCTTTATGTCTTTTAGACAATCTTTTGATTTTCTGAAGTATTCTTCAATCTTTTTCATTGTCATTTCTTTTATCCCGAGATCATCAAATACTCCTTTTACATTATGTATCTTTTCATCACGGTCGAATTCTTTGACCCCCAACCAATATTCCAAGGTTCGTAAATTCTCTCCTTTTGCCTCCTCAATTGCACTTATTAATAGGAAAGTCTTTTTATTGGAGACTATATCTCCTCCTATTTTCTTTCCGAATTTCAATGTATCTCCAAAGGTGTCGAGATAATCATCTCTAAGCTGAAACGCAATTCCAAGGTTTAACCCAAAATTATATAACGAATTGGCTTCATTATCAGAAGCTCCTGCAAGCAATGCCCCCATCTTTAAACTCCCGGCAATTAAAACTGCAGTCTTTAACCTAATCATGTTGATATAACTCTCTAACGTAACTTTTACTGCACGCTCAAAATCTATATCATATTGCTGCCCTTCGCATACCTCCAAAGAAGTAAGCGTAAATAATTCTAGCACTTCCCGAATATTTGAAGCTCTACATTTTAAGAGAAATTCAGTGGCAAGAATTGACATCGCATCTCCTGAAAGTATGGCTGCATTCTCTGAATATTGAATATGAACTGTCTTTTTATTCCTCCTAAGTACAGATTTATCCATGATATCATCATGCAGTAAAGTGAAATTATGAAAAACCTCAATTGATACAGCTGCAGGTAAAGCTTTATCAACATCATCTTTAAACATTTTGTAGGCAAGAAGCAGCAGTATTGGCCTTATCCTCTTCCCCCCCATGTTCAAACAATAAATAACAGGTTCATATAAACTTGCTGGTTCTCTCTTCTCCAATCCCCAAATTTCATCCTGTAGTTTTCTTTCAAATACTTCCAGCAATTCATTAAATATCTTCATTTCAGTAAGTTATATATTATTGATATGCTTATGCCAAAGCTACACCTAAAGTAATACTTTCACTGATTATTGCAAAAGAACAAGAAAAGTTGTTTTCATCCTTATATTTAAGAAATCGAATGTTAAATTTGTAGTATAATCATAAGAAGGAAAGATGTCGAACCTGATATTGATTTTTACTATTGCGGGTGCAACTGCTCTATTCCTATATGGGATGAAGCTCATGGGAGAATCGCTACAAAAGATTTTTGGCGAGAAGCTCAGGTCAACTCTATCTTCAATCCCTTCAAACAGATCTAAAGGTGTATTCACCGGAATGTTTATCACCGCATTGATTCAATCATCTTCAGCAACAACTGTAATGGTTGTAAGCTTCGTAAACGCAGGGGTAATAAGGCTTTCAGAAGCAATAGGTGTTATTATGGGCGCTAATATTGGCACCACTGTTACTGCATGGCTAATTGCTTTCTTCGGGTTTGAATTCAATATAGCACTATATGCGTTTCCCCTCATTGGAATTGTCATTCCTTTGATATTTTCAACAAACCGAAAAGTAAAAAACTGGGGTGAAATGATTCTTGGATTTTCTCTCCTTTTTATTGCTCTCGATATTCTTAAAATCAATACCCCACAAATTTATGATTCAGTCTTTAAGGATTTTATTGTTTACATTAATTCCTTCGGATACATTTCTTTCCTGATTTATCTTGCAGCCGGAACCCTGATTACCAGCATTTTCAAATCTTCAAATGCAATATTCGCTGTTATTCTTGTATTAAGCATTAAAGGTTGGCTGCCTTTACACATGGGAGCAGCTATGATACTCGGCGTTAATGTCGGAACAACAATTTCTGCCCTTACTGCAGCTCGAATTGCTAACATTACCGCTAAAAGGGCTGCTCTTGTTCACTTGTTGTTTAAACTATTCGGAGTTATTTGGATGTTCCCGATTTTACCTTTTTTTATGAACGGGATTATTTATTTATACACAAGTATGGGAGGTCCTGACCCTTTAAAAGATGTTTCTGGCATACCTGTTTCGCTAGTGTTATTCCATACTCTTTTCAATGTCATTAACACATTAATTTTGTACAGCTTTTCAAAGCAAATCACAAATATTGTTACTAAGAGAATACCTGTTGGCCCATCCCCCGAAAATGAATTTAAACTGACACATATTAAAATGGGCTTACTTTCAACCCCTGATGCCTCAATTTATCAGGCTAAACGTGAAACTCTTGTCTTTTCCGAAAACGCTCGCAAGATGTTCAGAAACCTTGAGCGTGCAATGATGGAAAAAAATGAAAAGGAGTTTCTTCATATTAAAGAGAGAATAATCTCTAAAAATGAGTTCTCTAACAGATTTGAAGAAGAAATTGCCAATTATCTCACTAAAGTATCAGAAGGCAGGCTCAGTGAATCAAGCTCTATTGGCCTGCGCTCGCTATATAGAATGATCGATGATATTAAAAGCATTGCAAATTCTTGCATGAACATTCTAAATGCTATAGAAAGAAAAAGAGAACAGAAAATTGAGTTCTCCGACCTTCTCAACAATAATATTTTCCTAATGTTCAACATGGTAAAAGAATCTCTCGATATTATGGTGGCTATGCAAACTCACGACGAACAACTCCCGTTAAGTATGGCTCAACAAACAGAAAAAGAAATCAACAATTACCGTGATATTCTTAAAAGTGAGCATCTCAATAACCTAGAGAAAGGTGTCTATAAATATGAAGCAGGAATTATTTATAACGACATAATCTCCCAATGCGAACGAATTGGTGATTTTGCATTTAGTGTCGATGAATCAAGCAAAAGCCTATCCTGATATTAGTTAACAAGCTTTGCTATATCTTTTTCGTCCCATTCTTTCTTAAGAACCTCTAATGCTTTCAAAACGGTATTGTCTACACTGAATATTATCGGATAAAAACCTGAATCGCCAATTACATTGCGACTAATATATGCATATAGTTGTTTCTCAAGAAATTTCCTGGATTCGTTTAAGTCTTTTTGAGTATAAGTAACCCCCGATTTATTTGCATGCTCCAAAAATAAATTAAAAACATTCTTTTCTACCAGACTGGATTCAATCTGTTCTGCATTTTTTAATGATTTGAAATTTGACCTGTTTTTGTCGGCATAATCAAATGCATAATAATAAACAAGGTTTTTTGAAACAACTGCAGAATAAAACTCATTGATTCCAGATGTGTCGGCAGGAACAAAAAAATCTGGCATTATACCTCCTCCTCCATATACAATACGTCCTCCTGTTGTATAATATTTCAGATTGTCATTCAGATGTATACTGTCTTTTTCAATTAGCTCATCGTTCATCATCCTATTATATAGCTCCATGCCATAAGCTTCATTACCATCGTCGTAGGGCTTTTGTATGCTCCTGCCACTTGGCGTATAGAACCTTGCAACTGTAAGGCGTAAGGCTGATCCATCCATAAATGGTATCTGCTCCTGAACAAGCCCTTTCCCGAAAGAACGCCTTCCTACTATTAACCCTCTGTCGTTATCCTGAACTGCTCCTGCAAATATTTCACTCGCTGAAGCTGAATATTCATCTATAAGGACAACAATATCACCGCTTTCCCAAATTCCATTTTTTGTTGATATATAATCATATCTAGGTCTGGCCTTACCCTCGGTGTAAACAATCATTTTCCCAGTCGACAAAAATTCATCCGCCATTTCAAATACTGCTTGTAAATAACCTCCCGAATTCCCCCTGAGGTCAACAATCAATTTCTGCGCTCCTTCAGATCTTAAATTATTTAACCCTTGCACAAATTCCCTATGCGTAGTTTCGGAGAATCTGTTAACCCTTATAAGTCCTATCTGATTGTCAATCATATATGCAGCATCAACACTTACCAGGGGAATTTCATCCCTTTCTATTTTAAACTCAAGGAGATCTTTAAACCCCGGTCTAAAGATTGATACATTTACAATTGTACCTTTCTTTCCCTTCAGTAGCGAGACAATACTGTCGCTTTTTATTCCCATGCCTGAAACACTCGAACCATTAACCTTCACAATTCTGTCGCCGGCAAGAATTCCTAATTTCTGCGATGGCCCTCCCGATACAACATCAACAACTGTTACAGTATCATTTTGCATAATGAACTGAACTCCAATACCTGAAAAATTGCCTCTCATATCTTCACTTACATCTTTCATCTCTTCAGCTTTGATATAAGTTGAATGTGGATCAAGTTCATTTAAAATCACAGGTATTGCTTTTTCAATCAATTCATTCCTATTTATTGTATCAACATAGTCCTTCTCAATTATCTTAGTGATTATTGAAAGTTTATCGGGTTCAAAAACATTACCTCCCCTTATTCCTGATCTGCTAATGTTGTTTTGAATGCGTGCACCTATGATAATTCCTAGTGCAACTGCTATAGATAATAAAAGTGGAATTAGTATTTTATACGATTTCTTCATGATATCTGATTATGAACATCAAATCTAAAAAAAAGTCCGGTACAAGTTGTTTACCGGACTTAATGATTTATTTTTTTTCTAAAAATTTATTTGCTATTCACCATTCAAGTACTTGTTTACAGTGTCCAGTAAGTCCTTAGACCTTATTGGCTTGGCAAGATAATCATCACAGCCTGCTTCCATCGCTTTTGCTCTGTCGTCCGACATAGCAAATGCAGTCTGCGCAATTATAATAAGTTTGGGATATATCTTTTTAATTTCACGGGTTGCATCATAACCATTCATTTCAGGCATCTGCAAGTCCATCAGAATTAAATTAACTTCAGGATGTTCTTTTACAAAACTTACTGCTTCCAAACCGTTTTTAACCCATTCTACATGCGCATCCAGTTTTGTTAAAACTGCATTTAAGTAAAGATAGTTGGATTCAACATCTTCTACTATTAATATCAATGGTTTAACTTGGTCACTCATCACAACAAATTTTAAATTATTCACTAAAAGTAATCATTCATTTTATTATTGTCAAGAAAAATTGAATTATGCTTTATCATTTCCTTCTCCATTTTTCATTTTAAGCCAGAATGTGGAACCTTTACCTATTTTTGACTCAACTTCTATGATTCCTCCCATTAGTTCAATCAAGCCTTTAGAAATTGTCAATCCTATTCCGGTGCCTCCATAAAGCTTATTCTTGTCATTGCTAACCTTAGTAAAGCGATCAAAAATCTTGCCAATTTTATCTTTAGGAATTCCTATTCCTGTGTCACGGACAAAAATGGCAGTTTCGTTGTCCGATACTTTATATCCAATTTCAATTTCTCCTTCTTCAGTAAACTTTATTGCATTTGAAACAATATGATTTAAAACCTGGTTCAACCTGTGTCGGTCAGATACAATTCTAAAACCATCTTCAAATTCAAAACTCCTTATCAGCTGAATCTTGCTTTTATCTTCCGACTTCAAAAGCTTCTCTGTATTTTCACAAAGGGTTTCCAACAATGGATTAAGATTGAATTCGCCCATGCTTATGCTCATTTGATCCGCTTCCAATTTTGAGAAGTCAACCAATGAATCAATCAATGACATCAGCGAATTACCGTTACTTTGAATCACATCAATAAAAGAATTCTTATCCTCATGAGTAAGGTCGTCTTCCCTTAACATATTTGTGAAGCCAATAATTGCATTCATCGGAGTCCTGATCTCATGGCTCATATTAGCAAGGAACAATGATTTAAGTTTATCGGCCTCAATTGCTTTATCTTTGGCTTTAATCAATTCATCTCTTGCTTTGGCAACCTGGGTAATATCTTCAACAATCCCTTCAATTGCTATCTCTTTAAAGCCCTCCTCTAGAAGTGCCAAAGTAAGGTTCGCAATGAATGATTCACCATTTTTGCGCTTAAGCATTATTTCAGTGGTAACTTCCTTTGTTTCAAGTATGGTATCCAGTATCAGCCCACCAATTTCTGGATCAACAAGAAGGTCGTATTTTGTGATTTTTCCAATATCATCGTCTGTATACCCAAACATTTTTCTGAACCTGTGGTTAAATTCCACAACCTTCATATCCTTATCAAGCCTAAAAAAAGCCAATGGTGCATTCTCAAACAAGGCTTTGAATTTTGCCTGACTTTCAAGCATTACATCCTCTGCTGCCTTAACACCTGTGATGTCACGCGTAATACCAACAGTCCCAATACATTTGTCGTTACCTAAAATCAAAGGAATTTTTGTGTCAGATAAATATCTTACAACTCCATCCTTTTCAACCCTATGCACCTGATTAATTACAGGTACCCTTGTCCTAATAATTTCCTGCTCCACTTCATACGCCTTCTGTGCATGTTCAAAGAAATCAAAATCGGATTTTCCTATCGCATCATCGGGGTGCTTTAATCCAAGAAGTTTTGACTGTGCTTTGTTTATTCGGGTAAACTTGCTCTCAAGATCTTTGAAGTAAATCGTATCAGGGATATTGTCTATAAGGGCTTTAAGCATCCCCTGTTCTTTGTCAAGGTGCTTCTGCCTTGTCGATTTGATGAAATAAGTTCCCCCAATTATTAGCCCAATGATAAGGGCACAGATGAAAAATATTACAGCATTTCCAAGCCTCAACTCACCTTTTTCAGAATCATACTCCATGTCTCCCAGACGGGTAATTGAGGAAGAATCTTGCGTGTCTTCCTGTACCAAAAAAGAATTTCCGGTATTAAGTACTTTAAAAATTAAAGAAACAACTCCGTTGACTTCTTTATAATTATTTTCTGCAAAAACATTTTTCGCAAATAACCCCAATACTAAAACAATTAATATTGAAGCAATTATCCCCTTTCGCATATCCCTGTTAAATATTTGTATGAAAATAATTATTTTCTTTTAAAGTATGCATGTTTGGCAGCATATATTTTATTCCTGTCTGCCGGGGTAAACTTTCAAGGCCTCTTCTAAAATCTTTAATGAAATAGCTAAATCATCCTTTTTCAACACGTAAGCTATCCTTACTTCGTTTTTCCCAAGACCCGGTGTAGTATAAAATCCTGAAGCAGGGGCCATGAAAATCGTCTGATTCTCATATTCAAAATCACTAAGTAACCATTGGCAGAACTTATCACAGTCGTCAACCGGTAATTTGGCAACAGTATAAAATGCGCCCATTGGTATTGGAGAATAAACTCCTTTGATCCTGTTAAGCCCGTCAATTAAAAATTTTCTGCGCTCAACATATTCGTTATAAATTTCAAGCATATAACTCTCAGGCGTATCCAGCGATGCTTCAGCAGCAATTTGCCCAATCAGCGGGGGACTTAACCTCGCCTGGCAAAATTTCATTACGCTGCTCCTGACAGCTTTGTTTTTCGTGATCAGTGCTCCTATCCTTAAACCACATTCACTATATCTCTTTGAAACAGAGTCTATAAGAACAACATTCTCTTCAATCCCCTCTAGGTGGTAGGCTGAAATATAAGGTGCACCTGTATAGCAAAATTCCCTGTAAACCTCGTCAGAAAACAAATAAAGATCGTATTTCTTTACCAGGTCCCTGATTTTGTTCATCTCGGTTTGAGTGTACAAGTAACCAGTCGGATTGTTAGGATTGCAGATTAAAATTCCCTTTGTACGAGGTGTAATAAGTTTTTCAAATTTCTCAATCGGAGGTAAAGCAAAACCTTCTTCAATTTTTGAAGGTATAGATTTCACTACTGCCCCTGCAACTATTGCAAATGCTGTGTAGTTAGCATATGAAGGCTCAGGAACTATAATTTCATCTCCCGGATCAAGACAAGCAAGAAAAGCATAAGTTACTGCCTCAGAACCACCTGTCGTTATTATTATATCTTCAGTAGTGACGTTAATCTTGTACCTGTGATAATATTCAACAAGCTTTTCCCTGTATGACTTTATTCCTTCACTTGGACTATATTCCAGAATTTTCCTGTCAATATTCCTGATGGCATCAAGTGCAACCTGAGGGGTTGGTATATCGGGCTGACCAATATTTAAGTGATAAACTTTCTTGCCGCTAGCTTTAGCTTTGTCAGCAAGTGGAACTAATTTTCTGATTGGAGATTCGGGCATCCTTATCCCGCGTTTCGATACTTCCGGCATAAAATCCTGTGCGTTAAACAAACCGCGTAAAGATATAACTAACAAATCGAAATAAAAAATTGTCTTTTCCTATGATATGAAAAATTTATTCCTGCAAAAAAAATGAAATTATTTAAGAATAAATTCCTTTTTAATGATATTATTAATCTTTGATAACATGGTATTTGTCATGATTCCATTTTCCGAGTACTCTTATTTTTACAAAACAATTAAAATTTAAATTATATGATAATCGGTGTTCCAAAAGAAATAAAAAATAATGAAAACAGGGTTGCACTAACTTCTGCAGGTGTGTCTGAATTAGTAACCAGAGGTCACAAAGTTTTTTTTCAGACTTCAGCAGGTACAGGTAGCGGTTTCAGCAATGAAAATTACATTGAAGCAGGTGCTCAAATGCTTCCTGACATAGAATCTGTATATGAAGTGGCTGAAATGATAATCAAGGTTAAAGAGCCAATCGAAAAAGAGTATAAGCTTGTGAAAAAGGATCAGATTATTTTTACATACTTTCATTTCGCTTCTTCTGAAGCTCTCACTATGGCAATGATTGATTCAGGAGCTGTTTGTTTAGCTTACGAAACAGTAGAGCTTGACGATAGGTCCCTCCCTCTCCTTGTTCCAATGTCTGAAGTCGCAGGAAGAATGTCTGTGCAACAGGGAGCTAAATATCTTGAACGAACTTTTGGAGGAAGGGGGGTTCTTCTTGGTGGGGTTCCCGGAGTGCCCCCTGCCAAAGTCCTTGTTATTGGTGGAGGAGTTGTAGGCACCGAAGCTGCAAAAATGGCTGCCGGACTGGGTGCTGATGTAACTATAATGGATATCAACCTTTTCAGATTGAGGTACCTTGCCGATGTTATGCCTGCAAATGTAAAAACCATGATGAGCAACAATTATAATATCAGAGAATTGATAAAATCTCATGATTTAATAATTGGCGCAGTGCTTATACCCGGAGCAAAAGCTCCAAAACTTATAACTACGAGTATGCTATCAACAATGCAAAAAGGAACAGTAATAGTTGATGTAGCAATTGACCAGGGAGGCTGCTTTGAAACTTCACATCCTACAACCCACGATAATCCCATCTATTCCGTAAATGATATAATTCATTATTCTGTTGCAAATATGCCTGGGGCAGTTCCTCGGACTTCAACCATTGCACTAACGAATGCAACACTTCCTTATGCCATAAGCATAGCTGAAAAGGGATGGTCAGATGCATGCAGAAAGGATCAATCTCTATGTAAAGGATTGAACGTTGTTAAAGGGAAAGTTGTATATAAGGGAGTTGCAGAAGCTTTTGGACTAAACTATACAGAAGTGTCATCAATTTTATAAGAGTGTAAGTTCTACACATAAGCTTTTTTTTAATCAAAGTCAATACCCTGATTAAAATATTTTAATATTTTTTTTACTCCCTTATTGCATTGATTTACAGTAACACAACAGCCCTTGAAGTAAAAATAAATAAAAAAAGATAAAAAAATCATTTAAAAATATTTGCTTTCAATCAAAATGGAATTTATATTTGTACCAGAAATCAATTACAAACATGATTGATTTCAGTCAGATCAAGTCTTTTTCATGTTTGGCGTTTTAGTTTGGGGGATAGTTTTTTGGGAGACATCAGACGATGTCTCCTTTTTTTTGTATTAACTCATACTTATTACTATTTCTATACTCGATGGCTCTAAACCTTAATTAAATTCCATATCTAAATTATTTATTCTCACTTAGAAATAATTTCCGAAACTTTTGAATTTGTCTTAAATAACTAACTTTGCTGCTTCTAATTTTTTTAAACTTCATGAACTCAAAAAGTATTATTGGCATTGGTAATGCATTGATGGATATAGTAGTTACTATTCCTGATGACTCAGTATTGGTGAAAAACAATCTTCCAAAAGGAAGTATGACCTTAATTGATGTCGACACTTCTTCCAACCTTAACCTGCAGACAAAACATTTCAAACGGATTCTTGCTCCCGGAGGTTCTGTGGCAAACACAATCCACGGTCTTGCAAACCTTGGTGCCAAGGCTTCATTTATCGGAATGGTAGGAAATGACGAGATGGGAAGGATATACCAATACGAACTTGAGAAAATTGGCGCAAAACCTCACCTTTTCCATTCAAATACTTCAACAGGAATAGCATTGGCATTGGTAACTCCCGATCACGAAAGGACTTTCGGAACTTATCTGGGAGCAGCAGTTGAACTTTCGGAAAACGAATTAACACCTTACCTATTCAGCGCTTACGATATTGCTTATATTGAAGGGTATCTTGTACAAAACCAGGATCTTATTCGAAAAGCAGCAACAATTGCAAAAGAATCAGGCATGTTGATTGCCCTTGACCTGGCAAGCTATAACGTGGTGACTGCCAACATTGAGTTCTTAAAAGAACTTGTTACCGATTATGTAGATATTATTTTTGCCAACGAAGAAGAAGCTCATGCCTTTACAGGAAAAGGCCCTGAAGAAGCTGTTGAAATACTGTCGAATCTGTGTAAGGTAGCTGTGGTAAAAACCGGTGAAAAGGGTTCACTTATAAAACATAACGGTATTTTAACAACGATAGGAATCACGGGAACCGACTGCATTGACACTACTGGTGCCGGTGACCAATATGCTGCAGGATTTCTCTATGGCTTTTCACAAGGCTTCCCTATTGAAATATGCGGTAAAATTGCTGCGATTATGGCCGGTAAAGTAATATCGATATATGGAGCCAGAGTCGAAGAACATATGTGGAAAGAAGTTAAGGATGAAATCGCCAAATTGTTTGTAAAACAATTATAATCTACCAATTACCATTATTTCGACTATCTTTGCTAAAAATTTTTAATACCGTATATGTCTCATAAATCAGGTTTCGTAAATATCATTGGAAATCCAAATGTCGGGAAATCAACCATAATGAATGTTCTTGTAGGTGAAAAGATATCTATTATTACTTCAAAAATGCAGACTACCCGCCACAGGATTAAAGGAATTGTGAGTGGTGATGATTTCCAGATTGTTTATTCTGATACTCCGGGTATTTTAAAACCCAACTACAAGCTTCAGGAGAACATGATGAAATTTGTTGATACAGCAATAATTGATGCTGATGTCATATTATATGTCACTGATATTTATGAGAAATTTGATAAAAATTCAAACTATCTAGAGAAAGTAAAAAATACTGACATACCGGTAATACTTTTAATCAACAAGATTGACCTTTCAGACCAGAAAACGGTTAGTGAACTTGTAAATGTGTGGAGGGATGAGCTTCCAAATGCTCTGATACTTCCAATTTCAGCAAAAGAAAAATTCAATATAGCTCCAATCTTTGATTTGATCATGGAGAGGCTTCCCGAGGGGCCTGCTTTTTTCCCAAAAGATGAGCTCACCGACCGCAATGAGCGTTTCTTCGTTCAGGAAATCATCAGGGAGAAAATACTTTTATTCTATCAAAAGGAAGTTCCCTACTCTGTTGAAATTGAGGTAGAAGAATTTAAGGATGAACCTAAGCTTCTTTCATTACGGGCGATAATATATGTGAACCGTGAAACTCAAAAAGGAATCATAATTGGTCACCAAGGAAAGGCAATCAAGAAAGTGGGAAGCGAAGCACGAAAAGATCTGGAAGAATTCTTTGAAAAGAAGATCTTCCTTGAATTGTATGTTAAGGTAAGTAAGGACTGGCGGGAGAATGATAGCAAACTCCGTGGTTTTGGATATGAAATGCATTAATAATAAAATATAATGGGAAATATAGTTGCAATAGTCGGAAGGCCAAATGTTGGCAAGTCTACCCTCTTTAACAGACTTATTGAGGTGAGATCAGCAATTGTTGATGACGTTCCGGGTGTTACACGCGACCGTAATTATGGAAAATGTGAGTGGAACGGTGTCGAGTTTTCAGTTATTGATACCGGGGGGTACGTTCATGGTTCAGATGATGTTTTTGAAGAAGAGATAAGGAAACAAGTCCTTCTGGCAATTGAAGAATCTGATGTAATCCTTTTTCTTGTAGATGTTGAAAGCGGGATTACCGATCTTGACGACTCTATTGCGGACATGCTTAGAAAAGAAAAGAAACCAACCTTTGTTGTTATAAACAAGGTAGATAATAATGAGCGCATCAGCGATTCTTATGAATTCTATAACCTTGGATTAGGCGAACTGTACTGTATATCATCTATAAACGGAAGCGGAACAGGCGACCTTCTTGATGCAGTAGTTGAATCGTTTTCAAAAGAATCCTTAACTGCAGAGGAAGAAGAAATACCCAAATTTGCAATTGTTGGACGTCCTAACGTTGGTAAATCTTCGCTCATAAATGCACTGACTGATGAAAAGAGACATATTGTTACTGAGATTGCAGGCACTACCCGCGATTCAATCAATTCACGTTTTAATAAATTCGGTTATGATTTTATACTTACCGATACTGCAGGATTAAGAAAAAAAGGGAAAGTAACTGATGACCTTGAGTTTTATTCAGTTATGCGTTCAATACGATCAATTGAAACAGCCGATGTTTGCCTTGTATTAATTGATGCCACAAGGGGTATTGAAGCTCAGGATATCAATATCTTCAACCTCTGTCTGAGGAACAAGAAAGGAATAGTGGTTCTTGTAAACAAATGGGACCTTATTGAGAAGGACAACAAATCGACCCAGGTATTTGCAGAAGCAATAAAAGAGAGGATTGCACCATTCAATGATGTTCCAATAATCTTTACCTCTACAGTTACAAAACAAAGGTTGCTGAAGTCATTTGAAACTGCCATGAAAGTTTACGAAAACAGGAAGCAGAAAGTAAAGACATCGCAGCTTAACGAGTTGATGCTTCCCGCAATTGAAGCATATCCTCCACCATCTACAAAAGGAAAATTTGTGAAAATAAAATATATATCACAACTACCAACACCTACCCCAACGTTTGCATTCTTTGCAAACTTGCCTCAATATGTCAAGGAACCTTACAAAAGGTTTCTGGAAAACAAAATAAGAGAATTCTTTGATTTCGAAGGGGTACCAATTACGATAGTCCTAAGGAGTAAAAGTTAAAAAAAAGAGATGCCGGAAAGCATCTCTTTTTTTTATACCTATTCTTTCACCATACTTTACATGCAACTGATAGAACCTCTTACCCAAAAGATTTTGATTTTTAATATCAAAAATTATAGAAATATATTATTTTTTAAAAAAATGGGGGGTATTATTTCTTTATTATATTTGAGTTAATTTAACTATACCAAATATAAATTTAATACCTTCTTGACCATGATGTTAAAAACCCTTATCCTCCGAATACTCCTACAAATTATTAATAAATCAGGTTATTTTTCACAATATATAACTTCTAAAAAGAAGGGAGGTGAGTATATTCTATTATGTTGATTAATGGAATAATTAAACAAAATATTCAAAAAATAGCCTAAGCACAAAACAACCTCACCACTTCATACTAGTTTTGCAGCCCGTAAGTCGTGATGAGGTTTTAATTAAACCGAAGTTTAACCACGTAAAATTACAAAAATGAAAAGTAAACATTACATTTTTTTCTTGATGTTTTTAGTGTCAACTTTATTGATCTCTTGCAATGAAAACAATGATATAAATTCATCAAAAGATTCTGAAATAGGATATCGAGAATTATCAGCTTCTGAAATAATTTTAAAAGACCAATTAGCTATAGCAGCAAAAATAGTAGTAGAAATTTCTGAAGATACTGCAGTCTTAAATGAAATTGTCGCATCAATTAAATCACAACCTAGTACTATGGAAGACAGAGTAAAATTTGATTATTTGATGAAACAAAATGTTAATGAAAAATCTAGCGCATTTGGAGTAGAAAAAAATAAATTTGCTACTGCATTTAAAAACAAACTTCCAATAAGTAATCTTAAATCAGCTAGTGTCTTAATTGAAGATCTTACTGCTCAAGGAATTGAAGTTTACATTCCTTATCCAATAGAGGATTATCCCAAAAATGTTGATATTGTGGTAACATCAAATCCATTAGATAATCTATACGAAAATGATGGTTATATAATTGGAAAACCAGAGAAAATTGTAAAAGCAAATGATGAATTGGCAAAAACCAATCCAATTATAATTATTACTACTCCTTTGTATAGGGACGAATTCCTTAGCCAAATTTCATCTAACATATCTGAAATGAATAAAATTATGGATAATAATAATGATCTTAAATTAAAAAGCATAAATTCAGAACCCACAGACTGGTTCAATGAATCTATTCATTATGGAATATTTATACCAAAAATATATTGTACAGATGACCATGTATATGGACTCTTCTCAGCTCCTGGATATATGTATGTAACTAGAGGAACTGTAACTTTTGATTTAGGAACAAAGATAGTATTAAGTAATATGGATGTTGGCACTTTTGGATTTTCTCTGCCTAGGAAATATGAAAACTATGCAAAACAAGGATGGGATAAAGGATGGTTTAGCTGTAACCTTTTTCTCTGGGAAGATTGGCAACCTGCTATAACTCAAAATTCATTAACAATTTGTATTGATGTTCCAAATGAAAGTACGACAATTAGTAATGGGATAACAGCATCTTGGCTTCAAAAAACAACAGCGGAGGGATCAGAATTATCTAAAAACTTTGGATATTCAGCTTCTTGTTCAACTACAGTTACAACAAGAGATTTTGTATATGGATCTATCCCATTTACTAGGGAAAGGTATTTGTATAATTATCCGCTTAATAGGGGTGCAGTTTGGGGAGAAGATGGACAAACTTGTTGGAAAGTAGAGGGAATAGGCGATAGACCTGCAATCCCTTTTTCGACAGAATTAAAGTATCTAACTTATTGTGATGTTTGGTAATAACTTTTAGGGATGTATTAAACCATTTTCTATTTCAACTTTTGATACATCCCTTTTTTAAATTCTATTATGAAAAAAATAACATTACTACTTTTTATACTGTTTCCTTTTTCTTCTTATGCTCAGAAAAACGAAATAGTCACATATCTCGGAAAAACTTCTACCCAAATGTATTATCAACTCGGGGATGTATTTCAGATAAAATATGAACGAAACATATTTAAGAATTTTAATCTTCAATCCGGACTCAGGTATTACGACGAACTATACTGGTGTAATGGTGTTTATGATGAAAACTCTTTGCGTATTTCATCAACGTTCAATTCATACAAATTTGATCTGACTGCAATTTTTCTTCCAATAAATGACGAGCATTTTAAGCTTAAAGCAGGAATTGGAGTGGATGCAGGTCTTTCTTTATATGCGTTTGCAAATGAAGGTTATGACTTAATTACCGGCACCGATGTAGAAAATCTTATTTTTAAAGAATTCTGGAGATACTCGATAAAAAAAGTACCCGATTTTGGAATTCATTTTAGTTTGTCAGGTAACTATTATTTCAGAAATAAACTTTTCTGTTCTCTTCAAATATTATACAATCAGGTATTTAACGAGGAAGAATTTAATCCACCTATTTTAAGAAGATCACCAATTAGTATGAGTTTGGGAATAGGATATAATTTTTAAATACCAAATTATGAAGAGATTAATTTTATTATTATCAGGACTCCTCAGCTTTTCAAATATATTTTGCCAGTCAGAGGATAAAATAGTTCCATTTCTTAAAACAGGTGCAGGATATTTTAATGATCAATTGATGATAAGTGGAACGATTTTATCTTCTGAAGCAGGGATAAAACTAAATAATGGGTATTTATTCTCTATACAATATAGTTCAGGCGAGACCTTCAATGATAAAGCATCTTTTTCTGAACTTGAATTCATTGATTTAAATTTCATATATACCTATAAAATTTTTACACTTAACTTAGGATATAACTTTACAACAAAAAATAAACATCACTCTTTTATTCCAATGATGGGCCCTTTTTATTCAATTAACCAAATATTATATCCAAATATTACGACATATGGCATGTTGGAATTGATAAAAATAAACCAAGAAAGCATTGGTATCTCTCTTACCTTTCAATACTTATATAATTTTAAAAATGGCATTTCTATCGGAATAAGTGCTTCAGGTAATTATGCATACCAATTAGGCCCACTTTATTATTATTTAGCGCCTGTTGTTTCTTTCACTTTAGAATAATTTGATTATGTTTGAATTAATTCGGCTTTAATCGGTATAGAACTTACACCCTTCAATAAATAAAAAACTAAAAATGATTGAGATTATCGATTTAAATAAATCTTTCGGGAGAAAAAGAATCTTAGATAATATTAATCTTTCTATCGAAAAGGGAGCAGCATACGCATTGCTAGGTAAAAATGGTGCAGGTAAAACGACCTTAATCCATTTAATTTTAAACTTGCTTAAACCAGATAGCGGAAAAATATTGATAATCGGGAAGGAGAATAATAAACTTAATGCTTCAGATAAAAAAAAAATCGGAGTGCTTGGAGAGGATCTTGCACTCATTGAAGAGTTAAACGGATATGACTTTTTATTTTTTATAGGAAAGATTTATAATATCCCCAAAAATATTCTGCAGCAAAGAGTCAAAGATCTGTTCAATTACTTCTTCGACAATGAAGAAGATTTGAAAAAAAATATTTCGTATTACTCTACAGGAATGAAAAAGAAGATTGCATTTTGTGCTTCAGTACTTCATACTCCTGATATTCTTATCCTTGACGAACCATTTGCCGGACTTGATCCATTAGTAGCAAATAAAATGGTTGACTTTTTAAAATGTTACCAAAAAGATTACAGAACTATTTTTATTTCTTCTCATGATCTCAATTATGCAGAAAAATTCGCCACTCACATAGGCGTATTAAATGACTCAACCTTTCAATTTAATTCAACCTTGCAGGAATTTACTAACAATGGAATTAATTCATTGGATTCTGCCCTAATCAGGATTTTAAAACCAAATGATGAGGAAAAGATAAATATCGATTGGTTATGATTTATTCTATTCTTTCAAATAAAATCAAGTTCTTTTTAAAGGAATATAAAAATCCCTGGAAGTTAGTACTATCGTTATTCTTAATATTTACTTCATGGGCATATGGCAGATTATTTGGAGAAATATATTCAAAGGCCTTAAATGGAGAGATAGATTTTATTACTCCTGAAAAACTTAAAGCCTTATTATTAATTCTTATTGTCGTTATAACAACAGGCAGGATGGTTTTCCCGGTTTATAAACCACTAAAACAATCATTACCCGGTTATTATCCTCTATCTAAATTTAACAGATATCTATCCTCGGTTATCATAGAATTCATTAGTCCGTTTTTCTTATACTTTTCAATCTTTCTTATTACGTGCAGTTTCTTCATCAGTGACCAATGTTTGGGATTTCTAATTACCGGATTTGTAACGATGTTCAGTTCTCAATTACTTAGACACATTATCCAGCTTTTAGTGGAATACAAATTCAATACAATTAACCGGTTTATTTATATTACAATATTGGCAGTAACCATATTTGGATTAATCAAAATCCCAATCTTCAATATTTACACTTTGCTCATAATTTCATGTGTTGCTGTTTTATTGTTTTTTTTAGGCTTTGTTCTAACCAATTCATTAAAAGAAAGAAAGAATTATATAGTTACTCAAAAAATACTATTCAACAGCACAATCCTTAAAATATTATTCAACAATAAAAAGGTTCGTTTGCCAATAATTATAGGATTTATATTTAAAATTGCGATTCTTATTATTAATTTGATTACTTATAAAACAAACGGGAAATATTTATTAGATAGCAGGTTTTTGATCTTACTTCTTTCATCTCCTTTAATAATATTTACCTATGTCTTTAATAACACATGGGGATATTGGAAAAGCCTTTGGTTTAATATTGAACTAAGATCAGGTAATTACAGATTAATGATTAAACAGAGTCTTCTATTAATGTTGGTACCACTTATTATTGATTTCCTGATTACATTTCTTTTATTAATTCCTTTGTTCCCTGATTTATTATTTATTACATATTTCTATTTTACATCTACATTCTTTCTAATCTCTTTTTCATTCTTCTGGTCAATTCTCACACCGGTTAAAGTTGTTTCAAATTTCCAAATGAAAGGAAATACATCGCAAATAAGCATAGTAGTTTCAATGGCCGTTGTTCTATTAATGACGAACACCGAAATTGATAGCTTGCATTATTTTTTAATTCCAATTATATTATTTGCAGGAATCTTTGCAATTAAATTTAGTATAGTAAAATATGAAAAGAAAAAGCATTTGATATTTACTAAAATATTTAAGCAATAAGAACAAAGTTTAAACCTCATCGAAATTGCAAATCTTTTAATACCTATTCCTTACTACATACTTAGTATGCAACAACTGATGTGATCTCTCTCCCAGTGGTGCTCCCAGAAAGTCCCTGTAGATTTTAATCACCTCAGGATTTTCATGCGATTTTCTTATTGGCATTCCTTTGTCTTCTTCAAAAATAGCATTGTACCTTTTACTCCTGATTTCAGGATTTGTAGGTATAGGCTGTCCTCCTCCTCCAAGACAACCACCCGGACAAGCCATAACTTCAATAAAATGGTAATCAACTTTATGTGCCTTCACAGCATCCATAACTTTCTTTGCATTTACAAGACCATGGGCAACAGCACATTTAAGTTCCACTCCATCAAGAAAGGACCATGCTTCAAGGGGCTTCTCTATCTTTATAGATGCTTCCCTGACTCCTTCCATCCCTCTTACTGGCGTTATATCCAAATTTTCAAACGGTACTTCCCTTCCTGTAACTATCTCATAGGCTGTTCTTAAGGCTGCTTCCATCACTCCTCCTGTCGCTCCAAATATTACTCCTGCTCCTGTTGAATCACCCATCAGCCGGTCAAACTTCTTGTCCTGAAGCTTCATAAAGTCTATCCCTGCCTGCTTTATCATTATTGCAAGCTCTCTGGTTGTCAGCACATAATCAACATCCCTGTAGCCGCTGGAATGCATCTCAGGTCTGTGTGATTCAAATTTCTTTGCTGTACAGGGCATTATTGATACTGAAACTATCTTTTCAGGGTCTATCTTTCTGACCTTGGCATAGTAAGTCTTTACAAGAGCCCCAAACATTTGTTGCGGCGATTTGCAAGTTGAAAGATTATCCAGATACTCGGGATACATGTGCTCAATATATTTTATCCATCCCGGTGAACACGATGTTGCCATTGGAAGCTTGACAGATGTATCTTTGTTAAGAATTACCTTCTTTAACCTTGAAAGCAATTCACTCCCCTCCTCCATAATAGTAAGATCGGCAGTAAAATCAGTATCCAATACAGCATCAAACCCCAGGGCTTTCAATGCAGACACCATTTTCCCAGTTACCCTAACTCCGGGGTCAAATCCTAATTCTTCACCCAGACCTACCCTTACCGCCGGAGCTGTTTGTACAACGACATGCTTATCAGGATCTGAAATAGCCTCCCATACTTCCTCAATATAGTTCCGTTCAATTAATGCTCCTGTCGGACAATGATTTACACACTGCCCGCAGTTAGTACAGACAACATCACTCATCGCCTTTTCAAAAAAGGTTGATATCTTCATCTTGTCTCCCTTATAAGCTACAGTCAAGGCGTTTACCCCCTGAAGTTCAGCACAGGTCCTTACACATCTCTGGCATCTTACACATTTGCTGTCATCCTTTATTATAGAAGGAGAAAACATATCAATTGTATAATTCTTATATGGGACAAGGTCAATAAGATCCTGCGACATTATCTTATATTCGGCTGCCAGTTCCTGAAGTTCGCATTTGCCGTTCTTATAACACTTCGTACAATCGGCATTGTGTTCAGAGAGCAATAACTCTATTATATGCTTTCGCGAATTGCGCACTTTAAGCGTATTTGTCAACACTTCCATGTTTTCCTGACAAGGGGTTGCACAAGCAGCAGAAAGTCTTTTCTGGCCTGCTATTTCGACCACACACACCCTGCAATTACCTGCCACGCATAAATCTTTGTGGTAGCACAAAGTTGGAATTATGATACCGGCTTTCTTTGCGGCTTCCAAAATGGTTGTTCCATTCTCAACTTCGTGGACAACCCCGTTTATTGATATATTAATTTTATCGTCCATAATCTGCAGGATATTTAGTAAATCATTTCTTCACGGAAATTTTCAACAATCGAGGAAAAGGAGTTGGCTACCGACTGCCCAAGACCACATTTAGCAGTATATTGCATAGTCTCAGTAAGTTTAAGCAACTTATCGAGGTAGGTCGCAGGTTTTGATCCTTGCTTAACTGCCTTAATGCCAATATGCAATTGCTGACAACCTACGCGGCATGGAGTGCATTGTCCGCACGACTCCTCCCTGAAGAATTCAAGATAGTTGTCGAGCACGTTGTACATAGAGCGGGAGCTGTTGAAAAGCATCATAGAACCGCCGGTAGGAAGCGAAATACCTGTCAGCTTTCCCTTAAAGCCAATTTCTGTTTCCCCAAACCTTTTACGGGGAACCAGAAAACCAGAAGCTCCACCAACCTGTACAGCCTTTGTATCTCCATCGCCAAACTCATCTACAAAGTCCTGAAGACTCATTCCCAGCTCCAGTTCATAAATGCCGGGTTTTGGTGTATCACCTGAAACTGAGAACAACTTTGTTCCTCTGGAAAACTGAACCCCTAGGTCATAGAACTTTTTAGCACCATACTTGAATATTGTAAAAGCATGAGCGAGAGTCTCTACATTGTTTATCACTGTCGGCGCCTCCATATATCCTGAGTTTGTGGGAAAAGGAGGTTTATTTCTTGGCTCTCCCCTCTTCCCTTCCATCGATTCAAAAAGGGCAGTTTCTTCACCGCAGATATATGCCCCGCTACCCATGAATATCTTCACAGTAAAATTGAATTTTATCTCTTTGCAGTAGTACTCAAATTCTTCAATTGTCTTTTGAAGATCAGGCTTGAGGAATTTATATTCTCCCCTTAGATAAATGTAGCCCTCATCAGTACCAATAATATAGCCGCAAATTGCCATAGCAACAAGAACTTTATATGGCACTTTTGAAAGTATCTCCCTGTCTTTGAAAGTCCCGGGTTCCCCTTCATCAGCATTGCAAATTATGTATTTTTTGTCGGCCACAAGCTCATTTGCCAACTTCCATTTCAATCCTGTGGGAAACCCCGCACCTCCTCTGCCTTTAAGTTCAGAACTTATCAGCTCGTTAATAAGCTCATGCTTATCGCGTTGCAGAGACTTAACAAGTATCCTTTCCCAATCATCTTCATTCCTGAAGATAAAATCTGCTCTTTTAAGGTTATACGATGTTGACATAGCTTTTATCTTGAAATATATTCAGAAAGAATTTCCCTTACCTTTTCAGGTGTAAGGTCTGTATAAACCTCATCGTTGATGAGCATTGCAGGAGCCTTATGGCACCAACCAAGACAGTTGGTTTCAAGAAGAGAAAACTTTTTGTCGGGCGTAGTTTCACCTATTCCTATCTTCAACATGTTTTCAATTGCCAGTTTTATCTGGTTTTTTCCTTTCATTGAACATGTTATTGTTTTACAAATCCTTATCACAAACTTCCCCCTCTTTTTATAATCAAGGAAAGAATAAAAAGTTGCCGTCCCGAAAACTTCAGCAGCAGGAATATCGAGCTCCCTTGCTATATCGATCATTACAGAATCTGACAGATATCTTTCCCTTTCTACCACTCCCTGTAAAATAGGAAGCAGGTTTTCCCTACTCCTCCCATATTGATCTGCCAATTCGGAAATAAGTACTTGAGTAGCATCCATAAAAATAGATATTAATAATTTTAACAGAAATTGATCTGAAATCGTTTAATTCATTTACACTGCAAAAGCAGTAGGAGCATGTGGTTTATTCTTTTTCAAGATATATATTCCCGTTGATCCTCTTTTCAGGAAGGTCTGTAATATATTAGAATCATTATAAATATAAGAATATCAGACAATAAAAACAAATAAATTAATCACTTACAAAACCTTTGCTCAAAAAAAAAGAGACTGTTGTTTTAACAGTCTCTCAATTAAAATATGATTAAAATTTCCTTTTTATAACAAAGCATCAATCTTCTGTGCTATTACCGTTTTAGGGACAGCACCAACCTGCTTGTCTACTACTTCACCATTCTTAAAAAACAAAATGGTAGGGATATTTCTTATCCCATACTGACTGGGCACTACTGGGTTACTGTCTACATCCATTTTTGCAAGTACAGCCCTTCCCTCATACTCTGCAGAAAGCTCTTCAATCAATGGAGCAACAATTCTGCAAGGACCACACCATTCTGCCCAGAAGTCGATTAAAACAGGCATACTTGACTGTAACACAACTTCTTCAAAATTAGCATCATTTACTTCTACTGCCATAGTTATTATATTTTAATGTTTTTAGTCGATTAAACTGGAGCAACAAATTTAATTGATTTTAAATATAATTCCTTCTTTAGTATTTAAATATTCAATCAATTCGTCTCCAAGGTCTACCCTTATATTTCGCGAAAACAAATGTAAAGATGATTTTGTTTCAAAATCAGAAATCTTAAAACTAAGATTAGTCGAGCCTTTATGCAGCTCACACATCTTTGAAAACTCGCTTATAAAAGATTCGTTTATCTTATCTAAACTCATCTCTATTGTTATATTCTTTACTTTATTTTTTCTTACCTCCTGAAGTAACTCAATTAAAGACACTTTGAATTCAAGCATCTCCTGACCATCATCTCTTTTATATTTTGGAGCTACCCTTCCTTTTACCATAAGGAATAATCCCTTCTGGCAATATTTCCCAAAGTTTACAAAGTCGTTTGACCAAAATGATATTTTGTGCTGCCCTTCATAATCTGTCAGCATCATTGTTGCGTAACGATTGCCTTTTTTGCTCAAACCTTCACTTGCTTCTGTTACCAGACCAGCCAATGTTATATCCCTCCCTTTGAATTGAGCCATATCTGCTTCTATCATCGCAAGACTGACTCCTTTAGTACAGAAATTGTCTATCTCGAGCCTATAGTCATCAAGAGGATGAGCAGTAAGATACATTCCAATTAGGTTCTTTTCATGCTCCAGTTTTATAATACTTGGCCATTCATCAGATAAAACCGGCTTGGGTTTCTGAATTACAATCTGTTCTGTCCCCCCAAAAAGACTCTGTTGCGCCATATTTTTTTCGTTCTGTATAAGATTGCCATAACGAATGAGGTTCTCAACAAAATTCAAATCATTCTTATCTACATTGAAAAAACTTGCCCTATTGCATCCTGAAATTGAATCGAAACCTCCTGAATAGACAAGAGCTTCCCAGTTCTTTTTGGTAACAGTGTTCAAGTTAATTCGCTCAGCAAAATCCCAGATATCTTGGAAATCACCATTCGCCCTTCTCTCTTTAATAATATCATCAACAGCACCCTCACCCATACCTTTCACCCCCGACATTCCAAAACGTATTTCTCCCTTTTTGTTTACGGTAAACTTGCTGTACGATTCGTTGACATCAGGACTAAGCACATTAATACCAAGATATTTGCATTCATCCATAAAGACCGATATCCTTTCAATATTAGAAAGATTACGGCTAAGAACTGCTGCCATAAATTCAGCAGGATACCAGGCTTTAAGATATCCTGTCTGATAAGCAATATAAGCATAGCAAACAGAGTGTGACTTATTGAAAGCATACTGAGCAAAAGCTTCCCAGTCTTTCCAAATTTTATCAATAAGTTTATTTGGATCTTTATCTGTACATCCTTCTACAAACTGAGGGTTATCGAGACAGCCTTTACTGAACTTAGTTTTAAGTTTGTCCATTAGAGCAATGTTCTTTTTGCCCATGGCCTTACGGAGCGAATCTGATTCTCCCCTCGTAAATCCGCCAAGAGCCCTCGACTGTAACATCACCTGTTCCTGATAAACCGTAATTCCGTAAGTGTCTTGCAAATAGTTCTCCATCATCGGATGGTCATATATTATTTTTTCCCTTCCGTGCTTTCTTTCTACGTAATTTGGAATATATTCCATTGGTCCCGGACGATAAAGGGCATTCATTGCCACAAGATCTTCAAACCTGTTGGGCTGCAACAATCTAAGCCACTTCTTCATTCCCGGCGACTCGAACTGGAATATTGCAGTTGTATCACCACGGCTAAAAAGTTCATATGTCAAGTGATCATCCATCGGAATGTTGTCGATATCTATTTCAATACCTTTTGACAACTTTATATTTTCAAGACATTCCTTAATTATTGAAAGTGTTTTTAACCCAAGGAAGTCCATCTTCAACAAGCCTATGGCTTCGACAAACCTTCCATCGTATTGGGTAGTAAGAAGAAGTTCATCTTTTGTGGGCATCAAAGGAATATTCTCATAAAGAGGATCTTTCCCTATCAGCACCCCGCACGCATGAACTCCTGTTTGTCTGACAGATCCTTCCAGCGATTCAGCAAAACGAATCGTGTCTGCTATAAGTTGATTATTGGAATTCTTCTCTAGCTCAAGTTCAGGGTTTTCAATATATGCTTTCTGCAAGGTGATTTTCGGCACATCAGGAACCATCTTAGCAATACGGTCGGCTTCGCTAAGTGGAAGCTGTAAAACCCTCGCCACATCACGTATGGCCATCTTTGCTGCCATAGTTCCAAAAGTGCAAATATGAGCAACTTTATCTTTGCCGTATTTTTCAGTCACCCAGTCAAGTACAAGCTGACGGCCATCGTCATCAAAGTCAATATCAATATCGGGCATTGATACACGCTCAGGATTGAGAAACCTTTCAAAAAGAAGGTCGTACCTAACCGGATCTACATTAGTAATACCAATAGAATATGCAACAACAGAACCTGCCGCAGAGCCACGTCCCGGACCTACAATAACGCCCATATCTCGAGCAGCCCTAATAAAGTCCTGAACTATAAGAAAGTATCCCGGGAACCCCATCTGCTTTATTACATCAAGCTCAAAGTCTATCCGCTCCTGTACTTCTTCTAATTTGTCTCCGTATCTTTTCTCTGCGCCTTTATAAACAAGGTGCTTAAGATAATCGCTTTCGTATTTTATCCTAACAACCTTTTCAAGTCCACCAAGAGAATCAAACTCATTAAACTCTGTCCTTAGTTCTTCTTCAGTAAATCTTTGTTTGTAATCATCCCATACAGCAAATTCCTCAGGTATAGGAAATTCGGGCATGATAGGCGGGGAATCAAGTTCGTAAACCTCAATTTTATCTGCCAGTAATTGAGTATTTTCAAGAGCTTCAGGAATATCAGAAAACAGTTCGTTCATCTCTTCAACAGACTTAAACCACTCCTGTTTGGTGTAATGCATCCTGTTTTCATCTTCAAAATTCTTTCCTGTATTCAGGCAAATAAGAATATCATGGGCATCAGCATCTCCCTCATTTGTAAAATGGACATCGTTGGCTGCTATTAATTTTACATCATATTTGGCTGCAAGCTCAATAATCACCTTGTTTACTTTTACCTGGTTTTCGTAAACCTCTTCCCTTTCTCTTATGTTCTCGGCAGGGTGCCTGTGAAGTTCCAAATAATAATCTTCGCCGAAAATGCTTTTATACCATTTTATTGCTTCTTCTGCTCCTTTTATATCACCATCCATTATTTTTTGAGGCACTTCTCCTCCCAGGCAAGCAGATGAAACAATAATGCCCTCGTGATATTTTTCAAGAAGAGATTTGTCTATTCTTGGTTTATAATAAAACCCTTCAGTGCTTGCTATCGAAACAAGCTTAAGAAGGTTTTTATACCCTGTATGATTTTTTGCTAGTATTATAAGATGATCGCCCGATCTGTCTTCCTTTCCAACTTTATTCTCAATGCCCCTCTCTGCCACGTATGTTTCACAACCAATAATTGGTTTAACCTTGAACCAATTATCTTTTGGCACATCAGGCCTACCATATTTATCTGATTTACAGGCATTCCAAAATTCCTTGACGCCGAACATCACACCATGATCTGTCAAAGCAAGAGCATTCATGCCGTTTATTTGGGCTTTGTTTACAAGTGAACTAATACTTGCCTGACCATCAAGTATAGAATATTGTGAATGTACATGCAAATGAACAAATGGCTTCATCGTAATTGTTTGAATTTCAAAATAAATGTAATTGACCCATATCAAATTACAGGAATCTTAAAATTAAAACAATTAAACGGGCTTTTGTATGATTGTTGAAAAGTTGATGGAAAATTATTTGTCTTCAAGAACAGTCCACACTACAGTAGCAGTATCATTCCAGGAAATGCTTTGAACATCGAAAGCCGTTGCTACCGGCTCAAACTGATAGGCTGCTATGGAAATCTTGTATTTCTCACCTCCTTTGGGCTGCTTTGACGCTTGCCAGCCGCTTGCATACATGTTCATATAAATGTAAGTCTGCGCAGGTCCAAGTACCTCACTCTGATAAGCAAGTTCATTTTTCTCATCAATTAGGGCAACCCTATAACTATCGGCAAGCTTATTTTCTTTCCAGTCGATCTTTAGCTGTCCGTCGCTTACATCAAAATCTATATCCTCAATTATCAAAGGTCTGAGAAATGTTGAATCGAGGTAATCAGATACTACTAATGTGTCGCCATCGTCAAACTGTACATTAAATCTGAATGTCCCATATGTCGGAGCTGCCGAAGAATAATCATCATCAGAAGGATTATGTACAAACGTATACCTGAAATTCATGGTATCAAGTGTTACATAGTCGGTTTGATTCAATCGATTTGCAGTTACTTCTTTCATCTGACTCCATGAGTATGTGTAATAATATAAGCCAAAAACTGCTGAATCACCTCTGATTATTGACTTTACGAGTACGTCACCATATGCTTCCTTCTTTTCTTCTTCTTGTTCATCACAGGAAGTAATAAACAGAGAAAACGATAAAAGTGTGATAAGAATGATATAAATTTTAATCTTCATAAACTTTCAATTTTATTATTTCAGATGTTAATATATGCATAAAGGTTGCGCGAGTTTAAAAAAATAATCCTTTTTTATTGAAACTATTTGAATAAGAAAATAATATTGTATTTTTGCGGACTCAAAATTCAAAATTAATAATTTAAAATTAATTACTTATGCCAGTTAAAATTCGATTGGCCAGACATGGCCGAAAGAGAGCTGCTTTTTACCACATAGTGGTAGCAGATAGCAGGGCACCACGAGATGGTAAGTATATCGAAAGAATTGGTTCTTTGAATCCAATCACGAATCCTGCTACCATCGAACTGGATGTCGACAAAGCCTTGACATGGCTTACAAACGGTGCACAACCAACCGACACTGTAAAGACTATTCTTTCACAGAAAGGTGTACTCATGAAAAAGCATTTGCTTGATGGAGTAAAGAAAGGTGCATTTGATCAAGCTGAAGCTGAACGCAGATTCCAAACCTGGAAACAGGAAAAGGACGCTAAGGAACAGGCAAAAACTGAAAAAATTGTTTCATCGTCCAAAGCTGAAATCGAAGATCGCATCAAAGCTGAAGCTAAAGTGAAAGCTGCTCGTGCTGCTGCTATCGCTAAGAAAAATTCAGCCCTTGCTGCTGAAGTGGCTGCTGCCGATGAACCTGTAGCTGAGCCCGTCGAAGTGGCTGAACCCGTAGCTGTCGAAGCTGCTGAAGTTGTAGCTGAGGTTGTCGAAGCTGCTGAGCCTGTTGCAGAAGTTGCTGCTGAAGAACCAGCTGCTGAAGAACCAACAAAGGAACCTGAAGCTTAATATAGTTTCGTCCTCAAGAAATTTTTCAAATAAAATTATTAAAAGCGCTTCTATACAGGAGCGCTTTTTTATTGAATATCAACAAACTGAATATTGACTCCCTCAACATTAGTACCTCCCAAACCCTGCTCTTCAAGCTTACCCATCAGGGTATCATCAATTTCTTTATCACTTATCAAAGCATATGAAGCAGCTTCCGCAAGCAAAGGATCCTTTGATACAATAATTCCCTTAAAAGCAGTACTTTCTGCATTTGTGGCATCAATAATCGTTAAACATGGTTTGTATTTTTTGAAATATTCAATCCATACCTCATCTCGGCTATTCTCAAAACTTTTTCTGTTTTCCCATGTCAAACCACTAAGGTTATATAATCCTGATCTGACCTTACCATCATTAGACTTTGTCAACGTCGGAATATTGATAATTATATCGCACTTTTCTAAAAGTCTATGTATGTGCAATCCCACTTTATCATCGCTAAATTCTGTAAAACTGTAATACCTTTTTTCATGCGCAGGAATAATCTTGCCAAAAGCAAGTTTTGATGCTTTTTCAATCCCACTATTTTTGTAACATTTAGTCCAATCTCCTGAAGCATGGTCAGTTACATAAACCTCTGAAGCCCCGGCATCATAGCACTCTCTTATAATTCTGCCAATCAGGATCGGATTAGTATTGAGCCCTCTTTTATTTGTGTCGCTTTCAATAATTGAAGGCTTTATAAGCACTTTCTTTCCTTTAATACCTAAGCCTTCCAACCCACCAATTGCCCAAAGCGAGGGTTTAATTAAATCCGCAGTTTTTGATCCTTTTACGTATACAAGCTCAGCAGTCTCATCACTTTTAACAAAACTTTTCTTCGTTTTCCCCAATGAAAAAACAATCAAGAAAACTGCTATTACAAAAACAGCTATCAGCCCTATGGTTAAATATACCCTTTTCATGACTTCCTTTTGGCATGAACAATCCTGTCCTTACCGTTTATGTCTCTGATAATCTCAGCAATAAAATTATTGCTTTCCAGCAATTCTTTTGTTGCATCACCATACAATTCGTTTATTTCAAAGTAAACTTCACCTTCTCTTTTAAGTATCTTTTCCGACTGAAGTATTATTGCTCTATAAAACTTCAACGGATTATCGTCGGGAACAAAAAGAGCTTCATGAGGCTCATAATTAAGAACATTAGCCATCATTAAGCCTTTTTCTTTTTCAGTGATATAAGGGGGGTTGCTTACAAGAATATCAAAGTCAAAAACTGGAAATTCTGTTCCCGATAAAATATCAAATTTCATAAAACTTACTTCTGCCCGATTCAAAAGAGCATTCTCTTTTGCCATTGCCAAAGCAGTATCTGAAATATCGCAACTCCAAACTTCTGAATCTGTCAAGTTTTTTTTCAATGCTATTGGTATACACCCACTACCTGTTCCGATGTCAAGTATTTTTCCCTTTCTTCCACCATGACTCCTGATTATCAAGTCTACCAGTTCTTCAGTTTCGTTTCTGGGGATAAGAATACCTGGTTTAACGCTAAACTTTAATCCGAAAAATTCGGTTTCCCCTAGAATATATTGAATGGGTTCATAACTTTTTAACCTGCCAACTACCTCACTGATTTTTTGAACTTTATCTTGTGAAAGTATTTCATTAGCCTTCAAAATAATATCTTTTCGGCTTAATCCAAGAACATGATTTAATATCAAAAACACAAATGAATCTATTTCCATTTTGGAGTAAATATCTGAAAGGGATTCTCTTATGTATTTTTTTGTTTTTATCATCTCATTGCTAAAGTACAACATTACTTTATTGTTTTATATTATTTTTGCCTTATATGTCGGAGACCAATGAAATATTTATGAGCCGTTGCCTTGAGCTTGCAAAGCTTGGAGAAGGAAGAACATCGCCAAATCCTATGGTAGGATGTGTCATCGTTTTCGAAGGAAAAATAATAGGTGAAGGCTACCATCAAAGGTGCGGAAAGAACCATGCAGAGGTAAATGCAATCAACTCTGTTAAGAATCATGATTTGCTCAAGAAATCAACCCTCTATGTAAATCTGGAGCCCTGCTCACACTTTGGGAAGACCCCACCCTGCAGCGATCTCATAATTTCAAAAGAAATACCAAGAGTTGCTATTGGCACAATTGATTCGTTCAGTCTGGTTGCCGGCAAAGGAATTGAAAAGCTAAAGAATTCAGGCTGCGATGTTGAAGTAGGCATCCTGAGCAAAGAATGCCTTGAATTGAACCGCCGTTTTTTTACCTTCCACGAAAAAAAGCGACCATACATAATTCTAAAGTGGGCACAGACTTCAGACGGCTTTGTTGATATTGAAAGAAAGCTAAGTGATTGCGGAAATCAGATCTGGATAACAAACGAAATAGCCCGGGTGGCTGTTCACCGCCAACGGTCGACTGAGCAGGGCATTTTCATAGGAACAGATACAGCATTAAAAGACAACCCCTCGCTGACATTAAGAGATTGGTATGGCAATCAGCCAGTAAGAATTATTCCTGACCTGAAAAGCAGGCTGAAAACTAATCTCGCAATATTTGATGGAAGCTGCCCAACAATAATAATTTCAGGCAATAAAAATGAAAAACATTACCCTAACAGCATGGTAATCAGCAATGGTGACGATTTAATAGACACTCTTCTTGACTTCCTGTATAAAAATGAAATACAGTCTGTTATAATTGAAGGGGGAACAAAAACACTTTCCTTTTTCATAAAAAGGGAACTTTGGGATGAGGTACACGTATATACTGGTGATAAGAAATTTAAAAAAGGAATAAAAGCGCCTGAATTTGAAAATATGCCTATTAAATCTGAGCGTATTTATGACAGTACACTAAATATTTATAGAAAATAAAAAAAAGAATACTTAGTTAATTGATCTTTATTTTGGATAAAAAGCCTTTTTATCTATTTTTGCACCACTTTGGTTTCATAGTTCAACGGATAGAACGACAGTTTCCTAAACTGTAGATCTGGGTTCGATTCCCGGTGAGACTACAAAATTAAGAGAATTCAATCAATTTGTGCTTACTATAGAACCCCAATTTATTGAGCATACCCCGGGAAGCAGCGTTATCTATATCACACCCACATATCGGTTTCAGGTTTTTAATATTGCATAAATCAATCATTTGAAGCATTATTTGAGTTGCATATCCCTTTCTGCGGTACTTTTCGTCAATCCAAACTCCCAAATCGTAATAATCAAAGTCTTCATTAACCCTTGTAAGAAATCCACACCCTACAATATCTTCAAAATCTTCAAATACTAATATCGACTTGTTGTCAACAAACCTCTTCAAAAACTCTTTTGGCTCGAAAACTTCATCTTCCTGACTCAATAAAAATGGCATATCTGAATCACCGGCATATCTGAAATTTAATTCCATACTCTTGTTTATTCCCCGGTCTACAAAATCGCGATATAAGCAGCCAATTAGTTTATAAGTCATATTATTAGAGAGGCAACAATTCATTAAGAGCGAATCGTATGATTTGCATAGAACACTATGAATGTTCAGATCTTTAACTATTTGATTGAAGTATTTAACACTATCGTGTGAAAACATTCCTATTACAAACAGCTCAATTAACGCATTATCTTCTGAAATTATAACATACCCTATCCTGTTGTTGTAGTTTTCCAAGAGATAGCAATCCGATTGTTCTACAATGAATTCCAAATAAATATCCTGAAATTCATACAGAGAATTAAGATATTGCTTACGAAGTTCAGATATCAGATTAAGATTAGTTTTTTTCAGTTCCATGAAGTAATATTTAATTTCCTGCAAATTAACTCTTCTTAACGAAAAACACTCACAATCAGTACCACATTAGTACCACATTCGTCCTTTCTCCCTTTATAAAGGGAGAAAGGACGAATGTGGTACGGTTCAGGTACTAATGTGGTATTATTTAAATTTGTTTATTCATAAAGCATACTCTAAATGGCAAATGCTCAAAATCTTTAGTACCCGTCTCTATAAATCCTTGAGATAAATACCAGTTTTTGAGTTTTGTGTATGAATCAATTAATGCGATAGAAATATTCTCACCTCCCGATTCTTTTATTTTTGAAGTTGCGAAATCCATCAACATGACCCCATACCCTTGATTTCTAAACTCCGGAATAACTGATACCTTCTCGATATAGAAGGTGTTAATCAGTCTTGTAGATTTTTCAATTGCGATACAGCCTACAATTGTGTTATCGACCAACATGGAATACAATTGAATTCCTTTGCTCAACTGGGTTTTTAAAGTAGGCTCGTCAATAAATGCGTTATTGGTTGAATTGCTTTCCTTCGTAAATCCAAACTCCTCGGCTACAGTACCATGTGAAATGTTCAAGACTTTTACTAAATCAGATAAATCATTGTCGGATATAACCAGAAAAAAATCAATCATAATAATTCCTTTAGAATCAGATTTTAATATTAATGATAATTATTTAATCAGATAAAGTTGAAATTTGAATATACCGGAATAAAAAAGGATAAATTCACATTGACCAAATAAAAGAGATTTTATTTAATAATTTTTCAAACATTGTAATTATTTGAAACGTTTATTGTCTAATATTCAAATTACACGTAAACAGTTTTATATGAAAAAATTAAATTATTCAGTATTAATGGTTTTCTTGATGCTCACAGCGACCATCTTTTCTTGTAAGACAGAGGAAAAGACCCAAGTTAAAGCAATAGATCCTGCGAACCTAGATCTTACTGTTAATCCGACTGCCGATTTCGACAACTATGCAAATGGCGGTTGGAAAGTTAACAACCCCCTGCCCGATGATAAAAGCAGGTTCGGTACATTCGATAAATTACGCGACACCGCTGAGGAACAGCTTCAGGCGCTTTTTGATAAAGTAAAATCTGAGAAACATGAATATGGTACTGTAGGACAGAAAATTGCCGACATGTACAATATGGGCATGGATTCTGTAAGCATCGATAGTCAGGGTGCTACTCCACTAAAGCCTTATCTTGCTGAGATAGCTTCGCTAAATACAAATGAAGATGTACAGAGTTATATCGCAAAAATGCACCTTGCCGGCAATGGTCCGCTGTTTGCTTTCTTTGGATCCACCGACGATAAGAATAGCAATTGGGTTATAGCGTTGCTGTATCAAGGAGGATTAGGACTTAGCGACCGCGATTATTACATAAACCAGGATCCTCGTTCGCAGGAAATAAGAGCCGGATACCTGAAATTTGTGACAAACATGTTTGTATTAGCAGGTGACGATGAAGTTACTGCTAACGACAAAGCATCGAAAATAATGAATATTGAGACAAGGCTTGCCAATGCCTCGATGACACGAGTTGAACTGCGTGACCCTGATAAGACATACAACAAAATGGACCTTAAAGGATTGGCAGAGCTTTCACCGGGATTCGACTGGAGCATGTTTTTTGCAACAGTAGGCTTGGCTGATCAGAAAGACATAAATGTGTGTATGCCTCTGTTTTTCAAGGAAATTGGAACCATGATGGCTGAGATTCCTGTTGAAGAATGGAAACCATATCTTGAGTGGAACATTATAAATTCAGCTGCTGCATATCTTTCATCTGACTTTGTAGAAGAGAATTTCAATTTTTACGGTAAACAAATGAAAGGGCAGGAGAAAAACCGTGCACGCTGGAAAAGAGTTCAGGGAACAGTAAGTGGCACATTAAGTGAAGCAATCGGCCAGCTATATGTGGCTGAATATTTTCCTCCCGAAGCAAAGGAAAGAATGGTCAATCTTGTTGAAAACTTAAAGACTTCGCTTGGACAGAGAATTGAAAAGCTTGATTGGATGGGTGATGAGACAAAAGTAAAAGCTCAGGAAAAGCTTTCCACTATGAACGTAAAAATTGGTTATCCCGACAAGTGGAGAGATTATTCAGGTCTTGAAATCAAAAAAGACAGCTACCTTGATAATGTTTTCAGATCGTGGAAGTTTGAAACAGAATATAATTTTGCAAAGATAAACAAACCTGTCGACAGGTCGGAATGGTTTATGCCGCCCCAAATGGTGAATGCATATTACAATCCTTCGATGAATGAAATTGTATTCCCGGCAGCTATATTACAACCACCATTCTTCTATCTTGATGCTGATGATGCAGTAAATTACGGAGCAATTGGAGTAGTTATTGGTCATGAAATGACCCATGGATTTGATGACCAGGGACGTAAGTTTGATAAAGAAGGCAACCTCAACGACTGGTGGACAGAAGAAGACAGCAAGAAGTTCATGGAAAGATCACAGAAGCTTGTAGACCAATACAATCAGTTTGTAGTTTTAGATACAGTACATGCAAACGGACAGTTATCGCTTGGCGAAAACATTGCAGATCTTGGAGGGCTAAACATTTCATATCAAGCGTTTAAGAATGCGAGCAAAGAAACAAGTCCTATTGATAATTTTACACCTGACCAGAGGTTCTTTCTTGCGTATGCGCATGTATGGGCCAGCAATATCAGGGACAAAGAAATTCTAAGGCTTACAACAGAAGATGTACATTCACTTGGCAGATATAGAGTGATTGGTCCACTTAGAAATGTACCAGAATTTCATAACTCGTTCGATGTAAAAGAAGGAGATTACATGTATCTGGCAGATAATGAGAGGGCAGTAATTTGGTAAAATCCAAAATATTTTAAAGAAAATCCCTTTCAATTTATGAAAATTGAAAGGGATTTTTTTACAGTATATAAAAAGGAATCAGAGTAATCTTTCTTCAAGAATAATCCCTTTTTCGTTAAGCAACATAACGGATCGTATTAGTTCAGTATCTCTGAAAATAATTTCATAGGTTATAGAATTGCCTTTATTGATCATAACGGCGTTCATCAGTTCACCTTTCTTATTAACAGTTGCTTTAATATTTTCTGGTAAATAACCTTCGGGTAAGAACATTTTATAAACTTTTAATTCGCCATTTTTGTCAAAATTGGCAATATATTCAATGCTGTCTTTATAAAATATAGCTTCGTATGAGTCGCCTGATTTATTCCATTCAACATTAATTACATCAGGGAATTTATCTTTCAGAGCATTTTTAACCTCTTCCGGGGGAGAGAAAAATGAGCCATTAAAAATTTTAGAAAAAAAGTTAATCATTATGATAAAATTATGTAAGATGTAAAAAAAACAACATTTTAAGATTAAATTTTGGTTTTAAAAATATTAATAAGATGTTGATTTATTGTTGAGACGAGAAAAAACACTTATGTAACGAAACTAAGAGTTATTTATCCCAAAATTTTTCTTTATATAAATAAACGACTCGGGCTCTAGCTCTTTTGAGTCTCATTTTAGCAGCGTCTTCACTAACTCTGAGAGATACACCAATTTCCTTCATAGAAAGATTGTCCTGATATTTCATGGTCAGCAAAGCTTTTTCTTCGGGGTGGATCATTTCAAAAATGATCATCATTTTGTCGTAATCAATTTCGTTTAAATTTTCTTCAGTTTCGTCAACAATTTCGGGGAGTTCATTTTCCCTGTTATATTCAGGGTAATGCAACTTCTTTTTATTTCTAAGGTAGTCGATACAATGGTTATAAGAAAGAGAATATAACCATGAAGAAAAAGAAGAAAGATTTTTAAAGCTAGACAACTTTTCGAAGGTTTTAGAAAAGATATCTTCGGTAAGTTCTTCGGCTAGATGTCGGTTTTTTACAAGGCTATGGCATTTGTCTAAAACCTTTTTGTGATATCTTTTATATAGTATTTCGAAATGGGCAGAGGAATTTTCTGCTTGTATAACGTTAATTAATTCTACATCAGACAATAATTTAAATGATTTTTCATTCATTCCATTAAAATTATATACTTTTACACCTGAATTATTATAACAGTATTGATAATAATAATAAAAAACAACAAATTTATAATGATTTCATTTTGTATATTTTAGCTCATTAAAGATCTTTATAAAATCATTATTGCGAACATACAAAAAAAAAATTCATTATTAGCTGTTACTTTAAATATCAATATCGTCTTAATAACAAGAATGTTGAATTTATTACAAAACATGATCTTCTTCTGACAAACAGAAGTAAATAACAAATTATTAAACATAAATTTTTATTAAAATGAAAAACAAATTATTATTAAGCCTTTCAGCACTCGCTATTGCAATGTTTGTATTATCAGGATGTGCAAAAGTACCACAAGTTGAAATCGACAATGCAACAGCAGCAATCGAAGCAGCAAGAACAGCACAAGCTGATGTTTATGTTCCTGAAGTATTTGCAGCTCTCCAAGATTCAATGAATGTTGCTACTGAATCAATTGAAGCTAAGAAATCAAAATTGTTCAAAAGCTACAAAAATGAAAAAGCTCAGTTAGTAAACGTTGTTACACTCAGCGAAGATGTAAAAGCAAAAACTGAACAAAGGATCAATGAATTGAAAGCTGAAATTCAGCAGACATTGACTGACATTGCAACTATTGTTGCTGAAAACAAAGATTTAGTATCAAAAGCTCCAAAAGGCAAAGGTGGTTCAACAGTATTGATGGCTATCAAAGGTGAAATCGCTACTATCGAAACTACTGCTGCTGAAGTATCAGCTGCTGTTGGAACTGAAAACTTCATTACTACTCTTGACAAAGCTAAAGCTGTAAAAGAACAAGCAATGAACATCAACAACGAATTAAAAGCTGTTATTGAAAAATACACAAAATAGTATTTTAACTATTTACTGATTTTTCAACAAAATAAAAAAATTGCCCCGGGACTTTTTATTCCCGGGGATTTTTATGTTTTAACGATCCTTTTTATCAATGAGAAGAAGACTCAAGAGACCATTTAGAAGAATTCTTATTTTATCTCCTTTTGTAATTTTACTTTTAGTGTTTACCATCCTGCTTCTGACAAAGGATAAACCACCTGTAGAAGAAATAAAGGATGCCAGAGTCAGCATATCTAAGGCCAAAGAAGTAAATGCCCAGAGGTATGCAAAAAAACTTTACAATAATGCGACAGCTAGCTATGACTCTGCCATGATTTATTGGAAAGCGGAGAATCAGCGATTCTTTCTTTTCCGCCAGTACGATAAAGTTAAAACACTTTCCCTTAAAGCAGCACGGCTAGCCAAGGCTGCTGCAACTGAAGCAGATACAAACTCAAAGAACCTTAATAGAGAAACAAAAAGGGACATTGATGCTGTAAAAAAGAAGATTGATTATTTTCAGAAAAACTTCGACTATATCCCTCAGGTTGATGGTTTCAGAAAACAATATAACAAAGGGCGTTTGCTCTATGAAGAAGCTCGCTTAGCATATGAAAAGTCAGATTTGATTAAAGCAAAGGAGAAAATTGACCAATCAAAGAAATTAATTAACACAACATACTTTCAGGCAGAGAATATATTAAAGAATTATTTCAAAAACTATCCTGAATGGCAAAGAAGGTACAGAAATGCAATAAACGATTCAAAATCAAGCAACTCGTACCACATAATAGTAGACAAATTTTCAAGAGAGTTAATGCTTTATCAAGGGGGCGTTCTTAAAGAAAAATATGAAGTTGACCTTGGGAAAAACTGGATGAGCGAAAAGAACCAGCAGGGAGATAAATCGACTCCGGAGGGCAATTATAAAATCATCGACAAGAAACACAATGGAAGGAGCTGCTACCACAAGGCTTTGCTTCTCAATTATCCAAATGAAGAAGATAAAAGAAGATTTGCAATGAACAAAAAGAAAGGGATAGTGTCTTCTTACAGAGGTATAGGTAACCTTATTGAAATACATGGAGAGGGTGGGAAAGGTGCAGATTGGACAGAAGGTTGCATTGCTCTTTCAAACAAAGAAATGGATAAACTATATGCAAAATGTGCTGTAGGTACACCGGTTACAATTATAGGGTCACTTAAATCTCTTGATGAGATTTTGAAATAAGCTTTTATTCTTTTAATGAAAAATTATTATTATGAGCGAAAATATTTTCAATAACGAGGAAATCAGCGCCGAAAAAAAGAGCGGATTCAGAGCTATATTATCAAAGCCTTTTGTAAGGATTCCATTGATAATTATAGTTGTTTCACTCTTTGTAATCTTTCTGCCTGCTATAGCCCAGTCAATTGCATATCCTTTATCATCGCGACAGTACAAACTTTTTTCAGATAGCAAGTCGGAAGAATATACCATAGCCAAGGATGCAATTGAAAAGAATCTCGCTCAAAATGAAAAGAAATTGAATGGTCTTACACCCAAGAAGCATTACCTTGTAATCAACAGTACAGACAATAATTTCTACTTGTTTAAAGGATTTGAAATGGTTCGCTATGGGAAATGCTCAACAGGGAAAAATACACTACTTGAGAAAAAAGGAAGAAAATGGTTATTTAAAACTCCAAAGGGTAAATTTACTGTTAGGTTAAAAAGAACAAATCCCGTATGGACAAAACCGGATTGGGCATTTGTAGAAGAAGGTCTTCCTGTTCCCGGACCAAATCATCCTGATCGCTTTGATGAAGCAACGCTTGGTGATTATGCCCTAAATCTTGGTGACGGATATATGATACACGGAACAGTGTGGCAAAGATATCTTGGATTACCTGTAACGCATGGATGTATAAGACTCAATGATGATGACCTTGAAATTGTATACAAATCGCTCGAGAAGGAGTCTAACGTATTTATATACTAAAAAATTAAGCCGATAATAATGAAAACGATCAAAATATTATTAATAACAGTGTTCAGTATCATAGGTTGTATATACTTATATTTTGAAGCTGTTGACCCGATAATTACTGTAAACAAATTAAACAGTGATGTATTGAAAGATAGTGTATATATTAAGAAGCATCAAAACATGGCTGACTTTCCGAAGTTGTTGCCTCAAATAAAAGAGAAAGCCTTTATAGATGCTCAACTTTCATTAGCAAAAAGGGATTCAATCGGCTTGGTAATTAATCTTAAAGACAGCACTTTAAATCTTGTAATGAAAGGAGTGACCATTAGAAAATCTAAGATGTATGGCTATAAAAAAGACAGAATATTCGATGGTTTTAATGGCCCAGCATATTACAAATACTTTTCAAAACCTCTCTCTAATGTTAAAGAATATTGCTCTTTAGTTAAAGAGCCCATTGAATACAAGAAAGCACCAAAGGACACATTAGAGGCGTTAAAACATCTTACAATACCTGATTCTGTTGCATGTGAACCAGCTTATTATTCAATCGACCTTGATAACGGTTTTAAACTAATAATGGTACAGCCTGAATGGGAAACAGAAGCAGAAAAGGAAGTTGGCAAGAAATATAATAAAGACATGTTCAATCAAAGATTCTTCTTAAAAAGGGCTGTTAATCTTTTAAAGAAAGAAAAACAAGACTACCAACCAACATTAGTTTTAAAAGTATCAAAGTATGATATCCGTGCTTTATACAGAGGATTACCCTGGAAGCAAGGAATTGTAATTAATTACTGATAAGCAGGTCTTACTTTAAATATACCGCTCATACCGACGTTACCTTCACAAATAATAACAAGGGATAAAATTTCTTGATAAGCATTGTATATTTCCTGTTGTAAAGGAATATTTCCGGCATTCTTAATATTGTTGGCTACGGCTGTAGCAAATGCATCAGCGAGGGCTGCATCTTTACAAGCAACAACAACAGCATCAGCATTCCCAAAACTTATTGAGGGACCCACATTACCTGCAGAGGTACAAATTCCCAGGGGAGAATAGAGAGAATCTATTTCTATAGCTATTTTCTCAGAAAGAGGAGAGTTACCTGCATAGATTGACAAAATTAAATTGTAATTTATATCGAGCCAAATATCCCCCCCATTTTCAACAACAATTTCTTTTATTTTGAACTCCGTCTGAATAGCTTTACCAATGAATTCAGAGAAGGCGCCGGCAACAGCAGCCATTGGTCCTGTTCCTGCTTTCCTTGCAGCATCAGCCATGAAAATAGCAATATTGGGAGCTGTTGGCAATATATCAATAGGTGAGAATGAAGATTTGAAATTAGGATCCAGTTTTATATATGCTTCCAGTGCTTCTCTCTGTTCAGTAAGCTTTTTCAAAGCAAAAAAAGGGATGAATTTATTAAAGGAGCTTTTGTCAATCCCAATCCAAAGATTTGAATCCTTATAGTTAATTTCAAATGATTCAAAACGGGAGTTGCCCATTTTGGTTCTATATAAGCGAGGCTCATATGTCATCCGTTATCATCCCTGAAATCTATTTCAAATAGGCGGAGGGGGCATGCTTTAACACAAAGTTCGCATAAGATGCATTTTTCTTTATTAAAATCAAGCTCCCAGGTTTGAGTATTCATGGTTAAAGCACCGGCAAAGCACACTGAAGTACAGTTCCCACAACTGATACATTTATCGATATCTAATTTGAGTTCCTTTTCAAGAGGTTGACATTCTACATTTTCAGATTGAAGATATTTAATACCCTTATCGATATTTTCCTGCAGCCCTTCCATTTCCAGGAGCAGGCTTCCTTTCCTACCCGGCATAACTTCAGCCTTAAGAATATTTATTCTGATATCGAAATCTTTAACAAGAACATAACTAAGAGGTTTTTCTACATTCTGAGGGGGAAATCTCAGAATAACTTTTCTTTTAATGAAATTCATTATTCTACTCCTTCTTCTTTAATTTCTACTTCAACCAGTCCTTTTAAAGAGGTATTTGATGGGAACATTTGAATAGGTTCCTGAATTGTGAATTCCCCTTTTTGGATTTTCTCTTTAAGAATTTGAGCAATCTTTCTGGCTTTTGCCAAGCTGGCAACAGGAGCAGTACGCACTTTTTGTCCGTTGATATCTATTTCACCTGAACGGAGTTGAGCGTATGTAACCTGTCCGAGTTTAGGAGTTCCGGGGGAGCCATAATCCAGCACACTGGTTTCTATTTGGCTGTTATTTATTGAAACCCTTTTAGCCATTTCAACATTCAGTATAGGAATAGGAATACCGATTCCAACAAACATGCTTACTCCGTATTTCTCGTAATAGGCAGCTTGAATAAATTCACTGTTCATCTCTTTTAAATTACCAATGACAGCTAAAGTAGCTGCATTAGTAATGGGTACTCCCTTTTCGTCTTTTGGTTTTGTTGTATGAAATTGGGTTCCCGGCCATACAACATATCCTGTGGTTCCGCCAAGAAATATTCGGGTGCCAATACCGATAGTCTTAAATTCAGGATCATTTAATAGGGGGCTAAGTTCGCCAGCAGTTGAATAATTAGCATTTTTCATATTAGGCAGCAAAGTGCCCATGTAAGTATATTTTGTCTTGTTGGTAGTATTGGTTGCAACATTATAATTCTGGTAAGCATTTCTGGGATTAAAAAGGATCATCTCGTTTACTGTATCCTTGTTGATAATAGTACGAATATGTTTCCTTGGATAACAATCTGTGCCCTTGCCCCATGCTTCAAGAATGACGTCTTTGCCCTCAATAAGATCCTGAATTACGTGAGCCCCACCATATTCCGGAGCATTAGAACCGGTTGAAGTCGCTCCAATATATGTATCGACAGCAGCAAGACCACCATAAGCAGGAACACCATTCAAGCGAATTTTCTCCATTCTTATTGGAGGGTTTGAATGTCCGAAATTGATAAAAGCGCCACTGGAGCACATAGCACCAAATGTTGCAGTTGTAACGACATCAACCTTTTCGACAATTTCTTCAGGAGTAGCAGTTAAAGCCATTTGAGCAACTTCTTCAGCAGTAAGTACAACTGCCTCCCCTTTTAGAATTTTTTCGTTAATCTCTTTATATGATTTTTCAATTATCGCCATGTTGGTAAGTTATTCTTTATTGTCAGTGTAAATATATTTTAGATTTCGATGTACACTTTTTAAAACCATTGACTAAACAAGGTAGCACTTGCACCTTAAAATTCATATATCAGAGAAATGCATTATGCTTAAAAGGAATAATCCTATGGAATAGTGCTGCTCATATATGATGAAACAAAAATAGCAGCAATTTGAATTAATTCAAATCAAATAGCAGCATTTGCGAAATTGTTGTTGTAAATAATAAGACCTTTTTTCTTTTTATTTTTGTTAAGCTCAAAAGGAACGTCGCCGGAAAGCATATTGTTTGACAAGTTAATATATTTAAGGTTTTCCATAAAAGAAAGGTCGTCGGGGATACCACCAAACAACTTATTATTACTAAGATTTATTCTGGTTAGGTCTTTCATGCCGTCAATATCTTTGGGGATTTCTCCTGTGAAATTATTGTTGGAAAGATTTAACCATTTCATTTTATGAAGTTCACTTAATCCTGTTGGAATACTGCCACTCAATTTATTGTTTGAAAGCGATAGGTATACAATATTTTTAAGAGACATGATCGATTCAGGCAAACTTCCTGAGAGATTGTTATTGCACATTGATAATCCCTTTAGGTTTTCTAACTTTGAAATTGAAGAAGGAATTGTCCCTTCCAATAGATTGTTCGAAAGGATTAGCTCTTCAATGCTAAGCAAATTACCAATATTTTCGGGTAAATTCCCTGAAATCTTATTGTTAGCACAGTTGAAATGTTTAAGTTTTTTTAGGTCACAAATAGAAGCCGGAATTTCACCTGTCAGCTTGTTACCATATAAAAAAAGCTCCTTTAAGTGCGAAAGATTTCCTATTTCTGAAGGAATGGAACCACAAAGGTTATTCGCATTCAAGCTAATACTTGTAACATGACCGTTCATAATAGTAATCCCATACCAACTTGAAGGAGTATTAGTGATTAACCAGTCGCGATTCTGTATCCAAGTGTCACCTTTAGTATTTTCGTATATTTTGATTAAGGTCTCTAATTCAGAGGCAGGAATTTCGATCACATTCTCTTTACTGAAAAAGCCTTCAGCTTTCAAATTGAATGAAATAAGCAGTATAATAAGGGTTAATAATAGATAAAGCGTTTTCATATCACATGTTTTTTGGTCCTTCAAATTTACAAACTGCTATTACATTAATAATCAAGGAATAGAATCAATTTTTAATATTTGATTAAAGGAAGAATTGTTGTGATTAAACTCCAAATTATGATGACAAACGACGTTAATATTAAGACGAGGTTAAAATATATATTAATATTTTATAGCTATTTTTGCAGCTTAAAATTTGCAAGATGGAACAGAACCTTTTTATCTATAACACCCTAACAAAAAAGAAAGAAATATTTGAGCCTTTAACTACGGGTAGAGTCGGTCTTTATGTATGCGGTCCTACGGTGTATGGGCATGCTCATCTGGGACATGCAAGGCCTGCAATCACTTTTGACCTTGTTTTTAGATATTTAAAACATCTAGGGTATAAAGTCCGCTATGTTAGAAATATAACAGATGTAGGACATTTAGTAAATGATGCAGACAGCGGTGAGGATAAAATTGCCAAGATTGCAAAATTAGATCAGGTTGAACCGATGGAAATTGTACAGACCTATACAAATTCCTATCACCAAAGCATGGATAAACTGAATGTTCTTCCTCCAAGTATTGAGCCCTCAGCTTCGGGTCATATTATTGAGCAGATTGAACTTGTGAAACAAATACTTGATAACGGTTTTGCATATATCAGTAAAGGTTCAGTTTATTTTGATGTAGAGAAATATTCAAAAGAATTTGACTACGGAAAACTTTCAGGAAGGAAGATTGAAGATCTTATATCAAATACCCGAGATCTTGATGGACAAGATGAAAAGAAGTCGGGGATTGATTTTGCTTTATGGAAAAAAGCTCAGCCTGAACATATAATGCACTGGCCTTCTCCATGGAGCGAAGGATTTCCCGGTTGGCATACAGAATGTACTGCAATGAGTAAAAAATATCTGGGCGAGAAATTTGATATTCATGGAGGAGGAATGGATCTTTTATTTCCACACCATGAAGCTGAGATAGCTCAGAGTTGTGCTTCATTAGGTTTTGAATCAGTAAAGTATTGGATGCACAACAACATGATTACCATCAACGGACAAAAAATGGGCAAGTCTCTTGGTAATTCAATAACTCTGGATCAGTTTCTTGCAGGAGAACATCCATTACTTGAGAAACCATATTCACCAATGACTATAAGGTTTTTTATTCTCCAGGCACAATATAGGAGTACTGTTGATTTCTCAAATGAAGCACTTCAAGCAGCTGAAAAAGGAATGGAACGACTAATGAAGGCATTCGATTCACTTGATCGTATTGCTGCTTCCGAAAAATCTACAGTAGACATAGAAGCAATAAGTTCCAACTGTTATGAAGCTATGAATGATGATTTTAACAGTCCGATTGTTATTGCAAATTTATTTGACGGTGTCAGGATTATTAATTCAATTATAGATGGAAAAGAGACAATTAATAATAAAGATCTTGCTTCATTAAAGAAACTTTTTCATGATTTTGTTTATGAAATACTTGGTCTTAGGAATGAAAATCAAACTTCGTCAAACAATGAAGTTTTTAACGACGTGGTAAATTTACTTTTAAACTTAAGAATAGAAGCAAAAGCTAATAAAGACTGGGCAACTTCGGATAAAATACGTAATGAATTAACAAAACTTGGCTTTGAGATTAAAGATAAGAAAGATGGTTTCGAATGGGAATTGAAGAAATAGTTTATTTTTATCATTCCAAATCATACTATGCTCTTTAACTCTCTAATATTCGTAGCTTTTGCTATCATATATTTCATTGTTTCTAAATTCGTAGGCAACAATGTTAAAGGGCGGCTTTTTTGGCTTACCTTGATGTCGTTCGTTTTTTATGGTTGGTGGGACTGGCGTTTCCTGTTCCTCATAGTTTTCAGCGGGGGGGTTGACTATCTTGCTGGTATTGGGATGGTTAAATACGAGAGATTTCGCAAACCCCTTCTAATTTCTTCCCTTGCAGCAAATATTGGCGCTTTATCAATTTTCAAATATTCAGGTTTTTTTGCTCAGAATTTAGATGCCCTTCTCGGATTATCAGGACAATTTTCATTTTCGGCGAACATTAATGATTTCTTCTTAATAACTCCTGTAGGTATCAGCTTTTATACTTTCCAAAGCATGAGTTATACTATAGATGTTTATAAAAGAAAACTCGAGCCAACAAGAAGCCTTACCCATTTTTTTGCTTTCATATCAATGTTTCCCCAACTTGTTGCAGGTCCAATACTAAGAGCAAAAGACATGCTTCCTCAACTTCTAAAAGTAACTAAAGTATCGAAGGAAGAGTCGTGGAATGGATTGAGGTTTATAATAAAGGGTTATTTCAAGAAAGTAGTAATAGCAGATAATCTTGCGCCCCTTGTTGTTGCAGCTTTCAGTCAGCCGGAAATTAATCCTTCAACATCTTATTGGTGGGGAATCATGATTGCCTTCTCATTTCAGATTTTCTGTGATTTTGCAGGGTATAGCGATATCGCTAGAGGATTGGCAAAATGGATGGGATACGATTTCCCCGACAATTTTAATCACCCATATATTTCAAGATCTTTAAGAGAATTCTGGACACGCTGGCATATATCCTTATCAACTTGGTTTAAAGATTATGTCTATATTCCTTTAGGAGGAAATAAAACAAGCAAGTTCAGGCAGCATTTGAATTTATGGATCACAATGCTTTTATCAGGACTATGGCATGGAGCAGCATGGACATACCTTATATGGGGCGCAATACATGCCCTCTATTCATCTATAGAAAAAATAACAGGTTGGCCAGATTGGTTTAAAAGAAATGTACTACTTAAAATATTAGGCTGCTTGATAGTGTTGATCCAAGTAATAGTTGCTTGGGTATTTTTCAGGGCTGAATCAATAACGCAGGCATGGGATATCATAAAAGTTATGTTCTCTTTTTCAGGGCAATTTAATTTAGGATGGGAAACAAACGGAACAGTTTATATCATTATAATGATTATCATTGAAATAATTGCAGCCAGTGGTATAAAGAATAAGATTAACCTTACGAAAAACAAATGGGCTTGGGCAGAAATAATAATGTACGCAATAATGATATCGGCTATAGTTTTCTTTAGGGGACCGGGAAGTGAATTTATTTATTTTCAATTCTGATATGGATAAAAATAAAAAAATATCATACACTCTATCAATTGCAGCAATTCTAATAATTGCTCTTAGCTTCTTGCTGCCCAAGAATGAAGAAAAATATCTTGGCGACCGTTTTTGGACACAAAAAACATTTGCCCCTTCAAGATATGATATTGTGATAATAGGTGATTCACGAACCTACCGAAGTGTTTCACCTTCTCTTATGTCAGAGTCGATTCCTGATAAAGAAATATTAAACTTTGCATATTCAAACGGAGGCTTAAACAAAGAGATCTTCAAAGAAGCTGAAAGAAAATTATCTGAAAATAGCAAACAAAAAGCAATAATTGTTGGAATAACGACTAATTGTCTCACCAGGTTTACAAGGGATAACAAGCAATTTGTAAATGAGAAAAAACGTCCACGTGAAGAAATATTTGAGAGATTATATCTAAATGGAATTTTATATCATTTTTCTTCAGTAACTCCTGAGCAAATAATAGATGAATTCAAAGAAGATTCTCATAAATCATACTATATCAATAACTATCATCCAACCGGCTATGTAGAATCTATTAAGTTCCCTATTGACACAATGGAAGCTATACCCTCTTATATTGATGACTATTCAAAATATAAAGTAGAGCAAAAATATATTGATGAACTAATAAATCAGGTTAAAGAATGGAATGAAAAGGGAATATTGGTCGTCGGCTTTTACCCACCTGTTTCAGTTCCGATGAAAGAATTGGAAGACACAATGGGATTATTCGATGAAGAGTTAATACGCTCAGGATTTATTAATGCAGGGGGAAAATGGATTGATATTAATTCAACCGAATATAAAACTTATGATGGAAGCCACTTGGAAAAAGAATCAGCAGTGAAGTTATCAAAGGTCATCGGTGAATTTATTAAAGATGAACTCTGATCCTTTTTTTGATATTTATACTTTCAAATATTTTTACAATTATAAAGAAACATGTCAATACTAAGATAATTGTTGCCCCTGAAGGTAGATTTGTAAGATAAGATATAATAAGACCGGAGACCATTCCAAAAAAACCAATCAATATAGAACCTAAAACAATATTTGAAAACTTCTTTGAAAATATATTTGCTGTAACTTGGGGTATTGTAAGTAATGAAAGCACAAGTATTACCCCAGAAACTCTAATACTTCCAACAATAACAAGTGCTGAAAGTGCAATTAAAACATTATTGAACAAATTAGTGGGAAGATTTCTTGCCTTGGCAAACTCTTCATCAAATGATATTATTATAATTAATCTATAGAAAGCAATAAACAACAAAACTACTAGAGAAGTAATAATCCCCATAAACAATAAATCAGAGCTCGTAACTGTCAATATGCTTCCAAAAAGAAAACCCATAAGATTAGGCGCATAACCCGGAGTGACAGCAATAAATATAATTCCTATTGCCATACCTAACGACCACCATATTGCAATCGAAGAATCTTGTCTTAAGTTACCTTTAGAAGTGAAATAATTAATTCCAAACGCAGATAAAACAGCAAAGACAGCAGCCCCAAGCATTGGGGTTATCCCTAAATAATAAGCAATTCCAATACCTCCAAAAGAAGCGTGAGTTATGCCACCTCCAAGAAAAACCATCCTTCTAGACACAATATATGTTCCTATGATACCACAAGAAATTGAAGTGATAACTGAGGCTATCAAAGCATTAACAAAGAAATCATATTCAAGAAGTTCAAGCATTTCAGTTATTGTTATTAGAAGTATGATCATGTGATTCTAACACCGTATGTGGAATATTACCATGGGTAATCAATTTTATTGGACAATTGTAAGACGTCAGTTGGTCTTGTGTTATAATATTCGATGGATGATAATACAGATTTTTATTAACACAAGCAATGGTTTTTACATAAGAGCTTATTGACCCAATATCGTGAGTTACAAGCATGATTGCCATTTGCTTGTTTAATTCTTTTAATTTTTTGTACAACTCATTCTCAAACTGATTATCGACATAAGTACCAGGTTCGTCAAGAATCAGTAATTTGGGATCAGATATCAGAGCTCTGCCTAAAAAAGCTCGTTGCATTTGTCCCCCGGAGAGTTCACCAATCAACTTGCGTGAAATATCTTGAATGCCTAATTGGCTTAGGATTAGCTCGCACTTCTCTTTATCCTTTTTACTATTTTTCTTGTACCAACCATCCTGACAGCTAATTCCTGACAAGACAACATCGAAAACATTTATCGGAAATCGCTTGTCGAAATTGTTAACTTGGGGAAGATATCCAATATCCAGTCCTTTATTCTTCAATTTTTCAGAGAAGATTATGCTTCCTGATAAAGGATTTATTAGCCCTAAAATTGCTTTAAGAAGAGTGGTTTTACCACCTCCGTTTGGACCAATAATGCCAATAAAATCTTCCTCGTAAAGAGAAAGGCAGACATTTTCAATTACAATTTTTGAGTCGTAAGCTACGGTTAATTTTTCAATTTTTACTAGAGTTTCCAATGCATCCCGGCGTTAATGATTGTTTCATTTTCAATGAGATTGAATACATTTCTTCTAACCAGTTTTCAGAAAGAGGATCAATAAGAATAATGCTTGCATTTATTTCTTTTGCAATAGTCTTTGCCTTTTCAGTCTCAAACTGAGATTGGATAAATATTGTTTGAATCTTTTCTTCGCGGGCTATATCAACCATCTTCTTCATGTGAGCAGGACTTGGTGCTTTCCCTTCAAATTCAATTGAATATTGATTTAAATGATAATCGCGGGCGAAATAACTTAATGATGGGTGAAACACCATGAAGGACCTTATTAATGAATCACCAAAGCAGTATCTGATAGAATTGTCAAGAGTATCAATTTTACTTATGAAAGTATTGAGATTTGTTTCAAACATATGTTTTTGTTCAGGATATTTACCAGCAAGTTCAGTACATATTGTCCGTGAAATCTTTTTAACATTCTCTGGAGAAGTCCAAATATGTGGATCAGTTCCTTGACCTACATTTTCAGTATTTTCATGTTCATGTTTATGTTCATCACTTCTTAAAAGGTCAATTCCATTGCTGCAAGAAACGAATTTTACTTCCTTGGCAGATTCAGAAAGTTTCTTAATCCATGATTTTTCAAATCCAAGATGTCCTATATAAAAATAGGTTTCCGAATTAGCCATGTCTGCTATTTGACGGGGTGTTGGTTCATAATCTTCAGGAACAGAACCCGGAGGTAAAATAACATTAACATTAAAAAAATCACCGGCAATCTGCTGCACGAAGAATTTCTGTGGTAAAATACTTACAGATACTGTTGGTTTGGAAATCTTTTTACTTTTTGAAGATGCGCTGCATCCTGCAAATAAAGCAACAATTATAACTAGCAATACTATTTTCTTCATCCCTTTATAACGATCCTTAGTTTATAATGTTCAAATATAATCAGAAAGATTTAAGCAAATAACCTTAGTGACATCTTTAAGAATTATTTCTTTTTTTTAGCAGGGGGTACAGGATCATAACCTGATGTTCCCCACGGGTGGCATCTTAGCAATCTTTTTGTTCCTAAATAAGTTCCTATGAATGGACCGTGAATTTTAACAGCCTCAATCATATATTGGGAGCAAGTCGGCACATGACGGCAAGATGGTGGTTTTAAGGGAGATATTGCATATCTGTAAAAGTAAACCAATCCTAAGATGGGATAAGTGATTAGTTTAACTAATATATTTAAAAAGGACTTCACTTTATAAAATCTTTGAACAACATGCTGGGCTGAATACCTTCGTTATTTTGGTATTTCCCGCTCGTATAAGTATCATATTCTCCATTTATATCATGATAATATATTTGGCAAATTTCAACACCCGGATAAATTCTGATTGGTTGAACACAAAAAATCTCTAGTGTCCAGAATCCTGAAAAACCAACATCTCCAAAACCAGCAGTTACGTGGATAAACATTCCCAAGCGCCCAACAGATGAGCGTCCTTCAAGCATAGGCACCAAACCTTCAGTCCGGGTATGTTCTAAGGTTCTGCCTAAATAAAGCTTATTAGTTTCAAGTAAATATCCTTCATCAGGAATAATAATTTCATGTGCTGTATTTTCTTTGCACATATCAAGCTCATAGTTGTCGTATACAAGCAGTTTGTTATGTAGTCTTAAATTATAACTGTTTGGATTAAGCTGTTTATGCTTATAGGGCTCGATAAATATTGTCTTATTTAATCTTTTTTCAATTTCTCTTCCGGAAAGAATCATATTTATAAATTTTAAAACATCAAAGATAACATTTAGAAAAACTATTACTCAAAATAGGAATCACTAAATGTGAGTGTTAGAATACGAGTCACAAATGTATTACCTTTGTGGCAGTTTTTATTACTCTATTATTATAATATGACTGAAAATCTTTTCGGTAAAACGTTAACAGAATTATCTGTTATTACAGCAGAATTAGGCATGCCTAAATATTCTGCTAAGCAAATCGCCAACTGGCTTTATAAAAAGAATGCTGCTACTGTGAATGACATGAGTGACTTGTCATTAAAACACAGAGAAACTCTGATGCAGAAATATGATGTTGGATTGACCATTCCAATAAAAGTACAGAAGAGTAAGGACGGCACAAAAAAATACCTCTTCCCCGTTAAGGATAATAAGTTTATTGAAACTGCAATGATTCCTGATAAAACTAGGAAGACTGTATGCGTTTCAACTCAAATTGGCTGCAAAATGTCGTGTATCTTCTGTATGACAGGCAAACAGGGATTTAATGGTCAACTTTCAGCAGGTGAAATTATTAATCAGCTTAGGTGTATTGAAGAGTTCTCTGAAATAACAAATATTGTGTACATGGGAATGGGTGAACCTTTCGATAATATTGATGAAGTCATGAAAAGTATTGAGATTTTAACTGCTCCCTGGGGCTATGCCATGTCGCCCCACAGGATAACTGTTTCATCAATAGGTATTATCCCCGGGTTAAGCCGTTTTCTAAAGGAATGCGAGTGTAATCTGGCAATAAGTTTACATTCTCCATTTGAAGATGAAAGAAAGACTTTAATGCCGGTACAATCAGCATACCCCATCCGTGAAGTAATTAATGAAATACGCTCGTTCCCTTTTAACAGTCAAAGGAAACTCTCATTTGAATATATTGTTTTTGCAGGACTTAATGATACCCCTGCTCATGTAAAGGAAATTACAAGATTATTGAATGGGGTAAAAAGTCATATTAACTTAATCAGGTTTCACTCAATTCCTGACTCTACACTGCAAAAAACAGATGAATCGAGGCTCGTGAATTTAAAAGATGAATTAAATAATAAAGGTATTCTTACTACAATAAGATCTTCTCGAGGCGAAGATATATCTGCTGCCTGCGGACTGCTTAGCACTAATTCAGAAAGAAAATAATAAATAAAAAAAGGGCTGAAGAAACTTCAGCCCTTCTCATCATGTTTCCTTATTGATGAGCTACATTATTCACTTAAATCTGATATTTATGAAAAATTTACATAACTGTCAACTTTTGGAATTTGTTTTCAGCCCTACTCTCAAAATGCAATAAATAAATTCCCCTATGAACATTACTAATTGATATTTCAGTTTTCCCTGATGTTGAAAATTCTAGTTTCTCTTTTAGAATCTTCCTTCCTTTCATATCAAAACAAGTGACCTGATATTTTATCTCTTCATTTCCTGTATAAAAAACCCGGATGAAATTTGAACCACTCTCATAGAAAGCCTTAATATTATTTGAATCATATCTTTCAGTATCTGTACTTGTAGGTTTGGAAATTGAGAACCAATTAAGATTAAATTGCCCGGAAACTACATAAATCCTAATCTTGATTTTACCTTTCGGTAAGGTTGTCGTTTTTGATATTGTCTTCCACACTTGCCATCCTCCAGTAGCAGCAATATTTACTGAATGTAAAGTTTGATAATCACCAACCTCCCCTATCTGCAATTCAATCTTCCCAGCTACCTGACTTGCCACTCTATAATCAAAATTGTATTCTCCTTCTTCAGAAACATATACATTATACTCCAAATAATCACCAACATCAGCATATCCGATATTTGAGCCGCCACCTGTGTCTGTACATGTCTCAATTTGAAGACCATAATTAGTTACAAAACTTTCTGCTTGAATTTTCCCGGGAAGTAAGAAATAACCGGTAGTAAAGTTATCTACTTCCCAATTCGAAAAAGGGTCGTAGTAAGCTCCTAATGGTGTTTTAAGTGAAGATCCACTATAACTTAACGATACTTTGTCACCGGAAAAAAGCTCTTCTTCAAGTTCAATATTTATTTTGGGTGGAATACTTTCATCGGTAGATATTGATTTTATTATTGCTCTTTCTTTATTTACCGTCAATTCAAACTCATTTTTATCAATAGTAGAGGAAGCTAAGAATCCTAGATTTGAAATGATATTGATATATCTGCCTGTATCATCAGTTTCAAGATTGAGCAGCTCAGGATAAACACCACCAATACCAAGTTGACTATGAAACTTCAGGAAATTCAAATTAAACCCTTCATTCTCAACGAATACTCTTAGCTGATGAACACCTTTCTTCAAAACTATATTTTCAACCGTCAGAGTTTTCCATTCTGTCCATCCTCCTGATGCAGGAAGTGATATTTCCCTTGAAATAATCTCATTATCCAATTTTAAATGAAGCATACCAGAAGAAGAGGCAGCAGCATATCTTATATCGACTGAAAAAGAAGCATCGGCTGCAACATTTACAGTATATCCAAGCCACTCATTTGCAGCAGTCCATCCTACATTATATCCATTGGTGCCTTCAGTATCATTACAAACTTCTATGTCAACTCCATCATTACGGTATGTATACCCACTATTCCATGCACTAAAAGACCCTGTTTCTGATCTGTAATTAGCTGTATCAGAATCCCTGTAAGCATATCCATGAGCACCAAGATCATAGTCAGTAGCATAAATAATTCCGGGAATATTGTTTTCTTTAAAAGGAACAGCTTCCCGATCATAAATCTGTCTGAACATAGCATCTAACACATCTTTATGAATTATACACTTTTGGAGTTTCATATTCTCTGCCATCTCCATCAGCCAATTTGTAGCATCTTCAACTGATGGCTTTTGGCCTGAACCGCCCCAATAATCAAGTAGCTTCTGATATCCTTCAGTCTTCTGAATAGTTACAGTTCCCGTCACAGAGCCAATCTTCTTATAAGGCCACCAAGCCCATCCTATGTTGTTCTCTTCTAAAAGTCGGATTGAATTAGTAAACCAAACATTTGAATTCTCTCCTGACTCTCCCATCCAAAGTGGAACATTATGAGTGTTTCTCAAATCAAGAACCCATTGTATTGTACTCTTTGTATTATAATTCCAATATCTATGGAAGCTATATGCCATATTGCTGTCCCAAGGTGGGGTTAACCCGTTATAATCATTAGCAAAACCGTTACCCTCAATAAATATTAAGTGATTATTGTCAACCTCCCTGATAGCATCTGTAATTTCTTTCATTAATTTCTTTAAAGGAAGATTACCACTCATTGGCCAGTTAGTTTCATTTATTAGATCATAGCCACCTATCCATGTTTCATTTACATATCTTTCAGCAAGTTTTCTCCAAAGAGCTACTGTCTTTCTCTGATTTTCTGCACTTTCCCATAATGAAGGCTTGTTTTTATCATAGTCAGATATATTAGCATCTTCACCCTGGCCTCCGGGTGTAGCATGTAAATCAAGAATGAGATATATCTTTTTCTCTCCACACCATTGAAGCAAATCGTCTATCATTAAAAATCCTTTATCAATCCATGTATCTTGTCCTTTTACTGGCTCATCTTCAATCGGTAATGTGAATAAATTATAATGCATGGGTAATCTAATGGAGTTAAAACCCCAGGCTGCCATTGAATCAACATCTTCTTTAGTGCAATAATTTCCAAGCCAGGCTTCATAAAAATTCTCCATCCCTACTTTCCCAATCATCTCTTCAATTATTGCTTTAATCTCATGCTGTGTGCCTGCAAAACCATCAGTTTCCAACATATAGCCTTCCTGAAGCATCCATCCTCCAAGACCCATTCCCCTTAATAAAACCTCTTCTCCTGAGCCATCAACTATCTTTTTCCCATCTGCATGAAGGAATCCCGTTTGACTGTATCCTGAAAAAGTTAAGGTTATAAAAACTGTTACTATCAATAAATATGCTCGTTTCATAATACTCCTATTCATTACTTCTTAATAAACAAAGATCTTTTTATGCCATTTTCTTTTATCGAAAGAATTATATATAGTCCTTTTCCCAATCCTGACACATCAATTGTTTCAAATGAATTCCTAATATTACTATTGAGAATAAGGGTTCCACTGTAATCATAGATTTCTATTTTACTACCCTTTTCATTTATTACATCAATATATTTGTCAACAGGATTAGGTTTGAATTTTACAGATTCATCAATTATATACTTACTGCTCGTACTGGCATTTTTCAACTCAATTGGACTAAACACAAAATACCCTGTTCCAGGTTGACCATATACGCTGTAATTAAAGAAAATTCTCACTTTTTTTATCTTCTCAATATTAAATGAAGACGTTCCATTTCCAAAGATGTGTGCATATGTTTCATAGTTGCCTGATGCATTAACACTATCAATTTTAAAAAGATTCCCCTGATCACTAATCCCATTTTCGTCAATAAGGTCGACTCTCATATTTGAAGGACTTTTACCATCTTCAGTTTTGATATTTATTACCAACCGGCTGTAATCTTTGAAATTGAAAGTTGTACTAAAAGTATATTCAATATAAGGATTAGCAGTAGGTTTCTGAACATCAAAGTTCACCTTAACTGCTTCATCACCTTCTCTTTCGAGTGAAACAGTATTATTCTGAGTGGGTTTTACAATCCATTGTATCTCTTCGTTTTCAATATTGTCGATGATAAATGAGTTAGAACTTGTAGTTGTTTTTACGTCAAATGGATCAGATATTAACGTATCACAAAATGATACCATTTCAACCTGAACTATTCCTTTATTTTCTCCCCACCTTACATTAATAGTACTTGTTCCTTCTCCACTTATAATTTCTGTCCCCTCCGGGAAAGTCCAATTATATGTGAAATTGTCATTATGCTTAGTAGAAAAAGTAAGTTCCTGACCGGGCACTACTAGTCCTGATCCACTTATTTCTGGTTTTTCTGGTTTCAGCTCATAAACACGAACATGCTCTATTTCCATTATAGCTTCAGTAATATTTGGATCAATACCTTGTGCTCCACCCCAGCTACCTCCAATTGCAATATTCAATAATAAATGTTCTCGTTTATCAAAAGGCCACTCTTTATAAGTGTTATACCTATTATTGAAAGTAAAATATAGTTGATCATCAACAAAGATTCTTATTTTCTCTTCATCCCATTCGGCAATATAATCGTGAAACTCAGTATAAGCTGTAGGCACTAGAGTATTACTACCCTGCTGAGTACCAAGGGTATGATTAAATGATTCAGTATGTACTGTTCCGTAAATCCTGTTGACATCATATCCTACATGTTCCATGATATCAATTTCTCCACTCTTAGGCCAACTTCCATAAGCCCAATCAGTAGGGAGCATCCATATTGCAGACCAAATTCCTGTGCCTGAAGGTACTTTAGCCCTTACTTCAATTCTTCCGTACAACCAATCGCCTTTCTGACGGGTAACCAATCTTGCAGATGTCCAGCTACCATTTTTCTTTATCGCTTTAATGTAAAGTTTTCCATCAGCAACCCATGAATTATCTCTTGAGTTTGTATAAGTCTGGAGTTCATTGTTTCCCCATCCACCTCCGCCGAGGTCGTATCCCCATTTTTTTGTATCAGGCTCTCCTGAATAATCAAACTCATCGTTCCAAATAAGATCGTTGCAAATTGTGTCCTGAGCAATTACTGAAGTTGCAAACAGGCTTATAAGTAATAAAAGTATTATTCTCATTTTTCTATTTTTTTCTTAAACACCCTGACATAATCTATTTCCATTGTCCTAGGAAAAATCTCATCATCAACACCCTTCTTTCCTCCAAGGTTACCTCCAACTGCTACGTTTAAAAGTAAATGAAACCTTTTGTTAAAAGGCCAATCGTTAGGATTATCAGATACTTTGTTAAAAGTGAAATATAAAGAGTCATCAACAAAGGCGTCAATCTTTTCTTTACCCCATTCTATTGTGTAACTATGAAAAGCTTCTCTATTATCGTTTACCTCCATTTCAGAACCTTTTTGAGTGTTTATCTGATGGTTGAAGTTTGCTGTATGTATTGTAGAAAAAACTACATTGGGATTATGACCAACATTTTCCATAATATCTATCTCTCCACTTTCAGGCCATCCTCCGTATTCCCAGTCGGTTGAAAGCATCCAAATTGCCGGCCATAGACCTCTTCCATTAGGAAGCTTGGCTCTAACCTCAATGAGCCCATATAACCAATCTCCTTTACTTTTTGTTGTCAGCCGGGACGATGTATAATTAAATCCTTTGTAATCCTCTTTTATTGCTTGAATCTTTAGCGTACCATCAGAAACATATGCATTTTCAGCTCTTCTGAAAGTATAGAACTGAAGCTCGTTGTTCCCCCAACCCCAACTATTCCCAATAGTATCATAATTCCATTTTGAAGAATCAGGTAGCCCGGAATAATCAAATTCATCATTCCATACCAACTTATATCCCTTCGGAATATGTATGCTTTGCTTTTTGCTGCACGTTATAAATAACATCGTCAAAATTGCAATTACAGCCAGAAAATTTGTTATAAAAAACCATCTTGACCGCATAACTTTATATTTTATTGTTGTTTCATAATTTCTGATGGCAACCTTTCAATCTCAACATTTACAACTTTTATATTCCCTTTCCTTAAAAATACTTCAGTACTGGTTTTTTCATCAAGAATGTTAGAGACGAAATTAATCTTTGCCCCATCGCTCATCTCTACAACTGTATTATTCTTAACACCAACAGAATAAATTATTTCTGCTCCGCAAAAACTGAACTTAATTGTCGGCGAAATACTTTCTCCTTTGATTATAAAGTCTGACTTCTTTAGTAAAATCGGGTCAAACATTATTTTTCCTTCATTTATTGTTATTCCAAATTCAATAAGTCGGGTTATCAAATCTTCTTTTACCTGACCTGTCATTCCCGGTTGCTGAACGCCGGCCATAGAAGGTGTATGTGAATATGGATCAGTTGGGAATGCTCCATATTCATCAGGATTCTTATGTGTTCCTATTCCTTCTTTTATTGAATTATAATGATTTACCAGGTTCATAATAATAAGCTTACCTGCACCTGCTTGTTTAGCTTTTATTATATTCTCAACAGTTGCAAGCAATAACTTAGATACCATATGCCAGTATATACATCCTAACCCCTCATACTTGTAGAAAGTGCCTGACCTTCCTGTAAAAGATTGATGGTCAAATATATCATCGTAGATTTTAAGTACATAGTTTATATCTTCATCTTTAAATTCCAGGTCTCCTTTAGTAACTTTATCAAGCCTTTCCTTTAACGTATTCCCATTATTAATTTCCCCGTTGAAATGATATTGTCCATTTTCATCCTGAACTACAATCTCATAATTCCCCTTCTTCTGTAATTCTAACAATACCCTCGATTTCAAAACCTGATCTTCAGGAATGATATTCCTATTCAGAAATAAGGGTAGTTGCCTGTCAGGATAAAGTATATACGAATTCTGGTCTTCCCTATAAAGCTCGCTTTTACTTAATTTATCAAGTAAAGCTGATGATTCTTCAGGTGTCAGGTAACCCGAACTTAAAACAGCAACCTGACCTTCAAGCATTTCATATAAATGCCTTATTATTACTTCGTCACCTTTTATTGAAACCAAATTATACGAGTTGAATAATCCATCCTCTCTTTTATTTTCGTTTATGCTGTGATCTATGTATTCTTCAACAATTCTTAGAAATGATATCAGTTCATCTTTAAATAAAATACTCAATTGACCTGAGACATTCTTATAAACATTATCTCTGAAATTACTCCCAGCTTTACCCAACCCATCAAGTAAGTTCTTCCTTTTTTTATCGTCAATTTTACCCTCTATTAAATTTTTATGATTGTTTAAAACGTTTTGTATATCACCAAACAAAGTGTAAATCTCAACAGGAATAAGCCATTCCCCAATGTCTGTTCTTTTAAATAATCCTGTTAAAAAATGGACATACCTTCTTATGTAATAAAGAGTAACCATCGAAGCTCCATTACCAACAAGTGCATTATTGGCATCATTCCACTCCGGCCGTTGAGTATTCATCCAAACACCTGCCCCAGGAATAAAATTGCTAAGTTTTGAAAGAAGAGGGACTAATGCCTTAACAGTAAAGTTGCTCCTTAATATTTCTTTCCCTGAAGTCAGCAATTTTCCATCTTCTCCCTTCTCCACCACTAATTTTTCAATCCTACTATTTTCTTCATTATCAAATAAGATTGTATCCTGCGGTGTTTTTAATATTTCTTCATAAGATTTTAACCTATATGGAACATTGGCGTACGTGAAAATTTCCTGCTTCATCCACTTTTCAATACTGCCGGGAAAATACTTTTCCTGTAGCTCAAGCAATTTTTCAAGGTATATTATTTGGTGGTCCCCCCAATAACCTATATTAGACCAAGGATCCGAAGGATCTAAAATTTCCCAATCAAAACCATCACTCGTAATTTTGTAAGGATTATATCCATCTATTGTAGTTGCATTCAGAAATCTACTGATCATCCCGGACAAATAACCTGGATATGTATTTGCCAATGCTTCCCAGTTTTGAAATATGTCGCGCCAATTACCCTGATAATACAAAGATGGGGTACCATCACTGTTTTTCAATTTGATATTAAACAAATTCCATGGCCTACTCGGATCACCATGTCTGCGACTGAACATTAAAGGAAGATATTCGGTTGACAACCTTATAATGTCAGGGTCTCCATTGTCGTATGATTTTTCAATTAATTCGTAATATTCAAATTCTTCCGGTAGACTAAATAACCAATTCTCATTTCTTTGATATAAATCTCTGTTGAAATGTTTTATATGTGTCGTATAATTAGCCCTAAGAATTTTATAGTCATCTTTAGGAATCCCTCCCCTCATTATATTGAACATCGTATTTGAGAAATGTCTCCATTTTTCTCTGTTGTCGCCGGTTGACTGATTACCATCAGCTTTCCAAACTAAGAAGCGCAAATTATTACTGCCTTCTTCAACATCTTTTTCAATGTCTGCAGTTATATCAACTGCTGAATTCAAATAATTTATAAGTCTGATGATATCTGCACTATCCTGACAAACTTCAACAACTATATGCCACGTTTTATTATCTCCGGGAGCTAAATCAAACTTATGGTTGAGAAAATATGAACCTTTGGTCCCCCTACTCTCTTTTTCTGTAGAAACCTCATTCCCATGGCGGTATTTATCAAACTGATTATTACTCAGCAAGACTTTCTTTTCTCCTTTATAATCACTCCATACAATGGTCGCTTTTAATGCTTCACTGGGTTCAGCTTTGTCAACAGGTATGGAACTTAGTCTGTATATCGCCAGACCTGTTTCTTCTGTAAGTTCAGCTTTTTTGTATGCATCAATTAAAGTACTAAGCATACCCTGCATGATACGGCTAACACCATAAGGCAAAATGTTCTGAATGCCATCAACAATACTTGCTCTTACTATATTGCTATTATTGCTTATTATGGAGCTTTTTCTGACCCACCCATATTTCTCACTGTTCATCCAAGCATATCTGAACTTCAGTTTCAAATCATTATTTACTTCTTCAAAAATGATCTTATTCCCTGTAATATTTTTGTAAATGTTCCGACAAGTATCATATATCCCTTCCATCCTGATTGAGAAGGGCTCCCAAAGAAAAGTTTCGTTTGATAATTCTGCCTGGATAATGGTTTTACTACCTGTTACTTCACTGAAATCATGAATCTTATCATCAGTATAATATGGGAATATTGCCTGCTCAGGATTTGCCCTCCCGGCAGTCAGACTACCTGAACTTGACAAGTACATCCAATGGTCAGAACTGCTGACTATTGACATGAAGAATGGTTTCATACTGTCATAGTTTTTGATAACGTAGTATTCCTCGCCTTCAATGTCAACAAAAGCACCTTCAGTCATTCCCGGAATATTCAAGAATCCGTTTTTCCCTATTCTAATTTTTTGTTTCATCTAAATTGTGCTTTCAAAGTGTTTTAATTTCTTATAATCTCACATTTCAAAAAAAGTAAATTCCCTCTTCCATCTTTTCCCTTCTCCGGGTATTATTTTGCATTTGAAAAATAACTCAGGACTGACAACCCGGTCCTTACCCCATAAGTTAACTTTACTACAATCAAAATCTCCTCTTTCTGTAATCCCTGCCTTACTTGAGAAATTCCTTAGTCCCCACTCAGGTCTTACAATCTTTTTCCCATTAACATTTCCAATAAAAAATTCTTTTTCAGAACATCCTTTCCAACCTATTTCATTTCCTGTAATTGAAATTGCTCCATCAGGATCTACAAATTCTGAAAACCCATCTTTCTCTAATTCAAAGAAGAATTCAAGATTGTAATCTTCTCCAATATGTACTGAATCAATTGATAGAAAGTTGTGGCAATATTCACTTAAACCTATTTCCCTTTCTCCAATGTTTTCAATGTAATACTCAATAATAAGTTTATCTCCTTCAACAATCAATCGCTTATTGTATTTTAACTGAAATCCTCTTAAAAATCTGCTCAAAGAACTATACTCTACAATACAATCACTTTCTTTATTAACCTCAATTTCCAGAAGTTCTTTTTCATAATCTTCGAAGAAATCATAAGCACTATCATGCATCTTCGTTAGGCTCCCGACACCTATCTTTAAAAATGACTCACCAATTTTAGCTTCTGAATAAGAACTCGGATTATCAATATCAAATTCATTTAATAATCCAAACCCATAAATTGATGAATATGAACCTTTTTCGTATGTACAAAAAGTATGCTTTTTGTTTAATGTTATCCGTCTGATATTACCTGTGTAATCGAACCTTGATCCTGAATAATATTCTCCCGGTAACCCAACTTCAACTTCAAGATTCTTACTTTTCAGGAATAATGGCATTCTTGCTTATTTTATTTTAACGAAGAAAGGGAAATTAGCAGTGGCTGCATGATTGTTCCCATCCTCAACATAAACAAACAATCTATACGCTCCTTCAATTTCAGGCGCAGTAATTTCCATAATTGGATCACCATAAACATTCATAATCGTTTCAGGTCTGCTTTCCCAATCACCTCCCAGACCCAGGTCTTTACTTTCAGGTAATATTTCCCATCTGTATTTTAATGGATCATCTTCGTAATCTCTTGCAGAAACTGTTGCCACAAATTTCTGTCCCGGGTTGAAATACAAATTGTCATATATCTTTTTCCCTTCAATTCTTAATGAATCAAGAGCAGGACAACGGTTTTCTGGCCATTCCCCAGTCCATATTTTATGCATCGCATCAACGGCTTCAGATGTCTGACCGTTTTCAAGAAACATTCCATACCATGTTGGAGTTCTTTCTTGTTTCTGACCCCACAAAAATGCATAGGACCCCATACACTTCTCATTATCAGAAGCTATAGCTACTTCATAACGATGTAAATACGACACCTGCTTTTCGTTGCTTGTTTGTTCAACCGGGGCTCCCCATGCTGTTGGCTCTACTTCCCAGTGACCTGTAGCTCCCCACTCAGTAACGATATATGGTCCTTCATATCCTGAGTCAAATATTCTTTGTTGCAGATTTACTATGTCTCCATACATCTGAACACAAACGAAATCAAGGTCTTTACAATTAGTTTTAAAATAGTCAATCTCTTTTTTCCCAATTCCTGCCAACATGGTCGTCGTTGGATGGTTTGGATCTACCTCATGTATCATCTCAGAGATTTGATTAACAGCATCCCAAACTTTCATATTGTCTGCAGCAAGATTAAGCTCATTTCCTATCCCCCATGCCAATAAAGCCGGATGATCCTTGTATTTCATTATTTCTCCTCTGACATATTCAAGCTGTGATTTTACTGAATCCTCATTATTGTAATCAAATCCATGACGTTCTCTTCTAATTTCAATTCCCATCATTACCATCAGACCATTCTTATGAGCCAAATCCAGCACTTCTTTTCCTGACTGTTGCCCATTCTCTGTCCTCCATGTCCTGAAGGAATTTGCACCATGCTTTGCTAATGATTCAATATCACCAAATTCACATCCGGCTCCTTTGATATAGAACTCCTTCCCATCAACATACATTCTCCAAATACCTCCATTTTCCTTAACCTCAACTTTCTTTGGTCCATTATCCCCCGAAGCTTTATCCTTTTTCTGAGTACAACCAAAGAATGTTAGCATGACTATCATTAAAAATATTATCCTTCTCATGTCGTTTATATTTATTTTTTTTCTTTTACCATAAGTTTTTCTAACTCTTCCAACGATTTACCCCTTGTCTCTGGCAACCATATCAAAGTAAATATCAACCCTACCAATCCGAAGAACCCATAAATCAAAAAAGTAGGTGTATTACCAATAGTGCTTAATTCCCAAGGGAATATTAGCTGTACTGTAAAGCTTACTGCGGAGTTAATAAATCCGGCAAAAGAAATTGCAAGACCTTTTACTGCATAAGGGAATAACTCTGAAAATAAAACCCACATTACAGGTCCTACAGAAATTGCAAACGAAGCAACGAAGCCCATTATACCAATCAACACCAACCATGAATTAATATTAATTGCATGACTCACTATTGCACCTAAATTTTCATTAGCAGCATTTACTCCGATTAGGTTTTCTAATGCAGCTCTAAACTCAATGTCGCTATTATATGTTATTCCCTGCATACTGCTCCAGTCTGTCCCCGGAATCAATGAAGAAATACTCTGCATATCTATTTGATAAGTTGCAGTTGCGAAAGAAAATGCAAGAATACCCATCGAGATGAATATCCCTGAGAACCCAATAATCAGCAACATCTTTCTGCCAATTTTATCAATGAGCCACATTGCCAGAATAGTGAAAACAAGGTTGGTCAATCCAACAAGTATTGCCTGGGAAAATGAAGCGTCTTTCCCAATTCCGGTTTGCTCAAATATCATTGGAGCATAAAAGAATACTGCATTTATACCTGTTATCTGCTGAAGTATCGCTATCATAATCCCGATAAACAGTACCAACTTTAATGCAGGCTTGAACAACTCTTTAATTGGTGTTTTTTGCTTAACCCCTGCTGTTTTTAAACTTTCTTTAATTGATGCCATTGTATTTTCGGCATCCTCTTTACTGCTTGCCTTAGTTAATATCTTTAACGCTTTTTCACTTTCCCCATTCATGGCAAGCCACCTTGGACTGTTAGGGACAAAAAATAGGAATATAAAATAAAGTATCGCCGGAATGGTTTCTATTCCAAGCATCCACCGCCAATTGTACTCTGAGAACCTCAACATTTCTGCAAATGCACTATCACTCTTTGCTAGTTGAAGAATTAGATAATTAGTAAAAAATGCTGTCGATATACCAATTACTATATTAAGCTGATTGAAAGACACCATTCTACCTCTGATCTTTGCAGGTGATATCTCAGCGATATACATTGGAGCAACTATCAAAGATGCGCCTACTCCTAATCCTGCCATCATCCTTGCTATAACCAACATACTGAAAGTTGGAGCTAATGCCGATGCCAATGAAGATACCGCATATAAAATAGCAGCCCACTTTAAAAGTGCTTTCCTTCCATACTTATCACTTAAGGGTCCGGCAACCATCATTGCCAATGTTGAAGTGAGCGTCAGACATCCTACTGCCCACCCTAACTGCAATTTTGAGAGATTGAATTGTGGTTCTATAAACCCGACTACTCCTGAAATTACAGAAGCATCAAATCCCATAAGGAAACCGCCTAATGCTACAATAAGCGATACTCTTGCAACGTAACTGTTATTATTCTTTGCCATATTTAGTTCTTTATATTTTTATTTCAAACTTACCTGACAATCCGCTGTCAGAATCTCCTCCTATCCACAATAAAAACTCTCCGGGCTCAATGATATATTTCAAATCCTGACCGTGAAATCCTAACTCCCGAACAGAAATTTCAAAGTCGACAACTGTTTTGTCACCTTTTTTAAGGAAAACTTTTTTAAATCCTTTAAGCTCCTTAACCGGCCTTACGCGTGAAGAAACCAAATCACGTATATATAACTGAACTACTTCAGCACCATCATAGGAGCCTGTATTTGCTAATTCTATTGAAACCTTTAAAATCCCATCTCTTGGTATGACTTCTTCTTCAACCTTAAGGTTACTGTATTCGAATGAAGTATATGAAAGGCCATATCCAAACGAGAACATCGGGTTAAATCCATAATCAAGATAATGTGATGTATTCCCTATTGATAATTGAGGAGCCTCTACAGGTATTTCGTCTAACTTCTGCCAAGTATTATCATTGGCAGGTTTTCCAGTAATCCTGTGATTATAATATATCGGTATTTGTCCTACATGCCTTGGAAAGGTTACCGGTAACTTGCCAGAGGGGTTTGCATCTCCAAACAATAAATCGCATATCGCAGGACCAGCCATTGTACCTCCATGCATAGCATAAAGAACAGATTTTGTCTTGCCCATGATCCGCTCAAAAGTCAGAGGTCTTCCTGCCATTACTATCGTCGCTATATTTTTATTATTCTCGAATATCAAATTTGTAAGTTCTTCCTGTGCCCCCGGCAAATCAATATTTGCCATACAATGAGACTCACCCGATAATATCGATTCTTCACCTAAAAACAATAAAACTATATCTGCAGCTTTTGCCGCTTTAATAACTCTACCTTTATCAATAATCTCGTGAGAACGGCTTATTTCCATTCCTCTTTCGTATATGATATTTATACCATTCTCCACGGCTTTTCGGGAAATTGCAGCTAATGGAGTAACTGAATTTGTTTTATTGCCGTCAAACACCCATGTCCCCATCTGATCATGAGGAGCATCAGCCAATGGCCCTATTATAGCAATCGTTTTTATGTCTTTATTTATAGGCAAATTCCCCTCGTTCTTCAACAGAACAGCACTTTCAACTGCAGCTTTCTTCGAAACAGCTAAATGCTTATCGTTTAGCACTTCCGGAAAATCATTTTTATCAGTATAAGGGTTCTCAAACAATCCAAGTTGGAACTTAACTCTCAATATCCTTTCAACTGCTTGATCTATCTGTTTAAGAGTTATCTTACCCTCTTTTAAAAGCTCCTCTAAATATGTTTCATATGTTGTGCTTGCCATTTCCATATCAACTGTAGAATTAAAAGCCAGTTCTGCAGCTTTTTTATCATTCTCGGCAAAACCATGTGTTACCAATTGAATAACAGAAACCCAATCACTTACCAAAATGCCGTCAAAGCCCCACTCGTCTCTAAGAATATTTTTTAAAAGATTTTTATTTCCTGTAGCTGGAATACCATTTATATCATTGAATGAACTCATGAAAGTCATTGCCCCTTCATCAGCACACTTTTTAAATGGAGGCAAAATAACATCCCTTAGATCATAATCTGAAATGTTGGCTGAATTATAATCTCTTCCTCCTTCCGCCCATCCATAAGCAGCAAAATGCTTAACACATGAAGCTATAGAAGTTTTATCCCCTAGTCTATCTCCCTGATATCCATGCACCATTGCAGCACCAAGTTCGGAAACCAGATAAGTATCTTCACCAAATCCTTCTGAGATTCTACCCCAGCGAGGATCACGGGTGACATCAACCATAGGTGAAAAAGTCCAGCGAATACCGCTTGAAGAAGCTTCTATTGCTGAAACTCTTGCACATTCTTTAACTACTTCACGATTCCATGAAGCAGCCTGTGCCAGTGGTATTGGCATAATTGTATTGAAACCATGAATGACATCCCTTGCAAAAATAATTGGGATACCCAACCTGCTTTCCTCTACTGCAATTTTTTGAATATGGTTTTGCTTTTCAACGTCAACTTCATTTAATACCGATCCTACTCCTCCCACTCTTATTAAACTGTCAGAAAACCATCCCCCATTTTTCTGCACTAATTGACCAATTTTTTCCTCAAGGGTCATTTTATCAATTAGTTGCCTTATTTCATTTTCGTAAATATCTGATTTATTATCCTTTTCTTTCGTGCAAGAATAGAGCAAGGCAGACAGAAATATGAAGAAGGCTAAATATTTTATTTTCTTTATAATCATCGGTATTTAATTAAATTTTTCTCCTTTGCAAAATCAACTATCATCTACCACTTTAAACCTTTAGGAATCAGCTTTACATATCTTGAATTTGCTGTACCTTGTGTCCTTAAATGCAAATAATTCTTATTCCATTCTAGTATTTCGTATTTCCGTAGATTTCCATCATCGTAACCAATAACTCCTGACTGTGATGATATTTCAATATATTTTACAGATCCTTCCAAGGATACTGACCAAGTCAATGTACCCCTCAGAGCATCGTTGGTATTTACATCTTTATCATATTCATTAGCCCATGTTACTGAGCTGTAATATCCCGCTTTAATTCCTTCATCAGCAGCACCTGCATCTCCATTTGCATGTGTTGCTCCATGAGTGTCAATAGAATAAGCAAATCCTACAATCTGAAAAGTGAATTCATCATCGTATAAATAATGCCCTTTTTTGTCATTCGCAGGAGCAGACCACCAGTTTGGTGTCCTAGAAGTTGCTTCGCCAACTCCGAGATGAGCTGAGGCTGTGCTGTCAATAACCCATGTTTTTCCATCTAAAGCATCAACTCCTCCACTTATTGCTACAAGCAATGGATCGTCAAAGGATGAATAATCTGTTTCAGTTTGTGTATATGTTTTTGTAATTGAAGCTTTCCCGCCTCCAGTTAATAATGTCATCTTTATTTGGTAATCACCCGGCATTGGATAATAAGATGTTACTTCATTACCTGCCAATAATTCACCATTACCCATCTCCCACTCAACCAAACCTGCAATAGATGAGGTATTGGTGAAAACAGGATGAAATTTATCTACTCCTTCGCTAATCGTAAAACTTAACTGATCAGAAGTAGGTGCTTCTTCCTTCTTTGGACCCTCTTCTTCTTTTTCACAAGAAATAATAATGAAAAGTAAAGAGAAGATCATCATTAATCGTGACATCATTTTCATAGGATTTACAAAAAGAAAATTTAAAAAGGTAAAGTAGAGACACCATAACCGATGTCTCTACATACCTTAAAGCATTAACCATTAATTAATATCCATTATTCTGGACTAGTGAAGTTTTCCCAATTTCTGATTCTGGTATTGGAAAATATTCGTGTACTCCTTCTTTAAAGCCTAAATGACTTAAAACTGAAGGTGCGTCTCCCCAACGTATTAAGTCCCAATAACGCTGACCTTCCATTCCAAGTTCAAGACGACGTTCAAGTTTTATTGCCTCAAAAAGTTCATTCCCTGATTTACTGATTGCTGGCAATTTTGCTCTTTCTCTTACCATATTTACATATTTTACGGCATTTGCATCGTCGGAAGAACTTTTCCTGTTTAGTGCTTCAGCATACATAAGCAATACTTCGGCATATCGGATAACACGCTCATTATTATCATATGTTGCTTCCATTGGCGACTGACCCGGATCGTTGTATCCAATAAATGGACACCTTTTCTTTTGATACCAACCTGTCCAACCGTCTTTCTCTTTTGAATCGTAGAACCCGTTACCATTTGCATCATCAACAGGTCCGAGATTAAATATTGCTTTAAATGTTTCAGGACCATAACCTGTTCCATTTTTTCTTACTACATCACCTTCTGCATCCCAAGCATCAACAAGACTTGAATCTATCATGTCGAAACCCCAACCGGCATTAGTTAACCCGGTTAATGCAGATTCTCTTGGTCCGGCTAACTGAACTTCTATGTTACCTTCACCTTCACGACCATTTGCCCAGAAATCTCCATGTATATATGATGAATAAGGTATTTCGAAAACTGATTCTATACCATATTCTTCACTCCTCTTGAAAATACTGTCATAATCTGCACATAGTCCGTACTCGCCTGAAGTAACAATTGATCCTAAAACTGTTGCAGCTTCGTCATATTTTTTCTGGAACAGATATACTTTTCCAAGTAAGGCTTGTGCTGCACCTTTATTTGCCCTTGTATATTCAACCGGCGACTGAGCCGATTTTGCAGGAAGCTCTTCAATTGCCTCTTTAAGATCCTTTTCAATTTGTGCATATACAACTGAAGGTTCAGTTCCTGAAATATTATATTCTGAAGGTGATAGGTTCACTGTATAAAATGCAATGTTCCCAAATGATTTTACAAGTTCAGAATAGAAATATGCTCTGAGGAACTTGGCTTCTGCTCTGTATAAGTTCATAGTAGGACTTTCAAGAGTTATATCGTTCAAAACAATATTAGCTCTATAAATTCCATAATAATTTCTTCTCCAGTACTGAAGAATAGCAGGGTTTTCAGATGTTACATCATATTGATAGAAATCCCAGTATTCAGGTCTGTCAGAATATCCTCCTCCAACTGGAACTGCATCTCCTGAAGCAAGGTTTCCCAACATATAATATGAACTCCATCCTGAATAATATTTCACCTGGAGAAAATCGTAAGCACCGCATAATACTTCAAATGCTTTTTCATCTGTATCAATCGACTGGCTTGAGAAAGGTATTGAGCCTGTAAGCTCAAGCTCCAGCCATTCTTTCTGGCAACCGGAAACAATAACCAGTAGCGAGAGTGCAAGCATTAATTTTATATATATTCTTTTCATTGCGAACATGATTAAAAGTTAACATTAATTCCACCTAAGATTGTCCTTGGCCTTGGATAAACAGCTCTGTCAACACCGGCCCACTGCTGTCCTCTGTATCCCCAGTAGTCACCACCAACTTCAGGTTCCATACCCTGATAGTTTGTGAATGTAAAGAGGTTATCAGCTGCTACATACAACCTTAACTTTGAAATACCAATTTTTGATGTAAGTTTTACCGGCAATGTATAACCAAGTGTAATATTGCCTATTCTCAAAAATGATCCATCTTGTAAAAGGTAGTCGTTAATTCTTGTAAAGTTGAAGTTCCTGTCCTTAATAGTTGGCCTAGGGAAATTACCCGGTTCTTCTGCCGACATCCATGCGTCTGTAAGATAGAAATCCGGCTTGTTTGTATTGGAAAGGTCGTTACGTACTGAAACAGCAAGCAATGTTTTGTTTCCAACCTGAGCGTATGCTGCTAGATTTAAGTCAAATCCCTTGTATTCGCAATTGAAGTTCAAACCTAATATCCATTTTGGATACGGTGATCCAAGATAAGTTTTGTCCTTATCACTTATTACACCGTCAGGACCACCACCTAAACTGTCGGGTATACCTGCAATATCCAAATATTTAATGTCCCCAACTATTGCTGATGATTGCAATTTCTTTCCATCAGCACTAACATGCTGATCAATTTCTTCTTGCGATTTGAAGATTCCATCAGTTTTAAATCCATAGAAATACCATGGTTCGTATCCAATTTCAAAACGCTTTGAATCACCAAAGGTTCCAATATTTCCACCTGTAAGATAACTTATACTTTCAGTAATTTCTGTTACTTCGCTTCTGTTGTTAGATGCTGTAACCTGAACACTATATCTGAAATCACCTATTTTGTTATTGTGTGCAAGTTCAAATTCAAAACCACGGTTCTCAATAGTTCCTGCATTTACTGTTGGTGGGTCATTACCTGCAAGTGAAGGAACTGATCCTTCAAATAAAAAGTCGGACGATTCTTTAACGTAGTAGTCAGCTGCAAAAGTCAAACGGTTATCAAACATTGCAAGGTCAATACCAAAGTCGCTTTGAATTGACTTTTCCCATTGGTATTCAGGATTAACTAAACGAGTAGGCTCTGTGACAGGAAGAATTTGATTGCTTCCATCCAGATAAAAGTATGAACCAGTAGAACTTGTTGGAAGATATCTCCAATCCCATCCTAAACTTGATGAAACACCATTTTTACCCCAGCTGAACCTTGTTTTTAAGAAGTTGATAGCAGATACCTGGAAAAAATCTTCTTTTGATATTACCCATCCAAACGATACTGATGGGAATAAACCAAATTTATTAGCAGGACCGAATTTCGAACTTCCATCATAACGGAAGTTAGAAGTAATCATGTATTTATCTTTGTATGAATAGCTGATACGACCGAAAGTAGAAGCTAATCGTTCCCATGCCCCTAATCCTCCATAAGAAGTATTGTTTAATGTGTCAATATAATTACCGTAATCTATCCATGCATAGTTATCAGTTTCTTTAATCAACTCTTTTCCATCACCCCCAAGGTATTCATGTTTGTATTCTCTGGCAGAAGTTCCTAATACAGCTCCCACTGTATGATCTCCAAACTGCTTGTTAAATGAGAAATAACTTTCCCATTGCCATGTGAAATACATATTGATTGATTGGTATGCCCTGCTTCTTACAGATGCACTGTTCATACTGTTGATATAAGTCCTTGGATTCCAACCACGGTTATAATTATGCGACATATCAATGTCAAACGTTGTTCTGAAAGTTAATCCGTCAAAGAATTCTATTTCTCCATATACTCCACCTAAAAGTTTGTTAATGACATCTTGGTCCCTGTCGTTGTATAACTGCTGAACAGGATTCTGAATTTCATTCAAAACAAACTGTGAAATACCGAAATAACCATTTTCATTTTGAATGCCAGGGTTTGTATACCATTCTTCTCCCCAAACTTTCTTCATATTTTTAACATCCCTTTCACTAAACCCTGTAATATCATCATAATATACAGGAGTAGTTGGGTCTAAAACAACTGCATTATTTGTTACTGATCCAAATACTGAATTCTGGCTGATGCCTTTCTTTAAACTATATGTATAAGACATTCTTGCACCTATTGTCAGCCAATCTGTAGCTTTAGAATCCAAATTTAATTTAACAGCATAACGGGTGAAATTGCTTCTGTCGCCTCCTCCAATTATACCATCCTGATCAGTATAAGAAATAGAAAAATAATACCTTCCCTTATCTGTTCCACCATCTACACTAATTTTATGTTTTTGAGTTGGCGCATTTTGATAAATTTCACCAAGCCAGTCAGTGTCAACATCGGTGTCAGGATAAATTTTTACTGCATCTTCCCATGTTTTTGTAGGATAATCATTCAAATAAGCTGTGCGGTAAAACTCAAGGTATTGAGCTGAATTCATGACTTTAAAGCCCGGAGCGACACTCTGTACACCGTATGATGACTCAAATTCAAAATTAGTCTTACCACCTTTACCCATTTTTGTTGTGATAAGAACAACTCCGTTACCTCCCTCAGTACCATAAATAGCAGCTGAAGCGGCGTCTTTCAATATCTCAACAGATTCAATATCCTGTGGATCCAACCAATCAATACCATCAGTCCTCATACCATCAATTACGTATATTGGCCTAACAGTATTATCTGAACCTACACCACGAATTATGATGTTCTGTTCAGCACCAGGAGCTCCCGATGTTTGCTGTACCAATACACCTGCAGTCTTTCCCTGAAGGGCTCCTTCAATTCTTGTTGACCTCGACTGTGCAATGTCTTCAGAATTAATCTTTGCTATAGAACCTGTAACAAGACTCTTTTTTGTCACTCCATAACCAACAACAACAACTTCATCAACGCCCAAAACATCAGTTTGTAATGTTACGTCAATTCTGTTACGGCCATCAATGGCTATTTCCTGTGACTTCATACCTACAAATGCATATACCAGCGTAGATTGATTATTTTTCACAAGTAGTGAATAATTACCATCTATGTCAGTTATTGTACCTGTAGTTGTACCTTTTACTGAAATACTTACTCCCGGAAGGGAGCTACCGTCTTCAGCTGATGTCACCTTCCCGGTAACATTGTACTCCTGGGCATAACTAACGCCCCACAGTACAAAAAACAGAAGTAAAAGCAGACATTTTCTTTTCATAAACTTTTTTTTAAATCTCAATTAGATAGTAAATGTTATTATTTTATTGTATTAGATTTGTCTTTCTAACATTCTCCCATTTCATATCGAGACATTGTTCACTTAATTTTAGATTATTAGAAAAAACTTTGTACGAAATACGGCATAATTTATACTAAAGTCAAATTATTTGTCCCTACAAAAACTCATCATTACCATATTAAAAACTCATCATTATTACATCAAAAAGAATCTATATCCTTGTATAATAGAAATATAAACGATTTGATCATTAACACATCTTTGTATTAACGACCCCTACAAGCTTATTTTTTCGTATTGTGACTTTTCTGTCACTTAAATGGAAAGAATGTAATCAGTAAGATTCTGCTCCCTGTTAAGACCAAACTTTCTTCTTAGTCTGTATCTACTGATTTCAACACCCCTGGTAGTTATGTTCATTAGTGTTGCAATTTCCTTGCTGGATATATTCATCCTTAGGTAGGCTGATAATTTTAGCTCTTTAGGTGAAATGTCGGGATGAAGCTCCCTTAGCCTTTTTAGAAAGTCTTCATGTACCTGCTCAAAGTTGGTCTCAAATATCGACCACGATTCATCATTACTAGTCTCTTTATCTATTTTTCTTACTATCATGCTGATTCTGTTCCTCACTAAATCTTCTTTTAAATCAGCCTGAATCTTTAGTAATTCAGCTTTTATCTTATTGAGCTGTTTGTTCTTCTGTACTAAATTAATTGCCGTATTTGCCAATTCCTTATCCTTGTGGATCATGTCAGCTCTCAACTTTTCATTCCTCAGCCTGATAATCTCTTTTTCAGCAACTACAGTGTCATTCTTTAATCTCTCTTCTTTCTCAAGATATCTCTTCTTTTGCAGTTCTTTCTCCTTAAGTCTCGATTTCTCTATCTTCTTTAAGAATAATATTACCAAAAACCATGTCAATACTATTATCAAAGCCATATAAACCATTATGGCAGGTATAGATTTGAACCAGGGTGGAAGTATTGTGAAATTAAATGGTTCAGGCGACGATTCTACTCCGTATTTATTTAATGTCTTAACTCTGAATGTGTAATCACCATCGGGAAGGTTGGTATATTCCTTCGTTGATTCAGACTGCCAATCAGACCAATCTTCATCAAATCCCTCCATCTGATATGAAAACCTCGTCTCATTGTTGCCTTCAAAAAACAATCCTGAAAAAGTAAACCTCAACGAGTTATCCTTATACTTGATTTCCGGCTTAATATTCTCAGGTTTAAAATTCCCATCTACCCACAGACCCGAATACAGAGATTCGCTGCTCCCTAAAATTGAAACACTGCTTAAAACAGCTTTATATTTCCTCCTATAGTCTATTACCATAGTTGGATTATAATGGGCAAATCCCTTTTCAAGTGCTATAAGTACATTTTCTTCATCAATAGCATTAAAATGGAAAAAACTGCCTATAAACTTGCCCTTAAGCTTATAAAATGGATAGGAAACATTCGAATACGTGCCGTCTTCCTGAAATCGTAACACACCTCCTTCATTATTGGTGCATATATACCATATGTTCTTTCTGTTGTCCTCTTGAATATACATCACAGGCTTATTTTCAAAAAGATTGTTGTAATGACCTGATTTTGTAAATACATTACTCCTGAAATCAAATTGATATATCCCTGATGGCGATGTCGTGATTACATCACCATTATTCATCAACTTTATTTTATTAAGATAATCAGAAGGCAATCCGTCAGCTGGCCCAAATCGCCTGATAAACTGAAGACTATCTAATTTTTCATTAAGTCTGAACAGTGAAACTCCATTGAATGCGTGGCTAACCCAGATATATCTGTCTTTAAGACATGCAACTTCCTGACAGGAATAGTTTATCCCCTTGATATATTGAATCCGTTTCATTGAGCCTCCCTCAAACGAACAAAGTTCTAGGCCGTTGTATGTTCCCTCAATATACATCCCCGGCATATCAGGAATCGTAAAGTATGCCCAGCACCCCGGAACATCATTTATATTTATTCCAACTGTCCCCTTTATTAGAAAACTTCCGTTGTTGTGTCCGCAAAATAGTAATCCCTCAATAACCTGAAGACTCCATACCTGACCCGACGTGTTTTCGACCATTCTGAAGTCTGAAGAACTTAGAAACGGATCCTTAAACTTATCCATGCTACAGTAAAAAAGCCCCTGATTTGTACCCAGATAAAGCAGATCCTTATAAACAATTGAAGTATAACCAGTACCAAAACCAAAATAGTCCTGCAAAAGAGTTATTGGAGAATTTATCTCAACATAATCGATCCCATTATCAAGACCAAGCCATAAATTTCCATCAATATCAAGATCCATACTAAGTATGGTGTTGTTTTGCAAACCTTTTTCCCGGTTGATAATCTGCTTTACATTCCCCCTCTTATCGCTAATTATTAGCCCATTCTGTATTGTCCCAAATGCAATATGCGTGTCATCTACAACAAGACTGGAGTATATCTGATGCCTTTTACACAACTCATTAACTTCTGTATTCCATGGCTTAAGACTTACACCGTCGTAGTGGAATAAGCCATCTTTTGCGGTTCCAATAAGAATTTCATCATTGTTGATGGGAATAATAGCCCAAACTTCTTTTCTTATGAAATAATCGCCTGAAGGGATTTTCTTTAAATAACCATTTTTATACTCCATCAGTCCATTATCCCTGTCAAAAACATATAATGTGCCATTAACAAAATAGGAATAATGAAAATTGCTCCTTGGTTCTATAACTTCAATCTTACCGTCTTTATAAAAATATAAACCTTCAAACGCCTGAAATACAATCCCCCACGGTCCTTCAAATATTTTCCAAATGTCACCGAAATTCTTTTTGCCTTCAGGTATCAACGGTAATAATGATTTATAAATCAACTTTCCGTTTTCTTCATTAGTGAAGTATCCAATTTCGTTGTAAGCACCGGAAAATAATAATTGCTGAGATTCAGAAAAATGAAGAGACCTTACATTCGACCCATTAGGAATAGGGAACAAACTCCAAAACCTGCCATCATATCTAAGCAGCCCGTTATTGTTCCCAAAATACATAACCCCATTGCTACCCTGCTCAACAGCCCAGTTTTGAGTACCTGCATTGTACCCCGATCTTTCGAAATTTTGAATAGTAGGTACCCCAATCTCTTTCACAACAGGATAAGCGTTTGCTCCTAGCACTAACAATATTGCCAGTAAATAAAACCGAAGTGATATATTGTTAAACCTCATCAATCCTGATTGAAAAACTTTATCAAGTTAAATAAAAATGATTGAGTCTTCTTATTCTACCATTAATTTCTTTACAGTATATTTTTTGTCGTTGCCAATTACCATCAGATATATTCCCTTTCCTTGATCAATGATCTCATCCGACATATTTATTTCCTCGGAATATTCTTTATAGATTACCATTTTGCCAGTCGAATTATAAACTTTTAAATAATTGAATTTTTCTTTCCAAATTACTTTTACTCTTCCGGAAGTTGGATTAGGATATACTTCTACTGATTCGATATCATCCTTTAATATGCAAGCAGAATTTGTAACTGGCTCACAATTATCAGCTTCACTGCCAACTTCAGTTGGTGTTATTCCAGTATTAGCAATCAATATCTTATCCAACTTTGCACCATCTTCCCTTATACAAATGCTTAAAACATGGTCGCCTGGTTCTAATTCATAGTAAACAGTATTGTCACCACTCTGATTATGAACATCATCCCAATGCCAACTCGTACCTGATGGAATGCTGTTCCACATAACCCAATCCGAAGTGTCAACTTTAACCCAATAGGAATCATCGTTTGCCGAAGGTGTAATTACCCTTCCCCAAATCTTGTATTTGCCTCTTTCTGAAGTAGTAAACTCATACTCAGCAATATCATCTGCATTAGTCGAAGCACTGCCTGTACTTTCTTTGCCATCTGTTGTTACGATATAGGATTTGTTTGAAGCAGTGTTATCTGTGAGCTTCTTCCATGTTTTTCCTATTGTTCCACATTCAGCCTCTAACCATATTTCAGTGCTATTAGTGCTTTCCATTGATAAGTGAATTGTGTCTGAATCTGTTGCCCCATCATTATCTGTAACAGTCAATACAACGTCAAATTCACCAATCAGCACACTTAAATCTAAGGTTGGTTCAGAAGAAACTTGTTCCCCGTTTCTCGACCATGAATAATATACTATTTCACCATCAGAATCGCTGCTCAACGAGCCGTCCAGCTTAACTGATACCACACCTGTTCCTAAGCTATCTTTAATAATTATGTCTTCTCCTGCATTTGAAGTTGGCTTTTGATTGCCATGCCTGCCACCGTTTCTTGAATATGAAGTAAATGTTGTTACACTTTTAGCATCAATTACTGAACCGAAAGTTCCCTCTGAAATAGTTATATCTCCTTCATTCTCTAACTTCTTTGTTGAAGATGAGGTGAATTTTGTAAGTTTCTCAATATTGCTTCCTTCTAAATTGAATACTACCTCTTTGTTTTTACTGTCTCGGTTAACAACTACAAATACAAGGGATGTATCTGTCTTATACGCTGTTACATCAGTCATACTGACCTTGCTGTCGTCAACTTTTACTCGAACTGCCCCCGGCCTTACAAATTTTGAATACTGCGACATAACATATCCTTTGTCTGAAATATTGCCATCTTCTGTTATCAAGCAATAGAACCTCCTGATATACCACCAGATATATGCATTAAAATTGGCCTTCATGCAATCATTTATTTCTTTTGCTACTACAAGTGCCAGATTCCAATCGTTTATATCGTTGGCATCGCTGCCTAAAAGGTGCTCGGTCATCCAAACATCTTTCCCTTTAGCTCTTGCTAGTGCATAGTCTGATAAACCACCTCCATATATATGTCCACCAATTATATCGACATTTTCTGCCGCTTTTTCATTGTTCAGGATAGGGTCAGTATAATCTCTCCTAAACTGAAACGACTCGGGAGCCATAACCCTGTTTTGAATGTCCTGTCCGTAGTTGCTAAGAAAATTTACCATCTCAGCTGAAGTCCATCTTGTCCATTCTCCATAATCAGGTTCATTCTGAACAGATATCGCATAAAGAGGAACTCCATTATTTTCCATGAATGTGTTGAAAGAATTCAAATGAGCAACATATTCTCCATACTTAGTAGGGTCTACCTTGCTCTGTGTCGAACTTTTATCAAGAACAGCATCTGGCGCATTCCAAGGTGTTGCAAAAACCTGAGCACCATTCTTATATGCATGAAGTGCAGTCGGTACTTCCAGATTGAAATTGTTTGCAGCCGGATCAATATGTATTCTCAATATGCTTAAGCCTATTTCTCCCGGATCATTCCCAAATGCCTTCTCCCTATTGTCTTCATTCAAATCTCTTATCCAGGTTGTATGACTCATCCCTCCAAAACCCCTTATCTCCTGTAATTCTTCAGAAAGATTGATTGTAACTGTCTGTGCCGATGACAATAAAGCTCCTGAAAGAGCCGTTATCAGTAAACCTGTCCCTAAAAATAATTTTCTAAAACTCATATCTTAATAATCAATTACTATTTCACTTTAATTTTTACACTCGTACCTACAAGACCTTCAGATTTTACTTTAACAGTGATATCTCCATTTCCATCAGGTAATGAACGGACTATTGCCAAAGCCATCCCATTGAAAGCTTTTCTTTCGGTAGAAGGGAATTCTGTCATATCCGTAGGATCTCCATTATCAGTAGCTACAATTTCTCCTTGTCCTTCTATGCTAAATTGTATTTCATTGTTTGATATCGGAACCACAAATCCTTCTTTGTCTGTTATTTCAACTGTTACAAACACAAGGTCCTTACCGTCGGAGATAATTTTTTCTCTGTCAAGAGTTGCCCTGAGCTTATTTGGTTCTCCTGTTGTTTTAACCTTATCTTCTGCCCAAGGTTCTCCATTTTTATATGCAACAACTTTTAACTCTCCGGGTTGATATTTCACACTATCCCATCGTAACCTGTACTCAAAATTATTCTTCTTTTTTCTTCCCAGCGACTGACCGTTAAGAAATAGCTCAGCCTCATCTCCTGATGTAAATACATGAACCGGAGTAACTTCCCCAATCCTATCGGGCCAATTCCAATGAGGCAGTATATGTGCCATTTGAAATTCAGGTCTCCAGTGCGATTGATAAAGGTAAAACCTGTCTTTCTTAAATCCTGCAAGGTCAATAATTCCGCAGTAAGCACTGCGAGCCTGATAATAAGGTGTAGGCTCTCCAAGATGGTCCCATCCTGTCCACACAAATTCTCCTGCAACAAATGGATGTTGTGCTACTGATTTAAAAACTTTTTCTGCGGAAGAACCAAAATCAACAGCATGAAGCTCGTATGATGAAACTTGAGCGATTTTTGAATCTCCCCCCCTGCCATCCCTAACAGGCGCACTTTCTTCAGCTGAAACAGGAAAAAGATAAATGCCACGACTGCTGAAAGCCGATGCTGTTTCCGTGCTAAGTATTACTTTATTGGGAAACTTTTCATGATAGGGGTCATACTGCGGAGCAGTGCGTATTCTTTCTGTACCTTCAAATTCAGGAGCTTGCCTTATCCCTTCTCCCTGATAATTCAATCCAATAATATCAGGAACTACGGGAAGCTCCATATCTGGTTTAGCAAAATTCATTGCAAGGGTAGTAGGCCTGAATGGATCTTCTTCTTTTACAATGTCATATAATCTTTTTGCAACTGCAGCTCCTGCTTCGGCAGTATATTGTTCGCCAACTTCATTTCCAAAACTCCAGATTATGACAGAGGGACAATTTCTGTCTCTTCTTATAAAGGAACGAGCATCGGGTTCTGACCATTCAGGGAAGATAAGATGAAAATCGTGGGGTGTCTTCTTCCTTTCCCATGAATCGAAAATTTCATCCATAACTAAAAAACCCATTCTGTCTGTCAGCTCAAGAAACTCAGGTGCAGGTGGGTTATGCGACATCCTGATTGCATTACAACCCATCTCACGGAGTATCTCAAGCTGCCTTTCCGCAGCCCTTATATTGAATGCAGCTCCCAATGAACCAAGGTCATGATGCATATTTACACCCTTGATCTGAATATGCTCGCCATTTACAAATATTCCTTTGTCAGGATCAAACTCCAAAGAACGTAATCCAAACCTAGTTCTATAATCATCTACTGCTTTCCCGTCTTTTTTCACTCGGGTCACAGCAACATACAAGTTAGGCTCCTGGGTTGGCTTGGGACCCCACAATTTAGGTTTCTTAATCGTTGTGGTGCATTTTATACTTGCTTTCCCTTTTGCATTGATTGTTACTTTCTTTTTATCAAATTCAGCGACTTCAGTACCTGAAATTTTACCTTTCTCATCCAATTTGTATATCCTGGTAATAATTTCTGCTTTAATATTTTCTTTAGAATCATTATCAATGCTCACTTCTATGTGTACCTCAGCCGATTTTTCCGATACTTTGTCTGTTGTAATATAAGTTCCCCATTGTGAAACATGAACAGGATCAGTCTTGGTCAGCCTGACATTCCTGTATATTCCACCTCCCGGGTACCAGCGAGCTGAATTATTAGGATTGTCAAGACGAATGGCTAGCTGGTTTTCATTCCCAACTTTTATATATGGGGTAAGATCAAGGCTCCAGGAATTGTATCCATATGGCCAGCCACCAACAAGTTTGCCGTTCAGCCAAACCATTGCATAAGACATTGCACCATCTATCTCAAGGAATATTGATTTGCCTTCATCTTCCGCAGGTATGTCCAGCTTTTTGCGGTACCATCCGACTCCATTGCTTGGCAACCTTCCCATTCCGCCACCAACTTCTGAATCCCACCCTTCCTGAAAAGGACCTTTTATTGCCCAATCGTGCGGCAGGTTAATGTTTTCCCAAGAACTGTCGTCAAAATTTCCCTGAACGAAAGGAAAATCTTTGCCCGGGTCACCCTCAGGACGAATATAATGCTCATCTGAGTTTTTAATAAATGAATTTGCAGTAGGTAATATCCATTGCTTAAGAACTTCCCTTTTATTCTCAACCTCAACTGCTTCTGTAGGTTTAGCATCAGCTTCCTTTATCTCGATTTTTCCTGTTTCCTCAGGTCTGACATCATAGATCAGCTTGTCAGCCTCAGCTGGCGTATCATATTTATAAAACTTCCAACCTTCATTAATGGAAAATTGTTGTCTAACTTCATCTCTAAATCTATTTTTTGAAACACTAATAAATAGTACAATCAATAAGGGGATAAAAGCTACCCTCATTGAATTTATACCATTTTTGTTTGTGCCGCTACCTTTTATCATGACATATAATAATTTATAGGCCATAAATATAAAGAAATTCTTACTTAATCCTTAACCTTTCAGTATGACTTTTGCCTGCTACTTTTATGTTGAAGAGATATATACCGGGAGGTATTAGACTCGATTCGATACTTACATTTTCAATATCTTTCCCCTTGTTTTCGATATCAACATTCCATACTTTCATCCCCATCATGTTCCAAAGACTGCAGATATACTTTTGAGCATAGCCTGTTTCAAACGAAATATCAATTCTCTGCTGGCCGTTTCTAAGTACTTTTATATTGAAAATATCTTCTATGTTGCCTTTCAGAGAAATGCTGCTTGTATATTCTGTTTCAAAACACCCAATATCAGGTTTTGAACCATTAAAAGGTAATCCTAAATCTATCCCTGCATCAATTAAATCGCTTCCTTTTATCAGATGAGCAAAAGAAATATCAGGCAAGCTTCCATCTTCTTTTCTCTGTCCAGAAATGCCTGTTGTATCGAGACTTATAAAGTCATCGTCGGTTACAGTGAACTTACTTTCCCAGCTGTTTGATTCTTGTATGACAAAAGACCCAAGATTAATCTTACCATCTGCCAACAAGCAATTCTTAACTGTCGCTGTTTGCCCAGACGCCAAGGCACTAGGAATGCTGAAATCATTTCCTTCATTTCTAAATCCTGTACCATTATATACTGTCATCGAACCTCTGTTGTTGTTCTGATCAAAACCTTTGGATTTATTGTCGAACGCCAGACAGTTGTTTACTATAAAATTATGCTGCAGCAACTTATCGTCACTACCGCCCATTTTAAAACCATTGCCATTGGCCTTTGCGCCCGGGTCTGTCCCATCTTTAAGATATCCGTTTCCCCAGGTCCAGCAGTTTTCCAAGATTGTTGTAACATTGTCAGCACCACGAAGATAACCATCCCATCCATCGTCAACATTAACCCATGCCCTACAGCCATAAAAATAATTGTTAGTGCCAACATCTAGTTTACAAGCAAATCCATCAGCATCACCATAATCAGTAGGATCAGCATTAAAATACGAATCGCAGTTTATAACCCTGTTATCATGAGCACCACCACCAATCTGAAGTCCGCTATCTTTGTTTTCCGAAAAAACACAATTTTCGATCAGGTTGTATCCACCGTTTTGAATTATCATGCCATTGTCTCCTGCAAGTTTAAGGTGCAAACCTTTTACTACCCAATAACTTCCTGTGATATTAATTCCCCGTTTGCCAAAATCAGTACCTGAAAAGTCAAAAACAGGTTTTTCCCCCGGAAAAGCCAGCAAATAACATTTTGATACCTCTGAACCAACTGTTGCAAGTTTTATTGTAACAGAGTGTTTATAAGTCCCTCCCCGGACAATTATTGAATCGCCGGCAACAAATCTTTTAACTGCAGCATCAAGCGTCAACAGAGGATCATTTACCGACTTGCCAGTATTGCTGTCCAGTCCTATTGTTGATACATAGTATGTTGTTGCCATTGAAGCATTTAAAAACAAAATAGCTGTGATAGAAAGTATGAATTTTTTCATTTCAAAATATTTTATAAAACGAATTAAAGTCTTCTCCTTTATTACCTGCAATTTTAAATTATAAAAATGATTAATAAGGGGATTATCTGACTTAATGAGGTATACAAATCGTCATTATTCTTTTATACAAAACAGCTTTAGTAGCATAGTCTTATCTTGAACTTTCTGATATGTCATACTAGTACATGCAAGTGACCATATTCGTACCATATTCGTCCTTTCTCCCTTAATAAAGGGAGAAAGGACGAATATGGTACGAATGAAGTCATACTTTGGTTAGTATATTTTATATCCAAAAGATAAAATGTTTGGCAATTTTGTTTAAATTTCAAGTCAATTGATGAACCGAATAATTTGTTGGCGAACATGGATGATAACATTGAAAAATCGAAAGAAGAGCTGCAAAGGGAAAATATTCTGCTGCGGTTACTTATAAACAATTTTCCTTCAGGTATTTACATAAAAGACACAGAAGGAAGAAAAATAATTGTGAATCCTTTAGTAAGCATTAGTGATGAAAAAGGGTCTACCGGTTATAAACAGGATACTGATGTTATAAATTACGGAAAACCAATCATTGACGAGCAAAAAGCATTTTCGGATGAAAAAGGAAATAAGAAATGGAAATCTGTTTCCAAGATTCCACTGAAGGATGATGCCGGGAATATTATCGGGATGGCAGGAATATCAAACGATATTACATCGCAAAAACAAGTTGAAGCTGAGTTGATTCTGGCAAAGCAACTGTCCGAAGAAAACAGCAAGATGAAGTCTGCTTTCCTGGTAAGGGTAAGCCATGAAATCAGAACTCCCCTTAATTGTATTCTGGGGTTTACAGAATTGATTCTTGAGCCGGAGGTTGACAGTGAGCAAAGAGCTGAGTATTCAAAAATGATTATAGAATCAGGGAATAACCTTGTTTCCGTAATTAATGATGTACTTGACCTGGCAAAGATTGAATCCAAACAGATTTACATATGGAAAAGTATTTTCCCTGCACAGAAATTAATTAAGGATATATATACAAAATTTGAAAAGAAGGTACTTACCAATGGTCTGGTTTTAAAAATATCTCCAGAAATTCCTATGGAAGTGTTAACAATTGAAAGTGATGAAATTAGGCTCAATCAGATACTGGATAGTTTTGTTAACAATGCAATCAAATTTTCTGAAAAAGGGATTATTGAAATAGGATTGAAACAAGTAGGTAATATGGTTCGGTTTTTTGTTAAGGATACAGGAATTGGGATTGAAGAAGATAATCTTAAAGACATATTTACCGGGTTGAACAGTTTTAAGTCTGATTACAATAAAAAATTTGGAGGAACAGGATTGGGACTGGCAATTTCTAAAAGTCTGGCAGAAATTTTGAACGGAGAAGTTGGAGTAAAATCAAAATTAGGTGAAGGCTCTGAATTCTTCGTTGATATTCCCCTATCCAATAATATTTAATCATCTAAATATCATTCTTTTACCATTGTTAGCGATTTTTATTTTAACGATTTTGCAATAAATATATTTTTTATAGTATTTTTATATAGGGAGAATTTTTTAAACGAAGGTAGGTTTAGCGAGTCAAAACGCTAAATAAATTAATTCACGGACATGGTTTTCTATTATGTTGAAGGCATAATATCAACCGATGGGAAAGGGCGCATCGTTCAAGTTAATAATGATGCTCTGAATCTTACTGGGTGGTTAAGTGCTAATGTTTTAGGTAAAATGCTCGGGGAAGTATTTTGCGTTTCAGATAAGGTTACCGGCAAACAAATCGATTTGTTTTCTGATATCAACTTTGAGGATACAGATATTGTAAATAATACAATGTGTGTAAATCTTAAATGTGGGGAAGGTGAAAGCAAGTTAATTCGATTAAAGACTATACCTGTTAGAAATAAAGGCAAACTCATTTCCTTAGTGTTAGTTTTCAACGAAATCACTTTAGATAAGGATAATTGTGATTCTGATTTTCAAAAGCTTTCCGGTATTTATATCGACAAAAACTCAGAGATAGAGGAAAAAATAAAAAAAATAGAACACCTTTTCAATACCCTTGTAGAAAACGACACAGACTTTGTTGCCATGATCGATGAAAAGGGTAAAATATTATACACCAGCCCTTCATTCACAAAAATCATGGGCTATCCTTCTGAAAAAAGAAAAGGTGAAAACACGTTTGAAATTATACATCCTTTAGATAAAGAAAAAGCAATTGAGCTTTTTAACAATATAATCAAAAATAAGGATTCTGTTATAATGGCTCCTATCAGAATCAAGCATGCCGATGGTTCATGGCACTGGATTGAAGGTTTTGCGAAGAATCTTCTGGATGATAGTGAAATTCAAGCTGTTGTTTTAAATTTTAAAGAAATCACAAAAACTATTGAAGCCGAACATGCCCTTAATTATTCGTATGAGTTACTGAAATACATAATTGAAAACAGTAACAGTGCAATTGCTGTCCACGATAAAGAACTCAGGTACATATATGTAAGTCGTAATTATCTTGAGCAATATAATATAATTGGAAATGATGTAATTGGGAAAAATCATTATGATGTATTTCCTGACCTTCCCCAAAAATGGAGAGATGTTCACCAGAGAGCATTAAAAGGTGAGGTTATAAATTCTGATATGGACTTATACTCTCGCGATGATGGAAGTGAAGAATGGACAAAGTGGGAATGTCGTCCATGGTATGAGGCTAATGGTTCCGTTGGAGGAATTATTGTATACACCCAGGTTATAACTGAGCAGGTAAAGCGGGAAGAAGAGTTAAAAAGAGAACGTCTTTTGCTGCGCACATTAATTGATAATCTTCCGGTTAGTATATATATAAAAGATTTAAAGGGAAGAAAAGTTGTTGCAAACAAAACCGATGTCTTAAGTATTGGCTATAATGATGAATCTGAATTAATTGGAAAAACCGATCTTGATTTGTTTGACGGGAATATAGGTTTCAGGGGATATAACGATGACATGAATGTTATACGCAATGGAATTCCAATAATTAATCAGGAAGAATATTTCTTAAAAGATGATGGGAGTAAAAGATGGTCTGTTTCTTCAAAGTTTCCTATAACTGATATAAACGGAAAAATAAATGGATTAGTAGGAATATCACGAGATATTACAGAGCAAAAGAAAGATCATGATACAATTCTCAAATTAACAAAAAGCATTGAACAAAACCCACTTTCAGTAATTATCACTGACCTTAACGGTATTATTGAGTATGCAAATCCCCGGTTTAGTGAAATGACCGGCTATACCTTTGAAGATGTTATTGGTTTAAAAAATATGGCAATGAATTTGTCAGAAATAAATCCTAAGTTATATGAAGAACTTTGGCAAACAATATCTTCAGGTGATCCATGGCAAGGAGAGTTAAAGGCTAGAATAAAAGATGGCAGTTATATTTGGGAATGGCTGATTATCAATGCTATTAAGAACGAAAATGGTGAGATTGTAAATTATGTTGCAATAATTGAAGATATTACTGAAAGGAAAATCCTTGAAAATGAATTAGTATCTGCCAAGGAAAAAGCTGAAGAAAACGATAGGCTAAAATCTTCTTTTTTAGCAAATATGAGCCATGAAATAAGGACACCTTTAAATTGTATTCTTGGATTCACTGAGCTAATGGCTGATCCTGAGATTGAGACTGATCAGAGGTCTGAATTTTCAAAGTTGATAATGACATCAGGCAATAATCTCCTTTCAGTTATTAATAATGTGCTGGATATATCTAAAATTGAATCAGGACAAGTTCAGTTGTGGAAGAGCATATTCCCTGCACAAAAAGTTTTAAGGGAAGTTTTCCACGAATACGAAAAGAAAGCTAAAGATCACAAAATTGAATTGAAGATTTCAGAGTCAATGCCTGAAAAAGATTTCTTGATTGAAACTGATGAATTAAGATTAAAGCAGGTGCTAGGTAATTTTGTTTCTAATGCAATAAAATTCACTGAAGAAGGATTTGTGGAAATTGGCTTAAAAATTGGGAATGATGTTGCCCAATTCTACGTCAAAGATACAGGCATCGGTATTCCAAAAGATAAACAAAAAGATATTTTCGCTCATTTCAGACAAGTAGAATCAGCATATACAAGAAAATATGGGGGCAACGGACTTGGTCTGGCAATCTCTAAAAGTTTGTCTGATATGATGGGAGGAATTGTTGGCGTTGAATCTGAATCGGGTAAAGGATCTACTTTTTACTTCACAATTTCAATAGCACATTCAAATAATATACATTAATCGCTACTTAAGATAAAGTGGTTTTTCAAATTGGGAATAAAATAAAATAACTCAATTGTAACTTTACCTAAGCCACACTCGTCTAATAGTCAAAGTTTCTTGTGAATGACTACTGCAGAGTATAACGACATAGTCGAAAAATATGCCGACAGGTTATATCGGTATATCCTGAAGAATGTCAGGGATACTGAACATTCATCAGACTTAGTACAAGAAAGTTTTGAAAAACTTTGGAGACATAGTCGTGAAGTTGTGTATACAAAAGCAAAGTCGTATTTGTTTAGCATTGCTCACAATACAATGATAGACTCTATCAGGCGTGATAAAAAATTGATAGTTACTGATGTCAATGACATGACTTTAATTGAAGTAGATCAGAATCATCACGATCTCAAAGAGATATTAGACATGGCATTAAGCAAGCTTCCTGACATTCAAAAATCGGTGATACTGTTGCGTGATTATGAAGGTTATACATATGAAGAAATAGGTCAAATCACTGGACTTAGTGAATCGCAGGTTAAAGTTTATATATATAGAGGAAGGGTATTTCTAAAGAATTATATAGGACAGATAGAAAAAGTAATTTAAAAATGAAAATCGACCGCAATAACTACGAAATATTTTTCATCGATTATCTCGATGGCAATTTGCCAATTGAGAAAATTGATGAGTTGCTCGATTTTCTTAAAAACAACGAAGATCTGGCAGAGGAGCTCAAAGGACTTGAGAATATTAAACTTACAGCTCCGGAAAGTAAAAAATTTCAAGTTACCGGCTTATTGAAAGAGGACCTTGATATGCCTGAGCTATTTGAAGAAGATTGCATTCGGAGTATGGAGGGCGAGTTAACTCAACTTGATAAGGATATATTTAACTATCGGATTAAAAGTGACCCTAAATCAAAAGCTATTTATGAACTTTATCAAGCAACGGTTTCTGAACCTGATTTGCTTATTGCATATCCAAATAAAGAAAATCTTAAGAAGAAGGTTAGAACTTATAGGTCTATTTATTGGTATTCAACAGCTGCAGTCATTTTACTTGGCTTATTCTTTTTCCTAAGAGATGATAATCCAAACAGACATACCGGGAGCATCTATGTTTCAGAAACAGCAATAGACAAAAAAACAGAAAGCACAATTCCGGATATAGCTGTTGAAGAAAATATCGAAGAAAAGACAACAATTATTGAAGAAGCAAGACCTGTCAAAATAGAAAAGATTATTAAGAATGAAAAAAAAGCTGTTGTCATTGAGCAGTCAGTGCATGTTACAGAAGAACCTTTAGCACTAATGGAATCATTAAAAGTAAGCTCAATAGACCAAAACGTAACAGAAAACCAATATTTACTTGCCAAGGTAGAACCCCCTTCAGATAATATTGATAAAAGCTTTCCAAAATACTTGACTTTAGGAGAGTTAATTGCACAAAAAGTAAGCAAACTGACCAGCAAAGACAATGTAAGTAAAATTAGAAACCAGGTATTAGAGTCAATCAAAGTTAACTCAGAAGAAAAGTTTACTTATACAACCACAGTTGAAGGAGGGATAAAATCGCTAGAATATCAAAGCAAGCTTCTGGCATTCTCAATTCCTTTGAGCACTAAGGGTAAAGACTAAAAAACCTTCATTTTTTCAAGTTCTCCTTTTATTTTCTTTAGCCGCACGTTCATTCCTGCAGAAGGTTTCCTTTCCATAAGGTCGTCAATATTAGCCATAAGTTCAGGGCACATTTCAGGGTATAATTTACATGTTTGGTAGAAGAACTCAAGTCCCAGAGCTTGATTTGAAATCTTTCCTTTGGTGTCATTCATCCAAACGACAGACCTGTCAAGCAATTCAGACAAATAATCTTCATTCAGGGGGCAACGAAGAATGAGTAGCATCGACTGTCGAATATAGCTATCGTTGTCGGTTGCTAAAACGAGTTTATAAAGATCCTCAAGAATTGGAAGAATAAAATCGTTCTTTTTCCTAGTAGCGTGATCAAGAATCCAAAGAAGACGCCATGATTTATTGAAGGGTCTTTCTTTTGAAATATCCCAAATCAATTTAAAGAATTCATAATCATTTGCTGCTTTAAGAAACAGAAAATCGTAATCAGCTTTAGCGTATACAGAATCAAGCAGATTTAAAACTTCTTCGCGGGTCATGATATCTTTTTTACAACGATAACAAAAATAAACAATGAAAGTAACTTTTAGATATATTAATCCGTCTTACCACTGTAAACAAAAAAAATAATTTAAGAATAGCTATGAAAAGGTTTATATCAATAATTACAGCCGCTCTATTGTCGTTGTCAGGTTTAGCGCAAATAGAAGAAGGGCAGGTTCAAGTTGCGGGGAACGACACCCTAGTTTCTGTTGTTGATACGTTGATAACAGAAAATGATTCAATGATTGCAAAGGTTGATTCAATAATAACAGCAAGCGATTCAACATCATTAGAAGAAGAAATGGAAGCTGAGAAGGTTGAAGAAACGGAAAAAGAAGGTAAAACTGATGATAGGGATACTGTCCATATCAGAGTTGGGCGTCATGCAATTGAGATCACTACTGATGAAGACAAAACCCACATCGACGTAGAGCGGATTGATGAGTTTGAAAGCAGATGGGAAAGGAAAGAACGAGAAAGGTATGATCGGCAAAGATATGGGAGCCGCAAAAGATTTGATGGTCATTTGATGGGAATTGATTTTGGAGGGAACCAACTTTTGAATACAAGTTATGCTATGTATCCTGAGGGTTCAGTTGAATTTTTGGAAACAAGTCCTGAAAAATCATTTGAGGTTAACGTAAATGTTTTTGAATACAGCTTTGGATTTAGCTCATATTTTGGATTAGTAACAGGATTAGGAGTCAACTTTAACGACTATAAATTTAAAAACAGAGCAACAATTGTAAAGGACGAGAACGGGATAATACAAGCGAAGCTTTTACCTGAAGGAGATTTCAGGGTAAGCAAGCTATCAACGGTATTTATTACTGCTCCTCTATTAATTGAATTTCAGATCCCCGGTCAATGGGATGAAGATAGAATGTTCATAACTGCAGGAGTAATTGGAGGAGTAAAAATAAGTGAACATACAAAGACACAAATTGGTGAAGAAAAATTAAAAGACAAAGGAGATCATAACCTTTCCCCGGTACGATGGGGTTATACCGCCAGAGTTGGTTTTGAAAACTTTGGTATTTATGCAACTTACTATAATACAAAACTTTTCAAAAAGGGTTTAGGTCCAGACACAACACCTTTCACAATAGGTTTGTCGTTTACTTTTTAATTGAAATTCAATATTCTTAAAAAAGGCCATTGCAGATTTGCAGCGATGGTCTTTTTATTTTTTGCCCAAAGTCGAATTAAGATAAAATCCATTATTAAACAATCAATATTTCGTATATTTTCTTTAATTTGTCTTATCATTCAATATTCTTAAAAAAGATGAAATATTTCGTCTTTATATTATTGATGCTTGTCTTTTCAATTTCATTTGGGATGAGCGGTGAGGAGGATTTTATTTGTTTCAATACAAGTAACGAAAAACTCACCCATAATACTGTTGATGCTATAGCAAGGGACAAGCTTGGATATGTGTGGATCGGCACAAATTATGGTCTTAACAGGCTTGATGGGTACAATACTGTAAATTATCTAAGTGACCCTACAGATTCAACAACACTTTCAAGTAATTATATAAATGCACTATACGTAGATACTTCAGATGAACTATGGATAGGGACAATTGGTGGCGGATTAAATAAATACGACAGAAAATCAAATAGTTTTATCAGAATAAGGGCTTGTAACGCTAATCCCATTGGTTTAAATATTTCAGCTATTACTGAAGATAAATCGGGGAATATATGGATTGGGACAATAGGTGAAGGGGTTAACAAATATGATAAAAAAACCGGTCTATTCAAGAAATTTGATTTATCAAAATCAGATCCCTACAATAGGATAAATTCTAATGTTGTAAAGCTTTTATGTGATAAGAATGGTGATATATGGGTTGGGCTTAACCAGGGAGAAGTATTTAAAGTTGACACAAAAACGGAAGAAGTTAAGTACATGAGCCTATTCAGAAATCAGGAAAACTTCTCTGACATTGGGTCGATAAAGGGAATTGCAGAGCAAAAAAACGGAACACTCCTATTTGTAACATGGGCAGGAAATTTATACAAGCTAAATCCAAAAACAGATACGCAGATTCAACTGTTGAGAAGCCCCAATTTCTTCGACAACAATCTATTAACTGACATAGCCATTGATACAGAGGAGAATATCTGGATAAGTACTTGGGAAAATGGAATAATAAAAATTGACGGCAAAACAGGAGAAAAGAATCAGCTTACCAGAAATAGATTCTCCCAAAACAGTTTAGGATCAGATGCAATAAACATCATGTTCCTCGACTGTTATAACAATCTATGGATAGGAACAATAGACAATGGTCTTTCTTTGCTTCCTCTAAAGAAAAGGATGTTCAAAACACTTAACATTAGTAGTTCTGAAACGCCCCTACCCGTTGAGATAAATGCGTATTCAATAATCAGGGATTTAAACGATAATTTATGGATCGGAACTCGTGGACAGGGTTTATGGCAATATAATTTAAAGACAGGCATAGCAACAAATTACAGGTCAGAAAATAATAAAGGTCTTGCAAGCAATTCAATTTTTACTTTGGAATTAAGCAACGAAGGCAACATCTGGATAGGCACCGACAAAGGGTTCATCAGCTTGTTTGACACTAAAACAAAGAAATTTACGAAGCTGGATAATAAAATTGATGACTGGAGCAATGCAATTTTCTCTATTGCTGAGAGCAAAGACTATCTGTGGGGAGGTTCTTGGGGAGGAGGAATAAAGAAGGTCGATAAAAAAAACCTCACATATAAATCCATTAATTTCGACGATAAAGATCAATTTAGAAATAGCGTATTTGATTTAGAACTATGCGATTCTATACTATGGTTATCAAATATTGGAATGGGGCTGATCAGATTTAATGTTAACAATGATACCTGGAAAGTATATTCTCATTCAACTGAATTTCCTGATTTCCCTAAAGAAAGAATTATTGATATACATGTTGAAAATCACAATTCTGTGATTATAGCTACAGATGGAACCGGATTATATCACTTTATTCCATCGGAAGAAAAAATTAAAAAGATTGCCCCTGAAAATTTACTTGCCGGGAATATAATACAGGGAGTAGTCACTGATGAGAAAGGAGATATTTGGGCTGTTACAATTTCAGGAGTATCGATGATTGAAAGAAATACAGGAAAGATATATAATTTCTATAGGCACAATGGATTGATTAATAATCAATTTAATAAAGGAGCTGTATATTACGACAAAATAGATAACACAATATATACCGGAGGTGTTGAAGGAGTAAATTATACAACTCCCGGCCAAATCATTATTGATACCATTGTAAAATCAACAGTAATAACCGGCTTACATATTTCAGGAGAAATAATTTCTGTTCCAAATAACAGAAACATCCTCGAATCTGTCGACCTATCAAAAGAGATCCACTTATATAGAAAAGACAAAATGATCTCTTTATATTTTTCATCGATGGATTTCAATCCTTCTTCTCTGAATAAATACTATTTCAAGTTATCAGGCTTTGATTCCGAATGGAGAGAATCAGATTATTCTCGAAACTTTGTTCAATATACTAATCTCTATCCCGGAGAGTATATTTTCAAGGTGAAATCGTGTAACAGAGATGGCTTAATATCGGAAGATGAGACTGAGATTAAAATAATTATGCACCCTGCCTTTTGGCAAACCTGGGTTTTTAAAGTAATTGTTGCTCTACTTTTGTTGAGCTTAATCACTATTTATTTCAGAAACAGGTACCGGAGTTTGCTTAAGTCAAAAGTGATCCTTGAGCAGAAAGTACATGAAAGAACCTCTGAGATAGAGAAGCAGAAAGAGCACATTGAAAAACAAAAGAAAGATCTTGAACTTGCAAACGAGACAAAAGATAAATTCTTTTCGATTATAAGCCATGATTTAAGAAACCCGGTCACTTCAATTGATCAGCTGATTAAAATCATTCTTCTTCAATACGATACAGCGAATAGCGATAAAATAAAAATGTATCTGCATTCGCTTCAGAAGTCTTCATCCAACACCTTAGAATTACTAAATGATCTATTGATATGGGCACAAACACAAACCAATAGAATTTCAATAAAAAAGAAACCTATCCCGATTGATGAACTTATAATAAGTGTTGAAAGCCAATGCAATGATTTAGCACAAAATAAAAACATCCATTTGGCTCTGCCGTTTAATACAAACCTAAAAGTACATACAGATAAAAACACTATTCAGACAGTTCTGAGAAACCTTGTCACCAATGCAATAAAATTTTCACATCCGGGAGGGAAAGTTGAAATAAGTGTTGAAGCAAAAGGACATGAAATTGTTTTCAGCATCATTGACAACGGCGTTGGAATGAAAGAAAGTGAGCTCAACAATCTGTTTAAAATTGAAAATATATCAACAAAATCAGGCACTTCAGGAGAAACAGGAACGGGATTAGGGTTAGTTATTTGCAATGAATTCTTAAAATTGAATGGAAAGAAGCTTAATGTTGAGAGTGAATATGGAAAGGGGACCAGATTTTGGTTTACTCTGGAGAAAGCAAGATAAATTTATTCTTCCCTTAATTGAAAAAACTTTTGTGGTAGAAATTTTACAGGAATCCAAGAAGCAAGGGCACCAATTATTAGAACGGTAAAAAATATAATAATCAAACTACCCACCTTTATATCAACAGGATAATTTTCAACCGAAAAAGAACCCGGAAATTTTAGCCATCCATAGTGGATTTGGCCCAAACAAATAAGAACGCCCAAGAATATACCAATCAAGCAACCGGTTAAAGAAACAAGCCAGCCTTCAAATAGGAATATTCTACCAAGATCCTTCTTCGTAAGCCCTAAACTAAGAAGAATGTTTATATCCTTCTTCTTGTCAATAATCAGCATAGCAATAGAACTTGCAAGATTAAAAGAAGCAATAATTACAATGAAAGAAAGAATTAAGAAAATAAAAAACCTTTCACTTTCAGCTACCTTATAATAATCTTCATGTTGCTGATATCTGTTGAGAACTTTAAATCTGCTGCCAAGAAGTTTCTGAGTTTCTTTTTGAAACCTTTTAATATTTGTTCCTTCTTTAAGTTGCAACTCAATGGCAGTTACGTTCTTTTCAATGTCGAGCAACTCTCTGGCTGATTCAATTGAAATAAGGGCATACATATCATCAACTTCCTGCTGATTGACAGAATATATACCTGAAAGGAAAAAATACTTCTGCTTAAATGGATTAGAAAGAATACTGGTTTTATTCCCTTTTTTGGGTACAGAAATATATATAGGATGAATAAAATTAGCTGAAGCCCCAAGATTATATGCCAGACCCCTTCCGATTACTGCATAGTTAAAATTGCCATCATATAGTAAAAGTTTTCCGTCATACATCATTGTATCCAAAGAAGACATTTCCAGATACTCTTCATCCACTCCTTTAATGTAAGCTATATGCTGACGATCTTCGAAACGGAAATGGGCAATCTCTTCAACAACCTCACAATAATGGACAACTGATTTATCTTCTTTTAACTTTTTAAATACTTCAGCGTTTGGATCAAACTGATTTCCTTCAACCAAAGTAATTTTGATTTCAGAATCAAAAACACTGAAAAAAGATTTTATAAGAACATCAAATCCATTAAAAATTGAAAGAACAACAACCAGAGCAATTGTTCCCACAATAACACCAGTCAAAGCTACTCCGGAAATGATATTGACAACATTTCTTGATTTTCTGGCAATAAAATACCGATTAGCTATGTATAGTGATAGTTCCAACTATTTGATGGCTGTTACAATTAATCCTGTTCCTGTTTTATGAACTTTGATTACATCTATCCAGTTAAGAAAAGCAGCAATAGGAAAGGCTATAATGTAGTAAAAAGGCAGAATAAGATAAAAAGCCTTGCTCACCCCAATCATTTGGATAGGGTATTTCATAGAAATCAGCCATGAAATATGACCAGACATTCCATATTGATAGCGAGCGTTAATATTTAAAAACCCTGCTTCTTGCAACTTGCTTCGTATCTCATCAATATTGTATCCATCTCTTACATGTTCATCAATAAATCCAGAGCCATCTTCGTGATCATGAGAATCAGAGCCACCTTTATCGCTTGGAGTTGAAACTATCAACATTCCTTTATTTTTCAACGATTTGTAAAAGTTTTTGAAAACGGCAATATCGTCTTCGATATGTTCCATCACATCAACAGATAAAATCAGATCATACTGGTCGAATTCGATATGTTTTGTGAGGTCGGCATTCTCAAATATGACCCTTTGATTCAATTTAGATTTTAAGAAAAAAATGTTGCAATCCTGTATTTGTTCGTCTTTTATGTCGACAGCCTTTATCAAAGCTTTAGGAAACATACGTGCCATGCGATATGAATATTGCCCAAAACCAGACCCGGCATCAAGAATGATTGGATTTTCAGGAGCATCCCATCTACGTAATTCTTTCCTTATATGCCAAGACCTTAACAGTAGCATATCTAAAAGCTTATAGAAAATTTTACGATAGCAAGTTGACCGGTTAAATACTTTACCAAGACTTCTTTTAATTGGATCGTATTCCATCAGTTAAGTATTAATTTTTGAGTATATGAGTAATGTTGTCTATATAATCTAAGCTGTCATCAACAAAGAAATCCAGTTCTGGAACAATCCTTAACTGTTTGCCAACTTTTCTTCCCAGCATACCTCTCAACTGAGGAGAGAGTTGTTTGATAAGGCTTAGAATCTCTGCTGTACCTTCTGATGGGAATATACTAAGATAAACCCTTGCGACAGACATATCTTTCGAAATTCTGACAACAGTAACTGATATCATTCTCCCTTTGAAATGCTCCTTACTTTCGTGAAGGAAAATTTCAGCAAGTTCTTTTTGTATCAGCCTTGAAATTTTATTTTGTCTGATTGAGTACATATCTTTTATTGAGAATTTTAACAAGCACAAAGTTAATGATTCAAATCCAATAATAATTAATTTTGTATTTTTGCCTTCTCAGAAACTCAAGAAATATCAAAAACAAAATATTTACCTATGAAAGTTATTGACATCATTAACAAATCAGATAAACCTATTTTTTCTTTTGAACTACTTCCACCCTTAAAAGGAACAAGTGGAGACAAACTTTACGAAACAATTGAACAGTTAATTGAATTTGAGCCCCGTTATATAAATATAACAACTCACCGTGATGAAATAGACTTCAGGACCAGAGAGGATGGATTAATAGAAAAAAGAATTGTAAGAAAGCGTCCAGGAACTGTTGCTATTGCAGCTTCAATTCAATATAAATACGGAATTACGGTTGTGCCTCATATTCTTTGTGGTGGATTTTCTAAAAGCGAAACTGAGCATGTGCTTATAGACCTTAATTTTTTAGGAATTGATAATGTTCTTGCTTTAAGAGGCGATGGCCTTAAGCAAGAACCAACTTTCACTCCTGATAAAAACGGTAATTCAAATGCTAATGAGCTTGTAGAACAAATATCTGCTTTAAAGAAAGGCAAGTATCTTGACCCCTATCTAAAAAACAATATTCCACTTGACTTTTGTATTGGTGTGGCAGGATATCCTGAAAAACACTTTGAAGCGCCTAATCTTGAAAATGACCTCAAATATTTGAAAAAGAAAGTAGAATCCGGAGCAGACTACATCGTTACACAGATGTTCTTCGACAACCAGAAGTTTTACAGTTTTGTTGATAAATGCCGGGAGAATGGAATTACGGTACCAATAATACCAGGAATAAAACCTATTGCTGTACAGAATCAGCTCAATGTTTTGCCTAAAATATTCAGGATTGACTTACCGGTAGAACTTGCTAACGAACTTTCTTTATGTAAGAATAACGATGATGCAAAGAAAGTAGGAACTGAATGGGCAATTCATCAGGCCAAAGACCTTATAGCACATGGAGTTCCTAGCTTACATGTATACACATACGGGATTACTGATAATGTCAAAGAAATAATGAAGGCAGTATTATAAAAAAAAAGCTATCTTTTGGATAGCTTCTTTTTTTTATTGGTTACATATAGTTGAATACTCGTAAACATGCTGAGCTAAGTCTGTCCATTTAGGATTTTCTCCATATTTTTCTATTAAAGCAGGACAATCGCTCCATATTTCATTGAATTTCTTTTTATAATCTTTCTTCTGAATCAAAACTGCAGCTTCTCCTTTTTTGAAATAATATGATTTTAAATCACCTCCGGCAAGTGTTATTCCTCCAATACCAACACCCATTGATTCCTGGGCAAAAGGATCATTATAAACTTTTACTTTGGAACTGAAAGCCGGATTTACAACCTGCATAAGTAATTTCTGTGTTTTCTTTCCAAACTTAACATCGGTGCTTTCAAAATAAACATATCCGTCAGCAATCTTGCTATTGTCAAGGTTATCGCTTTTCCACATCTTGGCATCTGAAAGAAATTTGTCGGCCTGGTTTAATTTATCTACAAGACTTTGAGGACGGTACATGAAGTCAATATCAGAAGGTTTTACTTTCTTTGTTTTGCCATCTGCATCTTTCACTTTCATTTCAGAAATCTGTCCTTTCTTAAACTTTACAGTAAGAATTTTAGCTTCCAACACCGAACCATCCTTCATTGTGATGTATGAGGTTTTGGTTTGAGAATATGAACTTGAAGGCATTGAAAACTGTTGAGCCATGGCATTAAAACCTAAGGCAGAAATAAGCAATAATGCAAAAAATAAGAATGATCTTTTCATATGATTTAATGTTTAATTAGTGCCTAAATATAGTAAAGTTTATTTGCGCACAAAACCTGATTTTACTAGATCTTTCCAGAATCCGGGGTATGATTTAGTTACTACCTTAGGGTCATCAATGTTTATTTCACTATTTACTAAGGCAATAGGAGCAAATGCCATAGCCATTCTGTGATCTTTATATGTTTCGATTGTCACAACACTTTTAAACTTCACCTCATCGATATAACCATCCCAGGCAAGTTGGCCAGGCATCGGCTCGTAAAGTTCAGCACCCAATTTCCCCAATTCATTGATAAGGGCACTTATTCTGTCTGTCTCCTTGATTATTAGTGTTTCCAACCCACTAAAATGGAAAGGTATGCCTTTGCAGACGCACATTACAGCAAATGTTTGAGCTATATCAGGGTTTTCAATGAAATCCTGAACATACTTTTCCGGAAACCTGACAATCTTCTTTATAAGACGAACGCCATTATTCTCCTGAACTGATTCAATACCAAAGTCGCGGAACCATAAAGCCTGACTACAATCACCCTGCAAACTGTCCAATTCTAATCCTTCTAATAAAATATCAGCTTCCTTAGCCAGAACAGCCATTTCGTACCAGTATGAAGCTCCGCTCCAATCAGATTCGACAGTAAAAGGAATTGCTTTATATTGTTGTTCAGAAATAGAAATTTTATTCCCTTCCCACTTATAAGAAATCCCAAATTTCGACATTAACCTCAATGTCAGGTCGATGTAAGAAGCGGATGTTATTCTGTTTGTAAGAATGAGTTCAAGTCCTCCTTCAATAGTTGGGGCAATCATTAAAAGAGCTGAAATATACTGACTGCTTACACTCCCATCTAATTCAAGAGTTTTGCCTTTAAGATGAGAGCCCCAAATATTAAGTGGAGGGAATCCTTCTTTATCGGCATACTCAATTCTGGCACCTAATTGGCGAAGAGCATCAACCAATATTTTGATAGGCCTTTGCTTCATTCTTTCGCTTCCCGTTATTTCCCATTTACCAACTATCTTTGAAAGATAAGCAGTAAGAAACCTCATAGCTGTACCTGCGTGCCCGATATCAAATTTGTCGGTATTAGATTTAAAAATCTTATCCAAAACTACTGTATCGTCGCTCTCTGAAAGGTTAGCCACCGGAAATGGGCTATAAGCTAAAGCATTTATAATCAAGACACGGTTACTAATGCTTTTTGAAGAGGGCAACTTTATTGTTCCCTCAAGTTTATCAAGAGAAGATTTAATGTTGTAATGCATTATCTTTTAAATTATTATAAACTTCTAAAAAATGACAAAGCTTCAAAAATCAATTCTTTCTCACAATCAATGTTTATTTCAACTTTACCAATTTCGGGAATGAGTGTTAGGTTGATTCTCCCTGCTTCATTCTTTTTATCTTTTGTCATCAACTCGTATACTTTATTGAAGTCGGATTCATATATAGAGAACCTCCCATACTTTTTAATTATCCAGTTTGAAATTTTCTTAGTCTCTTCAAGAGGAAAACCTAATTTAGATGAAGAAAGATAAAGTTCAGCAACGATACCATAAGCTACTGCAAAGCCGTGAAGAATAGGGCTCTTCTGTTTTAGCGCAATACTTTCAAAGGCGTGTCCAACAGTATGTCCAAAATTTAATGCTTTGCGGATGTTCTTTTCAGTAGGATCGTTGATAACAAAGTACTCTTTTACAGCAACAGAGTTGGCAATAAGCAAATTCAATCGATCAAAATCAATGTTGTCAAAATCATAATCATAAAGCTCTTCCCAATGTGATTTGCTGTGAATCAAGCCATGTTTAAGCATTTCGGCATAACCTGATAAAAGGTTGTTTTTATCTAATGATTTGAGAAAATTTGAAGCAATTATAACAGTCTTTGGTTGGTTGAATACCCCTATTTCATTCTTAAGTCCGTTGAAATTGACACCAGTTTTTCCTCCAACAGAAGCATCAACCTGAGATAACAAAGTTGTTGGGATATTCATAAAATGCATTCCCCTTTTAAAGCAAGAGGCTGCAAAACCGCACAGATCGCTAAGCATCCCACCACCAAGATTAATGAGCAAAGACTTTCTATCGGCACCGTTCTCTTCAAGAAAATTCCATACTTTAACGACAGAGTCGATGCTTTTATATTCTTCCCCGCTATGTATTTCTAAAACAGGTGCTTTTTTAAGCGCGTGAATTTTTTGTAATTCCGACAAACAAAATCTTCTAGTATTTTCATCAACTACCACATAAACTTTCCCTGCAGGATAGGCTCCCACAATTTCACTCAATTCTTTCTCAATAAAATTGGTAACTCTTATGTCATTTGTAAACGTAGGAAAACTCATTTTTTCGATTTATTTTTATAGCACCAAAATTATAACAATTTGTTACTTTGCAGAAACTTATTTATTAATGGCAACATCAGAAAACATAAATTTCACTTATCAGTTCAATAACAAGTCGAAATCGAACAATTCATTCGTCTTTTATATTGTCGCCTGCTTAATTTTAATAGGCGCCGGGTTCTTTTTCCTGGCAAAAAGCTGGTACTATCTTCTTATTGCTGATTCAATTGCAACAATAATATTTTTATTCATATTTAACACTATAAAGCCCTATTATTTAGAGCTTTTAGTGACTGAAAAGAATGTCAGATTCAATTTCTATTCAGTAGCTTCAACCATGAGAAATTATAATACGATAGAAATCCCTTTGGATAATCTAAAAGCTTTTCATTTAAGAAAAAAACTCTGGGACTTAAAGAAAGAACTTATCTTATCAATATCAACAAAATACGGAATTGCTGATTATCCTCCGGTGAGTATATCGTTATTAAATAAAAAAGAGATTTCCCAAATATTTTATGTACTCCAAAAAATAATAGACAAATAACTTTAACAAAAACTATAGACATCATGACATCCCTCAAATTTAAGATCGCCCTATCTATGCTACCCGGTATAGGTTCAATCACAACACGGAAACTTGTTTCTTATTTAGGCAGTGTTGAATCTGTTTTTGAAGCTTCTTCAAGAGCCATTATATCAATACCCGGAATTGGTAAAGGAACGGCAGAAAAACTATTAAATAATCGATTAAAGGCATTAAAAAGCGCTGAAGAAGAAGAGGAGTTCATTAACAAATATCAGGTCAAGACTTACTTTTACCTTGATAAAGATTATCCCAGAAGGTTATCTAACTGTGAAGATGCCCCTGTTATCCTTTTTCAGAAAGGGGATACAAATCTTGATTGTCCCAAAATAATCAGTATAGTAGGTACAAGAAACGCAACTGAATATGGTAGAAGTTTAACTGAAGAGCTTATTTCTGGTCTTGCCCAATCAGGCTTGGAAATTCTTATCGTCAGTGGGCTGGCTTTTGGTATTGACATAATAGCCCACAGGGAAGCGCTGAAAAAAAACATTCCTACTATAGGAGTAATCGGCCATGGTTTTGATAAGATGTACCCCCCTGCCCATGCAAAAACAGCAAAAGAAATGATATCATCAGGAGGGGGATTGTTAACAGACTTTCCGTCAGGTTCCAGGATTGATCCCGGGAATTTTCCGAGAAGAAACAGAATTATTGCAGGGCTTGCTGACTGCACAATAGTCGTAGAATCAGCATATAAAGGTGGAGCCTTGGTAACAGCCGACATCGCTTGCTCATATAACAGAGATGTTTTTGCTTTCCCCGGGAGAGCTTATGACAAGTATTCTGAAGGTTGTAATGACCTTCTTAAGAAGAATAAAGCCGGGATGATACTTTCAGCAAAAGATCTTATTGAAACAATGAGTTGGGATGTCAATTCCCAAAAGCCTGTTCAACAAGTAATGTTCGATGAAATGACAGAAGAAGAGGAAAGGGTTTTTAATCTTTTAAAGAGCGATGAAACGATTTCATTAGATAGCATTTCAAATGAATTGTCAGAATCAGTGAGTTCGATAAATACAATTTTATTAAATTTGGAATTCAAGGGGATAGTTAAATCACTTCCCGGAAAAATGTATACTATAAATTCAAGGAAATATTGTTGAATCTTAATGTGTGCTATTATGAAGAAAATTATATCACTTGTTGTTCTAATCGGGTTTTGTATCACAGGAATCTTTGCTCAGTTAAAAGCTCCTGGTGTTAAATGGAATGATACTTATACTTTTGACAAATGCAATATCTTAAAAGTTGAATTCTATTCAAAGAAAAATGAATTAATGCAAACTCTTAACTACAAGACATATTATCAGTCGAATGGAAAAGATTTCGATGTAAAAATGATAGCTAAGTCAAAGAGTAGCAACATCGAAACAATATTTGACATTAAAAATGAAGTTGCCATACAGATTTTTGGTGAAGACCAAATGTATAATGCCGGAGGCTTTAAGTATCCTTCGGATGATGAAAAAAAATTACTTGAGATTACTCCTGTTGAAGGCACAAAAACAATAGCAGGACTCGTATGTAAGAAATACACATATGCCTTCAAAAAGATTGTTGGCGAAGTCTGGATAACAACAGAATGTAATCTTTCTAATGATTATGGAATTTTCAGGGCTGCAAAAATGGCATCAAAGCATAATACTTTGTCAGTAGGAGGATTTGTAATGGAAATGACAACAGAGGACTCGACAGGAGCAAAAACTTTAATGACAACTGTTTCGCTAAAAAACAATGAGAATTACTCAGTAAACTTCAAGGGTGTAGAAATGGGGACAGCAATAAATAAAATCAATTATTATACTTTCTGATTAAGGGAAATTCATTTTACAAGTTTCATAAATATATCACAAGAATTTTTTGTTATAAAGTTGTTAAAAGTGAAGAAGAATAATTTTTGAGGAAGATTGTTTACTACTTTAGCCTCCGATAGTTAGATAATATTAAAAATAGTCATATGAGAACCATAGTATTTATCATTTTCACAGTGTTCATTTCTTTAAGTGCTATTGCACAGCAACCTACAATTTGGAGAGGTGGCACAAACGGAGTATATCCTGACAAAGGGCTACTCAAATCATGGCCAGCAAACGGACCTGAAATTATATGGTCTTTTGAAGGATTAGGAGAAGGCCATTCTTCGCCTGTTTTTGCTCATGGGAAGATCTTTGTTTCTTCAATGATTGGACAGACAGGTTATATTTTCATCCTTTCGATGGATGGAAAAGAAATTAAACGCTACCCATATGGTACAGAATTTTTTGAAAGTTGGCCGGGTACACGTTCAACTCCGGTAATCGATGGAAATACACTATACATATATAGTGGACAGGGAGTTATATATTCATTTGATGCTCTTTCCGGAACTCTTAACTGGAAAAAAGAGATGCTTACTCAAGGAACAGAAAACATCAAATGGGGAGTTACAGAAACCCTACTTATTGACGGTGACAAGATATTTTGTTCTCCCGGAGGAAAACCAAACAATGTCGTTGCTCTAAATAAGAATAACGGTAACATCATTTGGGCTAACCCTGGAACAGGAGATCTTTCAGCATATTGTACGCCTATGACTGTAAATCTTCAGGCAAGAAAAATACTTGTAACAATGATGGCTAGTCATATTGTTGGTTTTGATGCCAATACCGGCAAACTTCTATGGAGTTATGAACAACCAAACCAATGGAGCGTACATGCCAACACTCCAATTTATGCTGATGGAATACTATATTGTACCAGTGGATATGGTCAAGGAACAGTAGCTCTAAAAATTTCTGACGATGGAGAAGATATTGAAAAAGTATGGTTTAATAAAGACTTTGACAGCAGAATGGGAGGAGTTGTTTATCTTGATGGATATCTTTATTCTTCAGGAGACAAAGCAAGGGAATGGCGATGCCTTGATGCAAAAACAGGAGTTGAGAAGTGGGTGTCAAAAGATATAGCCAAGGGCGTAGTTGTATCCGCTGATAACATGCTATTCATGTATAGTGAAAAGGGTGAAATAGCAATTGCTGAAGCATCTCCTAGTGCTTTTAAACTTTTAAGCAAAGCTCAAGTTACACTTGGCACAGCCCAACATTGGGCTCACCCTGTAATTTACAACGGCATAATGTACATCAGGCATGGAAATGCATTAATAGCATATAAGATTAAATAATAATGAAGTATATTTTTTTATCTATAATTATTTTTTCAGGATTATTCCTAAAGGCTCAATTGCCTCAATTCAGGGGACCTGAACGTAATGGTAACTTTCCTGATAAAGGATTACTGAAAGAATGGCCGGAAGAGGGACCTTCTCTTTTAATGGAGATTGAAGGGATTGGCAAAGGGTGGTCATCAGCAGTTGTCTATGAAAACAAAATATATATAACGGGGATGATAAAAACAACTGATTATCTTTCATGTATAGATATGCAGGGAAAAATAATCTGGCAAACACCCATAGGAAATTCATGGAATCAAAGCTTTCCTGACACAAGGTCAACTCCAACAATGAGAGACGGTAAAGCCTATGTGTCTTCAGGTCTTGGAACAGTAACATGCATTGATGCTTATGATGGAAAAGTTATATGGACTGTTGATGCTTTCAGTAAATACGAAGGTTCGGCAGGGAATTGGGGAATCGCTGAATCAATTCTTTTAGTTGATGATAAGGCAATATTTACCACAGGAGGGAACCTTACAACAATGATAGCTCTTGATGCGTTGACAGGTAAAGAAATATGGAAATCCCGTTCCCTGAAAGACAACATTGCTTATGTTTCACCTATTCTTATTGAGCAAAATAACAAAAGACAAATAATTGGTGTAGGAGCTACCTTCATATATGGAGTAAACCCGGATGATGGAAATATTGTCTGGACTTTCGACTTTTTAAATGCTGACCCATCTGAATGGGATAATACCGGAGGTGTTATTAACTGTACTTCTCCAATATTTAAAGACGGAATTCTTTTTGTTTCAGGAGGATATAACCATACAAGTGTTGAATTTAAACTCAAAGATGATTTATCAGGTGCAGAATTTTTATGGAAAGATGAACTTCTCGATAATCATCATGGTGGAGTTGTTTTGTATGAAGATCATATTTATGGTTCAAATTGGATAAACAACGGCAAAGGCGATTGGTGCTGCATAAATTTCAAGACCGGAGAAAATAAATATCAGACAACCTTCAAAAATAAAGGAAGTATCATTGAAGCCGACGGAATGCTTTATATTTATTCTGAGCAACCCGGTTTTGTAGGATTAGTAAAGCCTAATCCCGATAAATTCGATCTGGTAAGCAGTTTTCAGATAAAAAAAGGAAACGGACCTCATTGGGCTCACCCTTCAATTTATGACGGAAAACTTTTTATCAGACATGGTGAATTTTTAATTGTATATAATATAAAAGCATAAGTGAAATTTAAAGCTGCTGTATATGTTCCTGTGATAGTAGCTGTGATACTTTTCTGCTCACTGCTTTGGTATTTCTTTTACAATCCCTCAAAAAGCTTTATTGCCAGCAATCCCGGTATGGACAATAGGGGTAAAGGTGTTGCAGAATCAATTAAAATAAACATTGGGGAGTTTTTCTCATTATTTTCTGAAAAAAAAAATCTGCTAACTGACTCTTGGTCACGCTTCAGAGGAGCTGATTTTGATAATATATATAAGCAACCGGGGAAATTAATCTCCCGCTTCAACAAAGAGGAATCAGAAATTCTATGGTCGAAAACACTTGGTGAAGGACATGCAGGAGCTTCAATATATAAAGGAAAAGTTTATCTCCTCGATTACGATGAAAAAGACAGATCGGATGTTCTTCATTGTTATGATCTTGAAACGGGTGATGAACTATGGAAGAGATGGTATAAAGTTCCTGTAAAAAGAAATCATGGAATGAGCCGTACAATCCCTGCGGTTACTGAAGAGTTTATACTTACGATAGGTCCCCGCTGCCATACTATGTGTCTCGAAAGAGAATCTGGCAAACTTCTTTGGAGCCTGGATATTGAAAAGGAGTACGAAAGTGAAACACCGCTTTGGTACACAGGACAATGCCCTCTTATTGACAACGGAATAGCAGTTATAGCTACGGGTGGAAAAGCTCTAATGATAGGAATAGACTGTAAAACAGGCAACAAACTTTGGGAACTACCTAATGTTGATAACTGGAAAATGTCACACTCTTCAGTTATGCCTTTCACTTTCAAAGATAAAAAGATGTATATCTATTGTGCTATTGGGGGAACTTTTGGAGTTTCGGCAGAAGGAAGCGATGTCGGAGAATTATTATGGAAAGCTCCTGAATGGAATACAAATGTTATTGCTCCTTCACCTTTATGTATGCCTGATGGTAAAATATTTCTAACTGCTGGATATGGGGCAGGAAGTATGATGCTTCAGTTGAAAGAAAATAGTGGTAAATTCTCAGTCGAGATCATTGAGCAATACAAACCTTCTGAAGGATTGGCATGCGAGCAGCAAACACCAATATATTGGAAAGGTTTATTATATGGAATCATGCCAAAAGACGGAGGTGTAAACAGAAACAGATTTGTTTGTGTTGATCCGGTTGATTGTAAAAAGATACTTTGGAGCAGCGAAGAAACAAGATTTGGGATGGGTCCTTTTATTCTGGCAGACGAGAAGTTCTATATTCTGAATGATGATGGAACTTTTTATATTGTTGAAGCAAGTACAAAAAGATTCAAAATACTTGACAGTAAGAATCTGATAGTTGACGGACACGATGCCTGGGCACCAATTGCCTTGGCTGACGGTTATATGGTATTACGCGATGCCCAAACAATGATTTGCATAAAAGTGGGTGTTTGATTATTTAATCTTCAATTAAATAAAATAATATGAAGAATAAACAAATTACATATTTCCTGATCTTCCTGGCATTACTTATCGTTATTGTAATTACTGCCAATTACATTAACAGTAAGCCAAAAAAATCAAAAGCTAATCCATATGAATACAATGTTGACGAGTTTAAGAATGTAGATTCTGATCTTATATCATATAAAGAAACAAAACAAATAAAGATCGGTATTGACAAAGTTGGAGGTATAGCTTCAGCTAATAACCACATGTATTTAGCTTCAGGAAATTCCGTGAAAATAATTTCTCTTGAAGGAAAAGTAATCTCTGAATTCGAAGTAGACAACAATCCCGGATGTATTACAGTAAAAGACAATAGGATAATTGTGGGCTTTAAAAAAACATTCGCGGCTTACAGTTCATCCGGTGATTTGATATTCAAGTCAGAAGAACTAAGCGATAGCTCTATAATAACATCAATAGCCATATGGAATGATAAGATAGTAGTAGCTGATGCAGGTAAGAGAAAAGTTTACATCTATAAAGAATTAGAAAAGAAAGCAGAATTTGAAGGAGTTTCAGGAACAAGAAATCTTCATGGGTTTATAATACCTAGTGCTAAATTTGATATTGCAGTAAATAATAAAGATGAATTATGGGTAGTAAACCCCGGAATGCATTCCCTTCAACAATATGACGAAAAAGGTAATCTTCTAAATGAGTGGAGCAAATCTTCGCTTAACGTAGAAGGATTTTGTGGATGTTGCAATCCAGCCCACTTTACCTTCCTCCCCGATGGACGTTTTGTTACAAGTGAGAAAGGGATGCCAAGGATAAAAATATACGACGAAAAAGGAAAGTTAGAGTCGGTTGTTGCTCCGCCAAGTAAATTTGTAGAAAATGGAAGTGCTTGCGATGTAGCAATACTTGAAAACATTATTGTTGCCCTTGATTTCGATAAAAAGATGATTCGGATATTTGAAGAAAGATGAAAATGAATTTCAGTAGAAATAATTTAACAAGAAAGGATTTCATAAGTGCACTAGGCCGATACACTTTGCTTGCACTTATAGTTTTTCTTGCAATATTCCTTTTAACAAACAGAAAGACTACTGTTGAAGAAGAATGTTCTAATGACTTTAAATGTGGAAATTGTAGTAAACACGATAACTGTAATATCGACAAAGACAAACAGAGGGAAAGGCTATAATGAAGGGATTCAAAAGATATAACCGCAGGGATTTTATCAATATAGGCACAAGAGCTGCTCTTGCAACAGGAATATTGGGTATTGCTGGATTAAGTCTGCGGAATTCAAAACCTGACGGATGGGTTTGGCAGATAGACCCGTTTAAATGTACTCAATGTGGACGTTGTGCAACTGATTGTGTAATGTCAATTTCAGCCGTAAAATGTGTCCATGCTTACGATCTATGTGGATACTGCGATTTATGCGGAGGGTATTTCAAACCAGGGGTTACAGATCTAAATACAGGTGCTGAAAATCAGCTTTGTCCAACAGCAGCTATTACAAGGAAATTTATTGAAGAACCCTACTTCGAATATATTATTGATGAAGAATTATGCATTGGATGTGGAAAATGTGTAAAGGGGTGTACTTCTTTCGGGAACGGCTCTTTACATCTTCAGATAAGGCACGATATATGTAAAAATTGTAATGAATGTGCTATTGCTCGAGTTTGTCCTTCGGATGCCATAATAAGAGTTCCGGCTAACGAACCTTATCTTATTAAAGGTGATTTCACTCCTTCTTGGAAAAATAAGACTTAACTCTTGAGATTAAGAACTATAATATTTAACCGGCTATGATTATAAAGACATTAATTGGAAACTTAGAAATATTCACGAATAATAATTTAGCATTAAGAAGAATCAAACATTTCCTGTTGGTTATTTTATTACTGCTGTCTTTCTTATCGTATTCTCAGGTTCAACGCTTTCCTAAGCCTGAATTTGAAACAGGTTATACACAGCCTCAGCCTACTAGCCCTGAACCAAGGGCTGATTTCATGACATGGATAGATGTGTCAGTATTATTGCTGGTTATGTCACTCACTGCCTGGTTCCTGATAAAAAAACGCTCACGGAAAGCAGTGCTTTATCTCGGAATATTTTCTCTTATTTATTTTGGCTTTTATCGCGAAGGTTGTGTTTGTTCGGTCGGTTCAATCCAAAATATCGCACTTACTCTTTTTGATCCTGTATATGCGATTTCGATTCCAGTATTAATATTCTTTATACTCCCCCTCATATTTTCATTATTCTTCGGAAGGGTATTTTGTGCAGCTGCATGTCCCTTAGGAATGATTCAGGACCTCGTAATTATTAAGCCAATTTCTATTCCTATATGGTTAAGGAAAACGTTAAGCCTATTGCCTTATATCTATCTAGGATTAGCAGTACTTTTGGCGGCCACTGGCTCCGATTTTATAATCTGCCGTTATGATCCCTTCGTAGGTATTTTCAGAATGAATGCTGAATTCTTTATGATAGTACTTGGTATTTCATTTTTATTAATGGGTCTGTTTATTGCACGTCCATATTGCAGGTTCTTTTGTCCTTATGGTGTTTTGCTTAGCTGGACATCTAAATTCTCAAAATACCACATGAGCATTACTCCAAAAGATTGTATCAAATGCCGACTTTGTGAAGATTCCTGTCCTTTTGATGCTATTGACAAACCAACAGTTGAATTAAAGTCTGCTGAAAAAGCATTTCTCAAAAAAAGGTTTACAATTTATGCTCTGCTTATTCCAGTGTGGATATTCGTTGGAGGTTTTACAATGTCGCTAGCCCATGGGTTTCTGGCTAAAGCACACCCCGATGTTTACATGGCTGAACTTTTGATTAAACACCCTGAATTAAAAACTGATAAATCAAATCTTGATATACAGACTTTCTTGTCATCGGAAAAGACAATGGATCAACTCGTTGATGAAGCTAAGGTGATTAAAAATAAATACCTTACCGGAAGCTGGATATTTGGAGGATTCCTAGGTCTCGTCATTGGGATAATGCTGGCAAATCAATTTGTAGTAAAAAAACGTGAAGATTATTTGCCAAACAGATCCGCTTGTTATAGCTGCGGCAGGTGTATGAATAATTGTCCAATCAAGGATAATTTTAAAGTAAAGGGAAATGGATAAAGAAACAAAAGTCAAGTTGGCAAGCAGAATAGTATTTATATCAGCAAGTTTTCTTGTGTTGGTTAGTATTCTAATGCTGCTCAATTACCTTCAGCTGTCAATCAATGATCCTTCCGAAAGTGGAACTATGAGGTTTCTCCTAGAGAGGTATAAAAGTGAACCCAACAACGAACAACTTGTACTAGAAATACGAACCTTTGACCTTATTTCAAGAAAAGCATTTTTCACAAAGAAGTGGCAGATAGAATCAGGTGGTTTGTTAATGATTCTGTCAACACTTATTCTAATAATTTCACTTAGGTATTACAAAAGTCATACTTCAAAAATTGAAGAACCAAGGAATGAAAATTTAACAGATAAAGCTTCGCGAGTTTTGTCTTCTAAATGGCTGCTTGGCGCGGGAATAAGCGTTATTATCTTAACCTTAATCTCTTCCCTTCTTACAATTAATCAGATAAACAAGTATAATCCCGATGAAACTGTTATAGCTGAAGTTCTATCTGAAGATCAGAACACCGAAAGTATAGAAATTATAGATATTACCGAGCCTGCTAAAGATGAAGCTTCAGTTGCTGATTCCCTAAAAATAGTAACTCCAGATACTGTTTACAATCAAAAAACAGAAAATGCACCTAAGGAATTTATTGCTTCGCTTTCTGACATAAAAAAACAAAGCAACAGTTTTAGAGGACCTTTGGGGAATGGGGTTTTTCCAGCTAAAAATATTCCAACAAATTGGGATGTTGCTAATGGAACAAACATTATCTGGAAAATAAAGATCCCCAAAAAAGGTTATAACTCTCCCATAATCTGGAATAATATGATATTCCTAACTGGTGCCGACGCTGCTGAAAGGGTGCTTTATTGTTACAACCTTAATAATGGAAATCTTATTTGGCAACATTCAGCAAGCAACATTGAAGGATCACCTACAACCCCACCAAAAACAACTGACGATACCGGACTTGCTGCTCCTTCTGTTACTACCGATGGCAATATAGTTGTTGCAATTTTCGGCACAGGCGATATAGTAGCTTGCGATTACTCCGGAAACAGACTCTGGGCAAAGAACCTTGGTGTTCCAGCAAATCATTACGGACATTCTTCATCTCTTATATACTGGAACGGAAAAGTAATAATTCAATATGATTCAAACAAAAGTGGCAGACTGCTTGCTCTAAAAATATCAGATGGAACAATAGCATGGGATACAAGAAGGTCATCACATATTTCGTGGGCTTCTCCAATTCTAGCAGAAATAAACGGGAAAATACAGGTAATTACTTCTACCGAGCCAACGGTAGCAGGTTACGATGCTGAAACTGGAACGGAGCTTTGGAAAAATGATTGTATGATGGGTGAAGTGGGACCGTCTCCTGCATTTGGAAGCGGATTGGTTTTTGCAACGAACGAATACGCCACACTTGCAGCTATTAACCCTTCAAATGGAAGTATTGTCTGGCAAACAAACGAGTATATGCCTGAAGTAGCTAGTCCTGTTGTTTATGAGGGATTGTTATTCATTGCCACTACTTACGGCATTTTGGCAAGTTATGATTCACAAACTGGGAATAAACACTGGGAAATGGATTTTGGTGAAGGTTTTTATTCTTCACCAGTAATTGCCGACGGGAAATTATTTGCTACCGACATGAAAGGCACTGTACATATAATGAAAGCATCATCACAGTCTGAGAATATTGCAAACATATCAATTGGTGAAAAGATTATGACCACTCCATCATTCAGTAATAATTCAATGCTTATAAGAAGTGCGGAAAATCTTTATAGAATAGGAATAAAATAGAAAAATGGAATTAGATTTCAAACATATCGATTCAATAATTCAGGATAAAGGGAAAGAGAGGAAATCACTTATTCCAATACTTCAGGCAATTCAAAATTTGTATAATTACCTGCCGGAAGATGCTTTGCGTTATGTTTGTCAAAACACAGATATTACTCCTTCTCAATTGGCCGGAGTTGCCGGTTTTTATCACCAGTTTAGACTTGAACCTGCCGGAGAACATATAATCAAGGTTTGCATTGGTACTGCTTGTCACGTTAAAGGAGCGGGAAATGTTCTAGATGCTTTCAAACGGGAGCTAAAACTAGAGAAGGGCAAAAAGACAGATAAAGATGGTAAGTACTCTTTGACTGAAATTAGTTGTCTTGGTTGCTGTACTTTAGCCCCTGTTGTCCAAATCGATGATATAACATATGGACATGTACAACCTGACCAGGTTTTACAATTAATAAATGATTTTGAAATACAAAAGAAACAGAAGAGTAAAAGCATCTTCAGAAAGGCTAGCGGGGAAGAAATTTCAGGAGAAATAAGGATAGGCCTAGGATCGTGTTGTCAGGCAAGCGGTAGCGGGGAAATCAAGAAGGCTGTTGAAGAAGCTGTTGCAGGAAGAAATATAAACGTCAGACTTAAATCAGTAGGGTGCGTAGGCATGTGCCATCAGGTTCCTCTTGTTGAAGTAGTTCCGGTTTTAAAAGACCCCATTTTATATTCAAAGGTTAAACCTCAGGACGTAAAAGATATTATTGATGCCAATTTCAAACCTGTTGGTTTGTGGGAAAGGCTAGGTCAAAAAATAGGTAAGCTGATTGATAATATTCAGAACGATTATAGTATTGAAGGCATTGAAAGATACGAACTTGATGTAAGAGATATGCCTGTCTCCCAGTTTCTTGGCAAACAGATTCCAATAGCAACAGAACACAGAGGAATTATCAATCCGCTTGATTTTGATGACTATGTAAAACATGATGGGTTCAAAGGTCTTCAAAAGGCGCTATCAATGTTGCCCGAATTAGTCATTACAGAAGTTAAGGACAGCCAACTTAGAGGTCGTGGAGGTGCAGGCTTTTCTACCGGACTAAAATGGGATCTGGTAGCCAAACAAAAAAACCCTGAAAAATTTCTTATCTGCAATGGTGACGAAGGAGACCCGGGTGCATTCATGGACAGAATGCTGCTTGAATCTTATCCATTCCGTGTAATTGAAGGAATGTTGATAGGCGCATACGCTACCGGAGCTACAAAAGGCTACCTATATATCAGGGCTGAATATCCCCTCGCCGTAAAAAGGATTAATGAAGCCTTAAATATATGCCGGGAAAGAGGTTTGCTGGGTGATACATCCGATTCAAAAATAGACTTTTCTGTTTATGAAGGAGCAGGTGCATTTGTTTGCGGTGAAGAAACAGCTATGCTTGCTTCAATGGAAGGGAACAGAGGATTTCCTCATTTAAAACCACCTTTCCCTGCCGAAAATGGACTGTTTGGAAAACCAACTCTCATGAACAACACTGAAACATGGGCTATGGTTCCGTTCATCCTTAGGCATGGATCTTCAAAATTCAATTCAATAGGAAGCGAAAACAGCAAAGGTACAAAGGTTTTTGCGCTCGCTGGAAAGATTTCCCGTGGAGGACTTATTGAAGTTCCAATGGGAATCACAATACGGGAGATTGTTGATGTAATTGGAGGAGGTGTATCCGACGGTAAGAAATTGAAGGCTGTTCAAATAGGTGGTCCCTCTGGGGGTTGTATCCCACACTGGCTGGCAGATACCCCTGTCGATTTTGGATCGCTTGTTAAACTAGGTGCTATGATGGGCTCCGGGGGGTTGGTTGTTCTCGATGAAACAGACTGCATGGTCGACATTGCCCGCTATTTTCTTTCATTTACACAATCCGAATCATGCGGTAAATGTACTTTCTGCCGTATCGGTACTAAAAGAATGCTCGACATTATGACCAGAATAACCGAAGGAAAAGGTAAACCTGAAGATCTTACAGAACTTGAAAATATTGCCAACTGGACAGTAAAAGGAAGCTTGTGCAATCTGGGTAAAACTGCTCCTAATCCCATTCTTACTACCCTTAAATATTTCAGGGATGAATATGAATCACATATAAACGGAATATGCCCTACAGGGAAATGTAAAGCTATGATTAAATATACAGTAAATGATAACTGTATAGGCTGTACACTATGCGCCCAAAAGTGCCCTGTTAATGCAATTCCTTTTGCTCCTCTCGAAAAACACACCATTAATCAGGATCTTTGTACGAAATGTGATAGCTGCTATCAGGTTTGTCCCTCTAATGCTATAGACGTTAAATAAATATTAACGGAAATGCATGTAAGTTTACTTTTTTTGTATATTTGTACCTTATTCGTACATTTATTCATTATTAGTAATACTTATACAAATCATGAATGCTGTAACTCTTTCAAAAAAACATAATGATATTCTAGCTGCGGCAAAGAAGCTTTTCTGGAAATATGGATATAAAAAAGTTTCTATTGAAGAAATCTGCAGCGAAGCTAAGGTAAGTAAGGTCACCTTTTACAAATTTTACTCTAATAAGATAGAGCTTGCCAAAACAATTTTGGATAAAGTTGTAAAGGAATCTACTAAGGGATTTAAAGACCTTAAGGAAAAAGCCACTTCTGCTTCAGACCTAATGGAAGGAATGCTCAAAATGAAGAAGGATGGCATAAATGAAATCAGTAAAGAGTTTCTTGCAGATTTTTACTCTGACAAAGAAATTGGTTTGGGTGAATATGTAGCAATGAAAACAATACAGGTTCAAACTGAAATGATATCTGATTTCAAACAATTGCAAGAAAAAGGATTACTAAGAAAAGATATGAGAATTGAATTCGTGCTCTATATTTCAGGCAAGATGAGTGGTTTTATGGAAGATCCATATCTGCTTTCATTATTTCCTGACCCTGAAGATCTTATTATGGAATTCTCAAATTTTGTTGCTTATGGCATGTCGCCCCGTAATGATAAACAATGAGAACACTCAAAGCCATATTACTCTTAATATGCATTTTACAGCTCGATTCTCTTTTTGCTAAGAATCTTCAGTTCAAAGGGCAAGCCTCAGCATGGATAAATTATAATCCAAATATTAATCCTGACCTATGGGCTGGGGCCCGTTATATTCCACAACTCAATTACAAGTTTGGGGAAGATGCAAATAATCTTATTGATCTTGAATTATCTGCGAATATTAACGGAACAATCGGTACACTTCCTTTCAATACTCTCTTCCATGACGGCAACATTAAACCTTACCGTATTTGGGCAAGATATTCAACAGATCAAATAGAAATAAGGGCAGGCCTTCAAAAGATAAACTTTGGATCGTCAACAACAATCAGACCCCTTATGTGGTTTGATAAGATTGATCCCAGAGATCCTCTTCAACTTACAGATGGTGTTTGGGGCATTCTGGGCAGATATTACTTTCTTAACAACGCTAATCTATGGCTGTGGGTACTTTATGGAAATAAAGATCCCAAGACATGGGAAATAGGCAATACAAGCCAGAAAGAGCCTGAGTTTGGAGGAAGAATTCAACTTCCCGTCCCTCTTGGTGAAATTGCTTTAACATATCATCACAGATTATCTGATACAGAAGATTTGGATTATATGTCAAAATACCATGGTATTATTCCGGAAAACCGTTTGGGTCTTGATGGCAAATGGGATGTTGGTGTAGGACTGTGGTTTGAGGCTTCTGCCATAAGCAAATCAAAAAATATAGGACATCTTACAAACCAATTAATGGTCAGCGTTGGTACTGATTATACATTCAATATTGGCAATGGTCTGAACGCAGTTTTTGAAAGCTTGTTGTTCTCATATAACGAAAACATATCGACAATTAAAGACCCTTTCATATTCTCAACCTTAAACCTAAACTATCCGCTTGGCATGTCCGACAACCTGAGTGCTATGATTTATTACGACTGGAATAATGAAGGTTTATATAACATTGTCACATGGGCACATCAGTTTGAAAATATATCTTTTTATTGTCTTGCTTACAGCAATCCCCAAAATTATAATATACCTCTTACTACAGATAAGATAAACCTTTTTGCAGGAACAGGCATACAATTTATGTTAGTATTTAATCATTGAAAAACACATACTATGGAAAACTCCTCAATTATTCAAATTAACAACCTCATCAAAAGGTTTCCCATCGGGAAAGGTGAGTTTACTGCTCTTAACGGAATAAACCTTAAATTTGGGACAGGAGAATTTGCAGGGCTTATTGGACCCAGCGGATCAGGAAAAACCACACTCCTGAATATTCTTGGTTCTCTCGATACTCCAAGTGACGGGCAAGTTATTGTTCTTGACAAATCAATAGGAAAACTTTCTGCGAAGGATTCAGCCCTGCTCAGAAAGAAAAGCCTTGGATTTATTTTTCAAAGCTATAATTTACTTCAGGTACACACTGTTTTTGAAAATGTAGAATTTCCGTTGTTGCTTCTAAACTACACAACTATTGAAAGAAAAAAGATGGTAATGGATGCACTCGAATGGGTAGGACTTACAGATAAGGTTAAATCTAAACCACCCCAACTTTCAGGTGGAGAATGCCAACGCGTTGCAATTGCAAGGGCTATGGTGAAAAAGCCATCCCTGGTTCTTGCCGATGAACCTACTGCAAACCTCGACTCTGCTAACTCTCACAATATCCTGAAGACGATGGAGACTCTTAACAAGGAGCTGAATACTACTTTTATTTTTGCTACTCATGATGAAAAGGTAATCGGATATTTGCGCAGAAAGATATTTATGAAAGATGGTGCTGTTGTTAACGAAGAAATTGTCAATAATTAATTGTGATAATATGTTATTAGCAATTAAATTGGCTTACCGAAACCTTATAGGGGCAGGATTACGGACATGGTTAAATGTTATCGTGCTTTCGTTTTCTTTTGTCGTTATTATTTGGATGAACGGTATGATGGTGGGCTGGGACCACCAGGCCAAAACAGACATGGAAGAATGGGAAATTGGTAAAGGCCAGTTCTGGCATAATGAATATAATCCTTACGATTTATTTACTATTTCTGATAGCCACGCTCCTGTTCCTGATGAATTAAAACCTGATATTCAAAATAAAAAAGTTGTGCCCGTTTTAATGGCTCAGGGAACAATTTATCCAAATGGAAGAATGATGCCTGTTATGATCAAAGGGATTCCAACAGACCAGACACTACTTAAAATACCAAGCTATAAACTAGACACAGTTTCAGATGCAATTCCTTCAATTATAGGGGCTTCAATGGCTAATTCATGCCACCTTAATAAAGGTGACAGAGTTATCCTTCGCTGGAGAGACAATCATGGGACTTTTGATGCTACTGAAATAGTAATAGCTGAAATCTTTTCTACGACTGTACCAACTGTTGACGCAGCCCAGGTATGGATTGATTTGAATATCTTACAGGAAAAACTAAGCTTACCCGGAGAAGTTACTTTGTTAAGTTTCAGCAATGAAAACGAATCAAGAACTTCCGTGGGACCTTTCAACCTTAAAACAAAGAAAGAACTTTGTAAGGATGTCGATCAAATGATTCAAACAAAATCAAAAGGCCAGTCTTTGTTGTATGTTATACTTTTATTACTGGCTATGCTTGCTATCTTCGATACTCAGGTTTTGTCAATATTCAGAAGGCAAAAAGAAATTGGAACTTATGTTGCTTTGGGTTATACCCGCAGACAAGTAGTGGGACTGTTTACAGTTGAAGGTGCGATGAATGCAATTCTGGCTGCTGCTCTTGCTGCTTTATATGGAATTCCTTTCCTTATGTGGCAACAGAAAACAGGTTTTAAGATGCCGGTCAACACTGGAGATTTTGGGCTTTCAATAGCTCCAACCTTATATCCGGTCTACAGTCTGAGTCTTATCTTTTCAACTATAATGATAGTTGTTATCACTACTACAGTGGTGAGTTACTGGCCTTCGCGCCGTATAGCAAAAATGAATCCAACTGAAGCTTTAAGGGGGAGAATACAATGATAAAATTTCTATTTAAAGGATTAATGCGGGATAAAAGCCGCAGCCGAATGCCAATAATTATTGTTGCTATTGGAGTAATGCTAAGTGTCTTTCTCCATGCTTACATCAATGGATTGCTAAACGACTCAGTTGAAGTAAATGCTAAATTAACTTTGGGACATGTCAAAGTAATCACTAAAGCTTATTCTGATAATATTTCTCAAATGCCAATAGATCTTGCTATTGTAGGAACTGAATCATTGACAGATGAACTGAAGAAAAACTTTCCTGGTGTAACCTGGGTAGAAAGAATACAGTTTGGGGGTCTGATAGATAAACCAGACGATAACGGAGAAACTATTTCTCAGGGAACTGCCATGGGCTTTGGAATTGACATGTTTTCAGGCAACTCCGAAGAGCTTGAACGAATGAATATTTCCCAATCACTGGTTCGTGGTCAATTACCTTCTAAATCAAATGAAATACTGATAAGTGAGTTGTTCTCTCAAAAGCTTGGAGTAAACCCCAGTGACGAAGTAACTTTGATTGGATCTACTATGAACGGAGCCATGAGCTACTACAATTTTATAGTCTCAGGAACTGTTTCTTTTGGAATCCAAATTATGGATAAGGGCTGCATTGTTGCTGATATAAACGACGTTCGTAAAGCCCTTGACATGGAAGATGCGGCAACTGAAATCAATGGATACCTTAATACAGGATTCTATTCCGATGAAACTGCAACTGAAATTCAGGATAAGTTCAAAAGCATTTTTCCTGAAACTCCTGATGATGAATTCACTCCTGTAATGCTGACCTTAAAAAGTCAGGGATTAATTGGACAAATGATTGACATTACAAGTTATATTGGAACTATTGTAACCTTTATTTTTCTAGTTGCTATGTCACTTGTTTTATGGAATGGCGGATTACTAGGAGGTATTCGCCGCTACGGGGAATTTGGAGTAAGGCTGGCAATGGGAGAAGAGAAAAAGCATGTTTATTTAACTCTAATCTATGAATCAATAATGGTTGGTATTATCGGATCAATAATCGGGACAATACTGGGATTATTGGTAGCTTGGTATTTTCAGGAGTTTGGACTTGACTTAGGTGACAGCATGAAAGGATCATCAGTTATGCTCCCATCTGTATTCAAAGCTCATATCACACCGTTAGATTTTTATATCGGCTTTATTCCAGGTTTAATATCAACAGTAATAGGTTCAGCTCTTGCAGGCATAGGAATATATAAAAGAAAAACTTCACAGCTTTTTAAAGAACTTGAAGCTTAACAGATTTATGAATAACAATATAATCAACAATAAATGAGAACTATATTTTTAATAGCTATTTTATTTTTATCAAATGTGGCCTTTGCAGATGATAATGCTATAGACATTTTGAAAAAAGTGGATAAAAACCTGACATCTACAAATAGGATCGTGGAATCATCTATTATCGTAGAAGGAAAACGAGCAAGCCGTACAATTACTTCAAAATCTTATTCAGTTGGCGATAATAAAGCTTTCATTGAATATCTATCTCCTCCACGCGAACAAGGGGTAAAAATGCTTAAGCTTGAAAACCAGCTTTGGATTTATTCACCTTCAACCGATCGTACGATTCAAATCTCTGGTCATATGTTGCGACAGTCGGTTATGGGCTCTGACCTTTCATACGAAGATATGATGGATAATAATAAGCTTACTGATGTCTATGATGCCCAGATTGAAAGCGAGGAAGTATTTGAAGGACGAAATACTTTTGTAATAAAGCTTACAGCCAAAAAGGCTGACCTCGCTTACCAAACACAAAAAATGTGGGTCGATACAGAAAAATTCGTTCCCCTTAAACAAGAATTATATGCTAAAAGCGGTCAGCTTATAAAACAGCTTGAAATGAAAGACATTGTTCAAATTAAAGGAAGATGGTTTCCAATGACTATGATTTATAAAGATATGCTTCTTGAAGGGAAAGGAACTGAATTTAAAATAACAAAGATTGAATTTGATGTTGATATCCCGGAATACATTTTCAGCAAAGCATCTCTAAAAAAATAGTTGCTTAAATTTTATGGTCAACAAATATGTAACTTTATTTTATAACACAATTTTAACAACTTTAACATCAAAGACAATGTAATTTATCCTTATGTTTGCGTTAATCATACTTATGAATTAAACATTTGTAAATTAAATTCTGTTAATGGTCTCTATCAAGATTAATGGCATAAACATTTCTGTTGAACCTGGTACTACAATATTAGAAGCAGCAAAGAAACTGGGATTCACTATTCCTACATTGTGCCATAATGAAGAATTAGAACACTTTAATTCATGTATGATTTGTCTTGTTAGGGACAATAATCACCGTAGGCTAACTCCTTCTTGTTCAACTCCTGTTTACGAAGGAATGGACATTACTATTGAAGATGAAGAAATTGCTGAGGGAAGAAGAATAGGTCTTGAATTATTGCTTTCAGACCATGTTGGCGACTGTGAAGCACCTTGTACTATTGCCTGTCCCGCACATATGAACATCCCAATGATGAACCGTTTGCTCGCTTCCGGAGATTTCGATAAAGCACTAAAAACAGTCAAACAGAACATTGCCCTTCCTGCTGTGCTTGGATATATTTGTCCTGCACCATGCGAAGGAGCATGCCGCCGCAAATCTATGGATGGGGCGGTTTCAATTTGTCTCCTTAAACGCTTCTCCGGAGAAAAGGGAAATTATCATGAAAAAGCTGCTGCATTAAATGGACATAAAGTTGCTATCATAGGAAGCGGACCAGCAGGTTTATCTGCCGCATATTACCTCCAGCTTAATGGCATTCAGGCAAAGATATACGATCATTCGCCCCTTGCCGGTGGAATGATGAGGATAAATATTGACGAAGGAAAACTACCTGTTGATGTTCTCGAACGTGAAATTTCTGTCATAAAGGACCTTGGTGTTATTTTCAATCTAAACATTAAGGTTGATAGACCTCTGTTTGAAAAATTACTTTCAGAAAATGATGCTGTAATTATAGCTTCAGGAACTATTACTGACGAGCAAAAGGAATGGGGAATAGCTTTCAACGATAAAGGATTTATCGCCGACAACGATACCTACCAAACTAATAATAAAAAGGTATTTGCTGTTGGCAATGCTCTCCGTTCCTCAAAACTTGCTATACGCTCGCTCGCTCAGGGTAAAGAGACTGCAGCTTCTATAATTCAGATGCTTAACAACCTTGATGTTGTTGGACAAGCAATGAAGTTTAACTCTAAATTCGGTAAACTGCTTATACCTGAATATGCACAATACCTTAATGAATCCATTGAAGATAAGCGTTCTGAACCTTCAGGGGGACTAAAGGCTGGTTTTACTGAAGAAGAAATAAAGATTGAAGCAGCTAGGTGTATGCACTGCGATTGCAGAAAAGCTGAGAACTGCAAGCTAAGGGATTATTCAGATTTATATAAGGCTGAGCAGAAGCATTTTTATTATGAAGAGAGAAAACCAATAAGAAAATATTTCCACGACTCAATTGTCTACGAACCTGAGAAATGCATAAAATGCGGCATTTGTGTAAGATTGACTTCAAAATATCAGGAAAAATATGGCTTTACATATATTGGAAGGGGCTTTGATGTTGAAATAGGAGTGCCCTTTAATGAATCGTTGAATGAAGGATTGTCTAAAGTTGCTGTTAAGGTTGCTGATTCATGCCCAACCGGAGCTCTTTCAAGAAAATAATTTATTCTTCAACCAGTTGAAATGGAATTGCGAAAGAGAATTCACTACCCTTACCAAGTTCAGATTCAACCCAAATCTTGCCGTTCATCGCTTCAACATAAGCTTTAGAAATTGCCAGTCCAAGCCCTGAACCTTCCTGTGACCGGGTAGTATATTGATCGGCCTGTATAAAACGCTTAAATATATCGTCCATTTTATCAGCAGGAATTCCTGTCCCTGTGTCTTTCACATAAAACAACAGGTCAGATCCTTCGACCTTTGCTCCTAAACTGATTCTTCCTTTCTTAGTGTATTTCAAAGCATTGTTCAATAAATTGGAAAGTATACTATCAAGCTTATGCTTGTCGGTTTTTATAAACAAATTATTTCCATTTACCTGGTTTTCTAATACTATTTCAATGCTATTCGATTCAACTTTCAGTTTAAAAAAATTATAATGATACTCCAACAGCTCAGTAAGACTTACGTTTGAACATACCAATTCAAGTTGTCCTGACTCTATCTTTGATAGTTCAACAATATCGTTGATAGTATCAAGCAACCGCTGACCGCTCTTGGTCATAATGTCAAGGTACATTTCTTTCTGTCCTTCATCCAGATCAGGCTCTGTCAATAACTCAAGGAACCCTAATATTCCGTTCATCGGTGTCCTGATTTCATGACTTATATTTGCAAGAAAAGCAGTTTTTAGCCTATCACTCTCTTCCGCCTTTTCTTTTGCCATAATAAGGTCAACAATCATTTGAGAACGTTGGATTTCCATCGTTTTTCTTTCTGTAAAGTCGTGACTAAATCCAATAAGTCCTGTTATTGAACCTTTCTCATTATACAAAGGCACCTTTGATATTAATCTCCAACGAAGATTCCCTTTTTGATCAAAATATTCACTTTCTTTGTTTATAATTTTTTGCCCGGTACTTATTACCCACATATCTTCATCGAAGCCACCCTTTTCAAATTCAGTTTTATAAATCTCCTTATCTGTTTTACCGATTATTTCAGCTTCCGAATTTACACGCATCATCTGTAAATCGGCAGTATTGGCAATTAATTTACGCCCCTCATAATCCTTAACATATATTGCATCAGGCAAGTTGTCGATAAGGGTACGAAGTAATGTCTGCTCATGCTTTATCTGTTCTTCAGCTTTTTTCCGGTCTGTAATATCTCTCGCAATACTTAAGATTGACTTCTTTCCCTGATAATTTACAAGACTTGAAAAAACTTCAACCGGTATAACTTTACCATCCTTACATCTGTGATTTGTTTCAAATATCTGAAGCTTGTCATCAGGCATATCATTTGCCATAAAAGCAATCTCGTCCTTGCTATGCGAACTGTCAATCCCGGTAAGTCCAATCTTTAAAAGCTCCTCTTTAGTATATCCTAATAAAGTTTCGGCAGTATTATTTACATCAATTAAATTACCATTGAAGTCAATTACCCAAACCGTTTCATTCATCCCGTCAATAAGCTCCTTATAATTCCGATCACTTACCCGAAGCTTTTCCTCATTAATCATTTGTTCTGCAATAACCCAGGCGATATCAGCAAGATAATTAACGATTTCACTATCTTTTTCAGTATAATCAGTTGGCTTGTTGCCTATACCCAGCAGCATCGTTACTTTATTGTTTCTTATTACCGGAACAAGCATTTCCCGATCCACTTTCATATGTCCTTCAGGCATCCCTTTTTTGTTCGAAAGACTTTCATAGTCATTATGAATTACTGTCTTCCTTAGCCTCACACTATCAGCCCATACTCCGGATTGTTGAATTGAATTATTAAGTTCAGGTAATTCAATTTTGCACATCCCATTTTTTACTGCAGATGACCATACCTGAATGTATGAATTATTCTGGTCCTCATCAATGAAATAAAGAAAACCTGCAGGACTGTGAACGATTTCGCCTATTGTATCTAAGATAAATGTTAATGTTTCATGGAGGGAATGCTTACTGGAAAATTCATAAAAAGAAAGCCTCACGTCTGCCATTCTTCTGCTCATCCTTTCTTCAGTCTGATTCCTCAAAACAATTACTGCACCTAACAGATTGTTTTCCTTGTCTTTGATCGGTGAACAATTTTCATCAACAGGAGTCTCCTCTCCATCCACAGAAATAATAATATTTTGTCCGGGATCACCTACTGCTTTTCCTTCTTTAATAATATCTTTTATTGGACTTAATACTTTTTCCTTTGAAAATTCATTAATGATACTAATTAAATCATCGAAAAACTTCCCTTTTGCTTCTTTCTCTTTTAATCCGGTCATCTTTTCAGCAACAGGGTTCATTTGCCTTATTATTCCATCAAAATCTGTTGTTATAACACCATCACCAATACTGTATAGTATGGCATTCGATTCTCCTTGAGATTGGTTTAATGCAAAGCTTTTTTCCAGAAGCTCTTTATATATATTTCTTTGGTTTTTGTTGTAAATCCAAGCAAGAAAGGCACCTATGAAAAATAATGTCAATAAGATAACTATAATTATTAGAACTGCCTGTTTGTTCAAATCTTGATATAATTCACTTTCATCTTGCTTCGAGACCATATACCATGAAGTCAAAGGGATAGCACAAAGATCACATAAAACCTTTTCACCAACGTAATCAATACCTTCAAAAATTCCTGTTTTTCCTAAAACAGCATTAACTGCCGGAAGTTCCTTGTCCTCAATTGAAAATTTAACATCAAACTTCGAATTGTCCTTATTCTTTAAATTATTTAAAATCCTTATACTATCGCCTTCCCTTCTAACAAGAACACTTTCCGCTGTTTTACTTGGAGTAGGCCAATTCTCAATAAGAGGAAATAAAAAATCTGCCGGATTTACTCTGAAAACCAGAATTGCTGCAACTTCATCTTGATAATCAAAAACCGGAGCAAGAAAATCAAGGGAAATTGTTCTCTTCTTTGCAGAATAGTATAAATCCCTTTTAATTATTTCCTTTTTATGAATAATCTCCTTAGATAAGTCAATTAAAATAGAATCAATATTTACTTCTCCGGGAACTACACTAAATAAAATATTCCCGCTTTTATCTATCATGAAAATATTATCATACCTTTTATCACTCATTATCCTCATGAGCGACCTTCTGTATTTTTCTTTGTTATCTTCTTCTCCTCGAAGAATTCTGACTGTAAGTTCAGTATACGGCTGACCTGTGGAAAAAAAGCGAGCTTCCGACATCCTTTCCTTGTGCCACTGAGATAATTGATTGGATTTTAATGTTGCAATTGCCTGTAGCTCATTGTATTTTTCTTGCCGGGTAGTTTTCTTTTCATCTTTATAATATAATAATCCAGTTAGCAACACCAATATACTAACTAAACAAGAAATCAATATAAGCTGATATTTTATCTTAACCTTAGGCTCCATCAGGTACAATTAAGTTTCCTGATTAAATTTAGGAAAAAACATTTAATAATTCATTATGAATTTATTGACTTATATCCATTTTTATTACAATGCATTTATAATTCTCCAGTGAGCTGTTTCAATCTGGTCTCTGCCATCTTTAAGTTATATAGAAAATTTATCAGCCTTGTTGCAGACTGCTCAAAATCCTGCTGTGCTAGCCTTACCTCAAGCGAAGTGGCTTCTCCCAACCTCATCCTTTGCAAACTGATTTCAATGTTCTCTTTCGCCAATTGATAATTCTCTTTTTCAATTGCCAATAATTTCCTATTATTCTCAAATTGTGTCATGGCGTTCAGAAATTCAGTCCCGGCCTCCAGCTTTATGTTCTCAAGATTGTACTCTGACTTTTCTAATCCGATCTTTGAAAGGTTAATCTGCCGTCTTAAGTCTCCCGACTGAAAAACAGGAATGTAAACATTTCCCCCTATCTGAGGACCAAAACTTCGGTTCGCCAATATTGAACCTTCAGTATTTAACGAATTAGAATAGTAATATCCTGCATTAAAATTTAAGCGTGGCAATTGCGATCTGTAACTTTCTTTTAAAAATAGTCTCTCAATACCAACTTGCTTTTCAAGGATAAGTAAATTGAGGTTATTCTTATATAGTTTGCTGTATAATTCTTCTCTTTGAGGTTCATATTTTATTTCAATAGAATCAGATACTTCTATCTGAGTGTCAACCGGCATTGCCAGAAGCTTCGCCAACTCCCTCTTAGCATTGGTAATTGCATATTCCTGATTTATTGTGTTCTCCTTATTTACATTCAAATCTATCTTTGCCTGTAATAAGTCTGTCTTCTTAAGCGACCCGGCATTAAAGCCCGCCTGAGCAATCTTAACCCTCTCTATATTAAATTCTAGGGTCTGCTTTATAGAATTAAGCTGCTGCTTCTGTTTCACCACATTGTAATACGAAGAAATAACTTCAGAAAGTGTCATCAATACCTGCTCCTTAAACCTCAGCTCTCCCATTGCTTCAACCTCATTGAGCCTGTTTTTTGCTATAAACATCTTTCCCCCATCAAAAATCGTCCATGAAAGCTCTGCCCCTGCACCAAGAGTAGTTGTTCCTAATCCGCTGTAATTAACCTCACTTCCTCCAGCAATTTCTTGTTTTACATTTTTCAAAGCGTAGCTACCCGAACCCGAAACTCCTATATCAGGTAACATTCCGGCATTTCCGGCAGTATTATTTATTTTTGTTATGTCCGCCTCTTTCCCCGAAATAATAATATCGTAATTGTCTTTTAATGCTATCCCAATAGCTTCATCAATAGTCAGCTTTAACTGAGCTTCGGTCGTAAAGAAGCTAAATATCAGTAATAGATATATGAGTCTTTTCATGTTCATTTGTTTTCTGCCAAAACTAAATTTTCTTCATTCACTTTCTTTTTCTTACCCGACATCACAATGTACATTACCGGGATAACAAAGAGCGTCAGTAACAGTGAGAACAAAATTCCACCAACTACTACAACTCCAAGCGGAATACGGCTTTCAGCCCCTGAACCTAATGCAAGTGCAATCGGCAAAGCACCGAATACTGTTGCAAGCGATGTCATAATAATCGGTCTTAACCTCGAAGCCGCTGCTTCAAATGCTGCTGCCGGCTTATCCAGACCAGCCCTTTGTTTCTGATTTGCAAATTCAACTATCAGAATTCCATTCTTTGTCACAATTCCTATCAACAATAGCATCCCTATTTCTGAGAATATATTGAGCGTATGCCCGAATATCCAAAGGGAAAGCAATGCTCCTGCAATTGCCATCGGCACTGTAAGCATAATTATAAATGGATCGCGGAAGCTTTCAAATTGTGCTGCTAGAATCAGGTAAACCAACAATAATGCAAGAATTAGAGCAAAAGATATATTCGAACTGCTTTCCGCAAAGTCTCTCGATGGACCTGAAAGATCAGTATTGAAGGAAGAATCAAGTAATTTATCGGCTATCCTGTTCATCTCATCAATTCCATCCCCTAACGAATAACCGATTGCAAGGTTCGCAGATATTGTAGCCGATTTATATCTGTTGAAATGATATAAAGTCGGAGGATTGCTGTTTTCTTCAATCCTGACAAGATTATCAAGCTGAATCATCTCTCCGCTCTTACTCCTCACATAAAGCTTTGAAATATCTGCAGGATTATCCCTGTTTTCTCTGTCAACCTGTGCTATAACGTAATATTGCTTGTTGTTCCTCAGAAAATAACCTGTTCTGCCTCCACTGAAAGCCATGTTCAACGCATCTGTAATATCCTTTGTATTAACCCCTAAACTTGTCGCTTTCAACCTGTCAACAATAATATTTATCTCAGGTTTGTTGAACTTGAGGTCAACATCAACAACGCTGAAAACTTCACTACCCCTAGCTTCTTCCAGAAAATTAGGCAGTACTTCCCTGATTTTTTGAAAGTCAATGTTCTGTAGCACATATTGCACAGGCAATCCTCTTGAAAATGCTGTTGCAATAGTCGGTTCCTGGCTTGCAATTACCCTTGCTCCTGATATCTGACTATATTTTTTCGACAATTCATCATAAATTTCTTGCTGTGTACGATCCCTTTCGTCAGGCTCAGAAAGCATCGTCATCACAAACCCAGAATTGCTTGAGTTTCCACCAAAACCTCCGTAGCGTGTAAGCACAAACTTTAGCTCAGGTATATCGTTCATCTGCATTTCTGATATTGCATCTGTAATTTTCTGTGTAGTGGAGAACTCAGTCCCTTCAGGGGCAGTTATGGATGTCCTGATAAAGCTATGATCTTCCATAGGAGCAAGCTCCGATTTAATATTTGCCCCTATCAGAACTATTATTAGAATACATATCCCCAGAATTGAAAACGATGCCCATTTATGACCTATAAAAGCCTTCAATGCTTTCCTATAGCCATTTTCCATTGCCACAAAGAAAGATTCCGATTTAAGATAAAACTTAGAATGATGTGAAAGGGATCCCCCCAACTTAACGTTTAAAACAGGTGTGAGAGTAAGCGAAACTAACGCTGAAATTATTATGGCACTTGCGACCACAATACCAAACTCCCTGAACAGTCTGCCTGTAAACCCTGAAAGAAAAATCACAGGAATAAACACTATAGCCAGTGTTAGCGAGGTTGATATTACTGCAAAGAATATTTCCCTTGTTCCTTCGGAAGCAGCCTTCCATTTGTCCATCCCTTTTTCTATCCTTTTGAAAATATTCTCAGTAACAACAATACCGTCGTCAACAACAAGTCCCGTGGCGAGTACAATACCCAAAAGGGTAAGCACATTTATAGAATAACCAAAAAGGTACATTACAAAGAAGGTGCCTATCAGTGAAACCGGAATATCAATCAAGGGCCTAAGAGCAATTACTATATTCCTAAAAAACAAGAAGATAATAATTACAACCAATATAATTGCGATTATCAATGTTTCAACTACATCATGTACCGAATTCTTGATAAACACAGAACGGTCACGTCCTATTTTAAGCTCCATTCCTTCAGGAAGGTTTTGCTTTATTTGCTCCAACCTCTTATGAAACTCGTCGGCTATATCAATTGTATTGGCTCCCGGCAGAGGTACTAGCGCAAGGGTAACGCCATTGACACCGTTAACGGTAGCCCCCATTTCTTCGTTCTGAGGTCCCAACACCACTTCACCAATATCGCTGAATCTTATTATTTGATTATCAGTCTGCTTAATAATTAGATTACTGAAATCTTCTTCTGTCACAAGCCTGCCGTAAGTCCTGATTGTAAGTTCAGTCGAATTGCCCCTGATTTTACCTCCCGGAGTTTCAACATTCTCTTTATTCAATGCTGATGTTATGTCTGCAATTGTGAGATTTCTTGCTGCTAGCTTTTCAGGATCAATCCATAAGCGCATCGCAGGTTTCTGCTCTCCAAATATTGAAACAGAGCTGATCCCCGGTATAGTCTGAAACTTTTCAAGAAGTACATTATCTGCATATTCACTGAGCTCAATAGCATTCATCATTGTACTTTGAGCAATAAGCATCATAATAGGTTCACTGTTGGCATCAGCCTTAGTGATTGTTGGCGGTGCATCAAGGTCTTGCGGTAATCGCCTTGTTGCCTGAGAAACCTTATCGCGCACATCATTTGCTGCTTTCTCAAGGTCGGCATCAAGCTCAAATTCAACTGTTATCCAACTAGATCCAATTGATGATGATGATGAAATAGATTTAACCCCTTCAATACCATTTATCGAGCGCTCAAGAACTTCAGTTATCTGCGATTCTATGATTTCAGCATTGGCTCCTGTATAAGATGTGGAAACAGTAATAATGGGGGGATCGATGGCTGGGTAAAGCCTTACTCCTAGAAAGTTGAACCCCACTATTCCCAACAGAACAATGAAAAGGCTAAGTACCGTAGCTCCGATAGGCCTCTTTAAAGCAATATCAGAAATGGTCATAATGCGCCTGTTTTAATGTTGGAATAGATAAGATTTGAACCCTCTTTAAGAAACAATACTCCTGATATTACGACAGTATCCCCCGGCTGAACTCCCGATAAAACTTCAACAGCTCCGGTTGTTCTTATTCCAGTTTCAATTTCAACAAAGTGGGCCTTACCATTTTTTGCGACAACAACACTTTTACTCCTTTCCTGAGGTATTATAGCATGTGTAGGTATCAATAAAGCATTGCTGTTTTCGCTAAGTAACAGCTCCACATTCGTGTAAGCCCCCGGCATCAATTCTTTCGACGGATTTTCAACAACTGCCCTTACTTTCAGGTTTCGCGTTGAAGCTTCTATCCCTTTTTCAGTTGCCATCACTGAAGCATTATATGTAGAAGCACCCCCCTGAAGGGTAAACTTCACACCCATGCCAGTATTTATCATTCCGCTGTATTTCTCCGGGACACTGAAATCGAGCTTAAGCTTGTTTTCCATCCTGATTGTTGCAAGAAGAGTGGAAGAGGGAATAAACGCTCCCGGACTGATATTCCTAAGCCCTATCACACCATCGAAAGGGGCAAATACCTCGGTCTTCCGTATCTGCGCTTTAACAACTTCGATATCTGATTTTATCGAACTCACCTGCAACGACAGTTGGTCGTAATCGTTTTGACTTATTCCGTTTATTTTTAATAACTCTGACTGTCTTTCCAGAATCTTTTCCTGAATGGCAAGCTGACTTTTCAACTTACTTAAATTCGCCTGCAAGTCGTCGTCGAAAATCTTCACTAAAAGAGTTCCCCCTTTTACAAACTTCCCTTCTGGAAGGTTTAACCTGACAACCCTGCCCGGCACTTCATTGCGAAGCTCAACCTCCTCAAACGGCACCAGAGAACCTGATACCGAGATCTTATTTACTAGCAACGAAGGAGATACAACGTATGCATCTACTTTTGGAACAGGCCTGTTCCTCTGTCCCTGATTCGCTTTCTTATCTTCTTCTTTTTTTGAGCTACAGCTATAAAAAACTATAATAGTAGAAAATAATAACAACAACCTTATGCAACTTCTAATTCTCATAACCTAAATTGTTTCATCTAATGATAATAAGACTTAAAAATAGTGATAAAGTTTAAGGATTATAAAAATATTTTCATTTTAACAGTAATATACTATCGTCTTTCATATAGTAATATATATTTATCGGTAGAGTTAAATTTTAACCTAAAATCGGTCGATAACAAATCCATTAATTCTTTCCACTGGGGGGAATTAATCTTATCCAGATTGCCATACAACAACACATAATCAATCTGTTTGCTTGTTAAGGATTTTGGATTTGATGGCCAGGTTATACCAGAAATAGATCTTTTATCAGATAATAAAATATTTGGCATTTTATCTAATTTCCAATTTATCGGGAACCAGCCAACACTTGCTTCGTAATTTTCTAAAATGATTAATGGCTTATTTATTCCTATATAGTTTGAAAAATGATTCTCTATAAAGTTATCTGAAAAATTAACAGGCAAAACAATACTATTCATTTTTATATGCTTATCAGTTTCACTTATAGAAATTGCATTTCTGTTCATGCCTTTAATCGCCCCATTTAAATGCTTGAATGTTAGTCCAATATGTAATAACATGAAAATAACTATAAATACTGTTACTATTTTTGTCCTGACAGGACGTGCACCTATATAAATCAGACTAAAAATAAAGAACATAAGGCAGTACCTGTCTGACATCATCCCTGCCCCCGAACCATCTGGGCTTATAAAAAGTAATAATAGTGTTAATAATAACGGGATCAACATTATGTTGCCTTTATTCAAAAACTTATTTCTATTTGTTTTTGAATTATTGGCTGGAATAAAGCTTAATACCAACATTATTAATAAGATATAAAAATAATGCTCTGTTATATTTTTATCTCCAGCATAATCATAAACAATGAAAGGCCTGGCATCATTAATCCATTTTAATAATTCCTTGGCTGAATATGAATGTTCTGATGGAAAGAATTGAACACTTGAATAAAATATTAATAAAAAAATTAATCCGGGTATTGAGGCAAAAAGAAGTATACTTAACTTTTTAAATGCAAATCTAATTGCAATACTCAGTTCTTTATTCTTAATATACTCTTTGTAAGAAAAATATAAAGTGTATAATCCCAATGTTAACCCGGTGAATCCAAAAATCAAAATGTTTGAGAAGTAGTTTGTTAATAATAAAATAAAAAGAATAATGAAGTTTATTAGCTTCATTGAATTGTAGTATCGTAACCAATAACCTATTGTGAGAAAGAAAAGAATAAATGATAAACAAAAGTTATAGAATCCCAGATGAAACAGAAAAGAGTATATAAATGGAAATATTAATACACTAAGAAACTTATTGTCTGGATTTAAAGACGTGATTAAATACCTAAATGACAATGCCATTCCTGAAACATATATTATTATAAGTAGTTTTTCTGCTATCCATGCAGGTAAGAAAAACCTAAAAATGAGAATAATAAAATGACTTGTCCAGTTTGGGATATAAAACTTATTAATTGTGTAGTATTCAGCTAAGGTCTCATTACCTTTTAAAAGTTCTAATAAAATATTAGAATTATAAAGATGAGCTGGACCATCCATTGAGGGATAAAACTTTGTAAAACAAAGAAATATAATATTAAAAAGTAATAAAGAATAAAATAAGTATTTGCTTTCAATAATTGTTGTAATATACTTCTTAATCATTTTGGCGAATTTAGTAAAATGTTTGCTTACTAGTTTACAACCACCATTTTGTTAATCTAAATTTCTGTTAAATATAATGTTTTGTTATAGATTTTCAAGAGAACAAACATTTTTTCCCAAATATTTCTAAATCATGGGATGAAATCTCTACAGTTTTATTGCTTTTGAGTCACTGAAACTATTGTACGTTCCAATACCTGTTTCGGATTAACTCAACAGATAAACTAATTCCAATAAAACAAGTAATCTAATTTTATGACAACAGAGGTAACTAAAAATTTGAAATCAATATGATATTTGATAACTTTCAATCCGTAACTTAATTGGTATTACTCAAACTTGACTCTCTCACAATAATTCACCAACTTTATATGTTATTAGCCTATTGTTAATCTTTTAGGTATGAAAAAAACTCTTGTCGCTTTATTTTTTATTCTTGCTAATCTTATTTCATGTCCCTCTTTTTCTTCGGATAATTATTGCAAGCTAAAAATTGGAACTAACCTTTCAGGGATCTCCGACTGGATGACAGAGATGCCTTTTGTTGATATGATGCACCATGCACGCACCTGGGGCACCAGGAATAAGTCGTCGTGGATTGATGGGGCGGTAAACGAATGGAATACTGAACTTCAGAATCTTATTGAGTACGACGAAAATGGCTACCCTCTGGAACTTCCTTTTTACGCTGAGGACATAGGACTCGAAGACTCGCAGGCTGTTTTTGCTTGCTGGGCAAACCTTGAAGCCTGGAGCGCGGGCACTTACATTCTGTTGTATGAGGGAGAGGGAGAATTTGACTTTGGGGGCGACAGCGAAATTATTTCTCAAAAACTGGGAAGGATTGAAGTGATGGTTAATCCGCCAACAGAAGCAGGATATATGGATTTGAAAATCACAAGGTCTAAAAGGGGAAATCATGTTAGAAACCTCCGTTTTCTGATGCCGGGACATGAGTTTACCTACGAAACTCACCCTTTTAACCCCCTTTTCCTTGAAAGAGTAGAGCCGTTCAAGGTAATTCGGTTTATGGACTGGGGATCAACTAATAACTGGGGTCATGGATATATGTGGGAATGTGACGACAGTCCTGAAGATACCATCCTTTCTCCATGGAGCGATAGAAGCAAGGTGAACAATTATACATGGTCGACATCCAGAGGAGTTCCGTATGAGACAATGTGCGACTTGTGCAATGAACTCCAAAAAGATATGTGGGTCTGTGTTCCCCATTGTGCTTCTGATGAGTACATCCGGGAAATGGCAGAACTGATTAAAAACAGACTTGACCCCGATCTGAATATTTATGTAGAATATAGCAATGAGATATGGAACTGGATGTTTGGCCAGACCCATTGGCTCAATACTTTCTTTTGCGAAGGAAGAGGAATATCATGGCCTGAAGGTATTGTCGACCATATTCAGAATAATCTGGATATATGGACTGATGTGTTCACCGATGAACCTGACAGATTGATACGGGTTGCCGGGGTTCAGACTGCATGGCAGGATGTTGCCAACAAAACTGTCTTTAACCTGAAAGAAGGAAGTTTTGACGCTGTGGCTATTACCGGCTATTTTGGTTTGGGAGAAGATGCCGATGCCGAACTTGATGCTCTGGGTGAAAATGCAACAGTTTCGGATATTGCCCGGCTTGTTAGAAAGCAAAGGAAAGAAAACGAGGTTGAATGGATTAAAAGCCAGTATAATGAGATTGGTGAAAAACTTGGTGTCTCTATGGTTTATTATGAAGCCGGACAACACATCACCCCTACCCCTTTCGGCGAAGAACCCTCATATTCACAGGCATTGCTCGATCTACAGAGAGACACTACAATGTATAACCTCTATAAAGAGTGGTACGAAATTATTGAAAGTATTATTCCTGAAGGTGAAACAGCAACATACATGAATTTTTCGTTCATTGCTTCTCTAAGCGCCCGATATGGCAGCTGGGGAATTCTTGAGACTCTCGGTCAGGACACAACAAAAATCCCTGCACCGAAATATACTGCCACTCTTGAACAAATAAGAAAATGTGAAAACCCCGTTTCTTCAGGAGAAATTAAGAAAATCATTACTGAACCATTGTCCGAAAAGATAAAGCTATTTAATAGAGGGAAAAACCAATTTGTTATTATGAGCGAAAACCGGTTAAAGGATGTTCAACTATTCGATATAAGAGGACGAAGTTTATATATTCAGGCAGCTGAAAACCCTGATTACATGGAACTCAACCTTAACATCCTTCCTGTGGGAATGTATATAATGAGGATAAAATCGGAAGGATTCGAAACAAGCAAGAAATTCAATATCACCAAATAACCGGTATTTCGGAAAGCCAAATAACAGGTACTGTTATGATTTATCAGTTCAGTAACTGACCTATAACTTTTTCCAGTCCCGTATTTTCAGGGACTAGAATAAATTTCATGCCTGCAGATTGAGCACCCTCACAATTGTCGCGACGGTCGTCGACCATTACTGTTTCTGAAGCTTTAAGTCCAGAATCATCAAGCACATGAAGGAAAGCATTGATATCTGGTTTACGCATCCCAATGACCGATGAGTAATATATCTTTTCAAAAAGATCAGGAAGGGGAAAACCATATTTATCAAGAAATAACGCTTCAAAATGCCGGATATGTATGTCGTTGGTGTTGCTGAGCAAAAACAGCCTGTACTTTTCAGAAAGGCTCTTGACCATATCAACCCTATGTTCAGGGAAATTTATAAGAATCATATTCCATGCTTTCAGAATATCTTCTTCAGTAACTCCCGGTTTGCATGATTCTTTGACTTTAGTGATGAAAAATTCATCAGTCCATCGACCCGTTTCCATAGCATGAACCATCTCAGTAATACTCTCTTCGCTTATAGAATTAGCAGCTTCGGGAAGCAGAAGGTCTTTTAATCCGGCAATAGTTCTTTCAGGGTCAATATCGTAAAGCACTCCTCCTAGGTCGAGCACCACATTTTTCAAATTATCGGGCATGGTTATCTTCAAAAATTATAAATTGCCACAAAGTTAGCAATCAAAGAAACTCATGAAAATAAACGGTCAACATTTTAATACAATATGGTACGATGTTGATAATCCGGAGACAATCAGGGTTATTGACCAACAAAAATTACCGTTTGAATTCAGCATAAAAAACCTCAGGACTTTCGATGAAGCATTCAATGCTATCAGAGATATGGTTGTCAGGGGTGCCCCCTTGATTGGAGTTACTGCTGCTTATGGTATCTACCTTGGTGTGTTAAAAGCAAAGACTGAAGAAAACCTCAACAGTTATATTTCAGTGCTCTGCGAACGGATGAAAACTGCCCGTCCAACAGCTATCAACCTTGCTTGGGCTGTCGATGAAATGCACTCAGTGCTGAAAGGGATATCAGGTAAGGTAGAAGCGATTAAAGTTTCGCTTGAGAAAGCAGACATATTGAAGAAAAAGGAAATTGAAAGTTGCAGCCTGATTGGTGATCACGGGCTGAAAATAATTAAAGAAATCTCAAAGAAGAAAAACGGCGAAACTGTCAATATTCTTACCCATTGCAATGCCGGTTGGCTGGCGTGCATCGACTGGGGAACTGCAACAGCACCAATATATAAAGCCCACAAAAAAGGTATTGATGTAAAAGTATGGGTAGATGAGACCCGTCCACGAAATCAGGGGAGCAAACTTACTGCTTATGAGCTGCTCCAGGAAGGAGTTCCACATACTGTAATTACAGACAATGCAGGTGGGCATTTAATGCAGCACGGAATGGTTGACCTGGTAATTGTTGGCAGCGACAGGACTACGCGAACCGGTGATGTATGTAATAAAATTGGTACTTACCTCAAAGCATTGGCTGCTAAGGACAATGGAGTACCATTTTATGTGGCTCTACCCACTTCTTCAATTGATTATTCAATTTCCGATGGAATAAAAGAAATACCCATTGAAGAAAGAAATATTGATGAGGTGCGGTTTATTGAAGGGCTGGGAGGTAAAGTACAGATAGTGCCTGATGGCAGCAGTATTTCTAACTATGGATTCGATGTAACCCCTGCAAAATTAGTAACAGGGTATATAACTGAAAAAGGAGTGCATAATAAAATAAGTGAAGAATAGCTTTCCTTCCTTTAGTGAATACTATTTTCAGGGATTATAAGCATAATTTCAAAAAATAATCGTAAATTATCCCTAATAATCAATCCCTTAAAATAACAGATTATGAAAAAAATGAATATTCATATTCTTCTCCTTATCCTTCTGTTTTTAAGCGGAATTACTTTAAGTAATGCCCAAAGTGTAATATCTGCTGCAGGGAGTTCATATACGGGTACTTCTGTTAGTGTTGACTGGACGATAGGAGAGCCGATCACATCAACCTTTATATCTGAAGATTTAACCGTCACTCAGGGATTCCATCAAAGTAATATCACTGTAAATGCCGTTGATGAAATATCAGATTTTGGAACATTGGTAAAAGTATATCCAAATCCAGTGCCTGATATACTTGTAATTGAAAATCAGAGTTCAGAGATGAAAGATATAGTTATCAGACTCTTTGATATATCAGGTAAAATGCTTCTGAAACAAGGCATTGGGGAGAATATTTCAAACCTGAATATGCAGGCATTTCGTCCTGGAAACTACATGTTAAAGGTTTATTCAGCTAACGATACTCCGGTTCGGACCTTTAAGATCATTAAGGAATAGATGAGTCTGCTGTACACCTCCTCTGTAACTCCACCATCGGTTTTGGTCTTTTATTAGGATGAGTGTCGGAGGAGGTACGGAGGAGGTATAGAGGAAGTGTTTATCGTTTCAGTAAAAAACCCTTCAAAAATCATTTCGATTCCATAACTTCTAATCGTTTCAGTAAATCATCAATTTGCTTTTGCTGATTTTCGATAATAACCTGCTGTTCATTGATTGCTTGTAGAAGCACAGGGGACATTCTGCTATAATCCATGCCAAGAATATAACCAGGGGCTTCAGGATCGTTAATAACTATTTCAGGAAAATACTTAGCAACTTCCTCGCCAATAAAACCAAGACTGTGATGGCCTCCGTGTTCCTTATTCCAGGTAAAATATACACCGTTGAGGTTTCTTATTTTATCAAGGGCTCCGGTAATTGGCACAATATCATTCTTCCAGCGAACTGAAGATTCTGATCCATAATCAGTACCGGATCCAAAAGCATAAAAGTCAAAGCCATTAACACTATGTGAAGTTCCCCGGACACCAATGGTAGGACCAGAATTACTCATAGCAACTCCCCATACCCCTATCCCTAAATTACTATTTGACAAGCCTTCGACACCTATATTCATTCCAGTTTCAGCAACAGCTGCCCCCCTTACTCCTGTCCCTTCTTGAGACTTAGTTATTGCAAGTACTCCAAATTTATTTGAAAACGGACCATCACTTTCATTTATTGCATATACTCCACAATAACCCCGTTTTGTAATTGCCCAAACTCCGACTCCACCACTTTCAATTTCGGTAGAAGTAGATATTCCAAATAAACCTCTGCCCCCGCTGCCCTTGGCTTCACCATAAACTCCATAAGTTATACCATCATCGACAGACGCATAGCCATAGACTCCCTTACCTCCAAGAGAGGAGTTAGAACCGTAAACACCGGCACCATTTCCTGATAAGGAAGTCCCGTACACTCCATAATGAGTACCATTTTCAGCTGTTGACTCTCCAAAAACACCAATGTGAGGACTTGTTCCTTTTATTGCTGTACCTTTGCTATTTGTGTGATTACCATAAATTGCATGTCCAAATCCTGTTATGCTAGTGTTAGTATTCTCACCTGAAATTGTATTTGTAACTTTATTCAAGGATGCCTTTAAACTGTTATTAATTGTAACTGGTCCCTCAAATGTCTTTCTTCCATCGATTGACTGATCACCTGCCAGGGTAACATCATTAGTTGAATCCTTATCCCATTTTCCGGCATTTTTAGTAGTAATATACGTCGAAAGATTTGGCTTATTTTCAACCAGACTATAATCAATGCTTAGTGCTTTATCTGCTGTGTTGCTATGTATTGAATATGGGACACTTAAAAGTTGCATTGTACCCATTTCAGAAAAGTTTATACCTCCGTTAGGGTCAATTTCTAATTTAATAAAATAAAGGTCATTTTGCCATTCTATTCCTGAAAGTGTTCCTGACACTACTGTTCCGCCGCCAATTATTAAATTAATCAGTCCCGATTTATTGGTAACAGGACTATGTGTTTCAATATAGACAGAATTACCGGAAGAACTACCTTGGAGAATACTGATTTTCAGAGCAACATTTTTCTCCCCGATAACATTCCCTGATACATCGCGTACAACTGCCTGATAGTTGAACTTTTCAGGAGATTGAGAATATGTTGCCTGTGCAAGGAGCATAACAATTATTGAAAAAAATAATCTCTTTTTCATTTCAATAAAATTGGGGTTTAAATTTACTTAGTCTCAAGAGCTTCAATCCTTTTTATAAGATCTTCAATTAAAAGATTTTGTCTCTCGATTTTACTATTCTGTTCTTCAATGATTACCTGCTGTTCATTGATTGCCTGAAGAAGTATAGGAGTCATTTTGCCATAGTCCATGCCAGTAACAAAACCGGGAGCTTCTGGATCTTTGGCAACAACTTCAGGAAAATACTTTGCGACTTCTTCGCCTAAGAAGCCTAAGTCGTGATATCCACCATGCTCTGTGTCCCAGGTAAAGTAAATACCTTCAAGGTTTTTTATTTTATCAAGAACACCTGTCATTTTAATAACATCTTTTTTCCAGCGAGAAGAAGATACTGATCCGTAATTGACTCCTGCTCCTGCTGCAAGAAAATCATATCCCTCGCTACTAGCTGAATACCCCCTGACTCCATAATTTGTTCCCGTAGTACTTGTTGTAACTCCCACTACACCTACTCCAATTGAACTTTCAGATACACCTCTTACTCCATAAGTAGTACCACTTGAATTACTAGCTAATCCATATAGGGCAGTACCGTTAGAACTATATACTGCTCCATAAACACCGAATGTATTTCCAGTCGTAGCTGTAGCTACTCCGTTAACTGCTCTACCTGAAAGAGTAGTACCAGCAACACCGATACCATCTGAAGATGCATAACCTCTTACTCCTGAACCTGTTTCTGTTTCACCGGATACACCATAAGCATTTTCTGAAAATCCATAAACTCCAATTCCACTTGAACTCAAAGCTATACCTTTAACTCCATAACTTAATCCACTAGTTGATGATGAATATCCATAAATACCAGTCCCCCCCGGCATTACATTTGTTCCATATACTCCATATCCACCGGGACTTTGAGAAAAACCGTAAACACCATAACCTTCTCCTGATCTGATGCCTGACGCTCCATAAACTCCTTTACCGTCAAGAGCATCATTAAAACCATAAACTCCAGAGCCTAACCCTGAACCAGATGACCCATAAACGCCATAATTTCTTACCCCAGTTGATGAAGCATAGCCATAAACGCCTATATACGGGCTAGTTCCGAAAATCGCTCTACCCATCGAACTTTTTGTTTGTCCGTATATTCCAAAAGCTAAACCTGTTTCACTTTCATTTACACCAACTATAGCTTTCTCGGAGTTACCTTGAACAGTAACCTTCAGAGTATTTTCCACAATTAATGAATCACCAAATGATTTTTTGCCGTTAACTTTTTGGTCACCATCTAGCTTAACATCATCTTCTGAAACCTTGTCCCAGTTTTCAGTCCCCAGTATAGGTTGAAATACTGCCAAATCAGGCTTATTAGTAAGTTGCCCGTAATCAACATTCAGGACATTCTCTGCTATTTTACTGGAATCTGATGTTATACTGTATTCTGATGTTATACTGTATTCTGCTATTTTACTGGAATCTGATGTTTTACTGTAATCTGACTTATTGCTGTACAACGAATACGGAACACTTATAAGCTGGACAGTTCCGACTTCAGAATAACTCTCCCCTCCTGAAGCATCAACTTCCACTTTTACGAAGTAAGGACCATCTGACCAGTCTATGTCTGAGAGACTTCCTGTCGATAATGTGCCTTCTCCAATTACCAAGTTTACAATGCCATAATTGTTTGTTTTAGGAGAATGCTTTTCTACAAAAACATAAGTCCCGAAAGTGCTTCCCTTAAGGATGCTCATTCTTAGAGATACTGTTTTGTTACTTAATACATTCCCTGCCTGATCTCGTATTACTGCCTGATAATTAAACTTCTCAGGTGATTGAGCAAATACTGATAAATTAAAAAACAAAATAACTATTGCTGCTAATGTGATAATTCTTTTCATGGTGTCAGATTTTAAGAAATATTTTTAAATTGTAGGTCTTATACCAAATATACAAAATAACAACACAAAAAGCTAATTTATTGACCCTTAATACTGCCCTACTAAAATCATCGAACTCAAGAATAGTTTAAAAAAGAATATACAAACTTTTGGGTGCAAAAATCGAAAAAACGTTTTTCCTGACAGTTCCTATAATGCTGTATATCTTATATATAGGAATATTTTTATGACATGCCCTATATGTATATACCCACATGTAACATACTCTATTCATTTTTAATTAGGTTTGCGCCCTTAAAAATTTAAAACATATAAGATGAAAGGGTTATCGCTGGGTGGATTAAATATTCCTGTACCTATTGTTCAGGGTGGAATGGGAGTTGGTATTTCATTATCAGGACTGGCTACAGCAGTTGCCAATGAAGGTGGAGTAGGAGTTATTTCATGTGCGGGTCTAGGTTTATTATATAACCATCTGTCAAAAGATTACCTGCAAGCAAGTATTGAAGGATTGAAAGAGGAAATCAGAAAAGCAAAAAAAGCAACCCGTGGAATTATTGGGGTCAACATAATGGGTGCACTTACAAATTTTGAAGATATGGTGCGCACTTCTATCGCTGAAAAAGCAGATATCATTTTTGCAGGAGCAGGATTACCATTGAACTTACCCGGTTTTCTAAAAAAGGGGAGTACCACTAAACTTGTTCCAATAGTTTCGTCAGGTAAAGCAGCAAAAATTATCTGCATGAAGTGGAAATCAAATTATGATTATCTGCCTGATGCTTTCGTCGTTGAAGGTCCTAAAGCAGGCGGTCATCTTGGATTTAAACGTGAACAGATTGATGATACAAACTATTCACTTGAAGAGATTGTCCCTGAAGTAGTTAATGAAGTACGTTTCTTTGAAGATAAATATAATAAAGAAATACCCGTGATTGCAGCCGGTGGCTTATACGATGGTGAAGATATTTACAATATTATGCAAAAAGGGGCTAAGGGTGTCCAACTTGGAACACGGTTTGTAACAACTTATGAATGCGATGCATCCGAAAAGTTCAAACAGACTTATATTGACTCAAAAGAAGCTGAAATTGAAATAATTCAGAGTCCGGTAGGAATGCCGGGCAGGGCTATTGGAAACAATTTCCTTGATAAAGTAAAACTTGGTTTAAAGATGCCAAAAACCTGCCCTTTCCATTGCATTAAGACCTGTGACATCAGCAGGAGCCCTTACTGCATTGTCACAGCATTGTATAACGCTGCCAAGGGCAATATGAAAGCTGGTTATGCCTTTTGTGGATCAAATGCTTTCATGGCAACAAAAATCATCTCCGTAAAAGAACTATTCAGTGAATTGAAAGAAGGGTTCAAACAGAAAAGTGATTCCTTTAGGCAGTAAATGTCATTTTTACTTCAGGTTTTATAATTCTTAATATTCAAAAGATCGTCGTTACTTAAAATTTATTTTTTACAAAAAATTTTACCTTTGTCAATCTTTTAATATTAATTATTAACATTATGAAACGTCAGGAGATTAAAGAAATCTTAAAGTCAGAAGACTTTGGCAGTACAATTAAAGTTAGTGGATGGGTCCGTACCAAACGTGAAAGTAAGAACGTAAATTTCATAAATCTCAATGATGGCACAGTAATCCATAATCTTCAGATTGTTGCAGATGTTAATAGTTTCGACGAAGCCCTCCTGAAAAAGATAAATACAGGTGCTGCTCTTACTGTTATTGGTGAACTCGCAGAATCGGGCGGACAGCAACGTGTTGAAGTTATTGCCAAAGAAATTGAAGTAGTTGGTGAAGCCGATCCTGATAAGTTTCCTCTTCAACCTAAACGGCATAGCCTTGAATTCCTTAGGGAAATTGCCCATCTTCGCTTTCGTACTAATACTTTCGGTGCAATCTTTAGAGTTCGACATTCAATGATATTTGCCGTTCATAAGTTTTTCACTGAAAACGGCTTTTTCAATATCCATACTCCAATTATCACTGCTTCTGATGCCGAAGGTGCAGGAGAGATGTTTCAGGTTACTACGCTTGACCTAAACAACCTACCAAGGACAGAAGAAGGAAAGATCGACTATAGTCAGGATTTCTTTGGAAAAGCAACTAACCTCACAGTGTCTGGACAGCTCGAAGGCGAGCTTGCGGCAACAGCTTTATCTAAGATTTATACTTTCGGTCCTACCTTCAGGGCAGAAAACTCAAATACTTCGCGCCACTTGGCTGAATTTTGGATGATAGAACCTGAGATGGCTTTCTACGATATCAACGACAATATGGATCTTGCCGAGAAGTTTCTTAAGTATTTGATCCAATATGCTCTTGAAAATTGCATAGATGATCTTATTTTCTTAAGTCAACGCCAACAACAGGAAGAAAAAGACAAACCTCAGGCAGAACGATCAATGGAGTTGGTTGAAAAATTAAAGTTCATAGTTGATAATGATTTCGTCAGACTCACATATACTGAAGCAATCTCAATCCTAGAAAACTCAAAACATAATCAAAAGGGTAAATTCCAGTATCCGATTAAAGGTTTCGGCACCGATCTTCAGAGTGAACATGAGCGCTACCTCGTTGAAACTCATTTCAAAAAACCGGTAATTTTGATTGACTACCCTGCAGGGATAAAAGCATTCTACATGAAGGTAAATCCTGATGGTAAGACAGTTGCCGCCATGGATGTACTGTTCCCTCAGATAGGTGAAATAATCGGAGGCTCACAGCGCGAGGAAAAACTTGATGTACTTGAAGCAAAAATGGATAAAATGGGTATACCAAAAGAAGAAATGGATTGGTATCTTGATACTCGCCGCTATGGATCTGTACCACACAGTGGTTTCGGTCTTGGTTTTGAACGACTGATAACTTTCGTAACAGGAATGGGGAACATCAGAGACGTGATTCCTTTTGCAAGAACACCTAAAAACTGCGAATTTTAAAGATAATTGATGGAATCTGCTCTTATTTTGTAATTTTATAGCATACTTTATAAAACTGAGTAATGGCAGGGCAGAGATTGACATTGCAGCAAAAGCTGCTACAGAAATTATCACCACAACAAATACAGATGATCAAGCTGCTGGAACTACCTGCAATGCAGCTTGAACAGAGGATCAAAAAAGAGCTTGAGGAAAACCCGGTTCTTGAAATTGATGCCGCTAAGAATGATGGGGATCAGGATTCTCCAAATGATTCTACCGAGAGTGTCGACTCCGATATCTCAATAGATGAATATATAAACGATGAACCTTCTTATAAATACAAGACAAGTAATTTTTCAAAGGATGACAAGAAGGAGGATATCCCTTTTTCTATTGGTTCAACATTTCATGAATTTCTGATTGAACAGCTTGGTCTTCTTGACCTCGATGACAGACAAGTCCAAATCGCTGAATATATCATTGGAAACATCGATGAAGATGGTTACCTCAGAAGGGAAATTGAAGCTATGGCAGATGATCTGGCTTTCAATTTGAACCTCGAGGTAAGCGATAAGGAAATGTCCGGACTGCTAAGTATTGTTCAAGAACTCGACCCTCCGGGAATCGGAGCTCGAGACTTGAAAGAATGTTTGTTGCTGCAGCTAAAAAAGAAAGAACATAAGACTGTTATTGTTGAGAATGCAATCAGATTGATAGATGAACAGTTTGAGGAATTCACAAAGAAGCACTATGATAAGATAATGCTCAGGCTCAACATGGAAGAAGATGACCTAAGAGATGCGATAGATGAAATAGTCAAGCTTAATCCAAAGCCCGGCAGTGCCTATAGTAATCCGTTAAACAAAGCCGATCAGGCAATTACTCCTGATTTTATGCTCGATATTAACGACAACCAAATGAGTGCCTATCTTACAAAAGGTAATGTTCCTGATTTAAGAATCAGTGCTACATATGCTAATATGCTAAGATCGTACAACGAAAACAGGAAGGATCAATCGAAGGACCAGAAAGATGCAGTCTTTTTTGTAAAGCAAAAACTCGATTCAGCAAAGTGGTTTATTGATGCAATAAAACAACGCCATCAGACACTCTTGTTAACAATGAATGCTATAATAGATTATCAGAAAGAGTTTTTCGTTGATGGGGATGAGGCAAAACTAAGGCCTATGATCCTTAAAGATATAGCACTAAGAACAGGACTCGATATTTCAACAATATCAAGGGTGTCAAACAGTAAATATATTCAAACACATTTTGGCATATATCCTTTAAAATATTTCTTTTCAGAATCAATGCAGGATGATTCCGGTGAAGAAGTTTCAACCAGAAAAATTAAAAAAATACTTCAGGAAATTGTTGATAATGAAAATAAAAGACAACCTGTAACTGACGACAGGCTAGCTGAAATTCTTAAAGAAAAGGGATTCCCAATTGCAAGAAGGACAATAGCAAAGTACAGGGAACAACTAAACATATCGGTAGCTCGCTTAAGAAAAGAACTTTAATATGATTGAAAAAAGCTTGAAATTATCTACCGGATTTATCATCAATGTTTTTAATCCATTTATTGTTCCAGCAGGAGGTCTTCTGCTTATAATAAACCAAATTCCTGGAGTTGAGTTTTATTCTTTCAGATTAAAAGCCATCCTGATTCTTATTGTTTTACTTTCAAGCTGTATACTCCCTCTGACTTTCATCGGACTTATTACAAAAAGTCATTTATCAACTAAGATAATGAGTCATTTACAAGACAGAGTAATTTCATATTTCTTTACGGCATTCAGTATTTTCCTTGGAGCACAATTACTTGGTAAACTACCTGTGCCTGGACTATTTAAGTTTTTAATGATGGGAGCTTGTATACTGATAGTATTACTTATTGCTATAACACTTAGATGGGAAATATCGGGACACACATCTGCGTTTGGGGGGTTAACAGCAGTAATGATAGCTTTAAGCTTAAAATATGGAATGGATTTATTACCCGGAATCATTATAGTCCTTCTGGTTTCCGGCTTAGTAAGCTCATCACTGATTTACCGTGAAAAAAATAATCCGGCACAAATATATGCCGGATTTGCATTAGGATTTATTGTGTTATTTTCTTTAATAACTTTTGTCTGAGTATAATAAATTAATCAACAAACTTATACCCGATTCCCTTAAGAGTCTTAATATGAGTATCACCAATCTTTTCTCTTAATTTACGAATATGAACATCAATAGTTCTGTCTCCCACAATAACCTGTTCGCCCCAAACTGAAGAATAAATTTCCTCACGAGTAAACACTTTACCTGGTTTTGATGCCAAAAGAGATAAAAGTTCAAATTCTTTTCTTGGGAGAACCATATCCTGCCCTCCTGAGGTAATCATATAACGTTCTCTATCTATAGTAAGAGAACCAATATTTATCGTTGATTCATCTGGCACAACTACTTCCTCTTCAACTACAGAAGTCCTTTTTGTTAAGGCTTTAACTCTGCTAACAAGAACCTTCGGACGAATAGGTTTAGTTATATAATCATCAGCTCCGGCCTCAAAACCTGCAATTTGTGAATAATCTTCACTTCTAGCTGTAAGAAAAGTTATTACAGTATTCTTCAGTTTAGGATTTTTGCGAAGCTCTTCACAAGTAACAATACCATCCATTTCTGGCATCATGACATCAAGAATGATAAGATCGGGGTCAATTTTATCAGCAATTCTGATTGCGTCTTTACCGTTTTGCGCGGTGTATACCTTGTATCCTTCTCTTTCAAGGTTATAACTGATAAATTCCAGAATATCTGTTTCATCATCTACCAGCAATATTTTCTTTTCTTCGCTCATAAAAATTTTGAATTTTTGTTAAAATTAATCAACAACAAATTATCAGCAAACATTTCAGGCTTAAACTTATACAAAATAACATTTAAGATATAGCCTTTTGAATTGTGAAGCTGAATGTTGTCCCCACGTCAGGTTGACTCTTAACACTTATTGTTTGTTCATGTGCTTCAATGATATGTTTAACTATTGAAAGTCCCAGACCGGTTCCACCCTGTTCCCTGGAACGGTGTTTATCAACACGGTAGAAACGCTCAAAAATTCTAGGAAGCTGTTCCTTTTCAACTCCTATACCGTTGTCCTGTACTTCAACAACAATATGATCGTCGAGATCGAAAAACCCTACTTTTACATATCCCCCTTTTTTGCCATATTTAATTCCATTAACAACCAGATTGCTTATTACCTCCATAATCCGGTTCTTATCTGCGTAAACTTTTACAGGAGTATCCTGAGGAGTACTGATTTCAAGACTTATCTTCCTCTCTTTGGCTATCATTGTTTCAATTTCAAAAACATCTTCAACAAGCCTTATCAGGTTAAATGGTTCTTTAATAAGTTTTAGCTCTCCTGATTCAAGTTTATTGATTGATTCAAGGTCTTCAACTATTGAAATCATCCTGTCAATACTCTTTACAGTTCTCTCAAGATATAATTTATTTATTCTTTGATCATCAATTCCCCCATCTATAAGAGTGAGAATATACCCTTGAATATTAAAAATTGGAGTCTTCAATTCATGAGAAACATTACCTACGAATTCTTTTCTGTATCGTTCCAGATCTTTAAGCCTTTTTATTTCATCCTGCTTAAGATTGGCCCATTTAGTTACCTCAGCATTAAGGTCAATGCTAAAAGAATCTTGATTGTCAGGGTACTTGGCTTTTTTACTTTCATCTACAGGTACTTCTCTGATGATTTTGAAAATAGGTTTCAACTTAATTTCAATTAATTTCCCAATAAGGAAGCTTGTTATTAAGAATATGATAGCAACAACTACTAAAAACATGACAAAATAAAGCCATGAATCTTCTCTAAAGTACGTCACTAAAATATAAACTAACAGAGTAATTACACCTGATAATATAAGTGAAACCCATAATGCCATCAATTTAGGCTTGAGACTTTTCATAAATCCTAATGGAATAAATAATTAAAACCTAAAAATACTCAGTTTAATCAAAAAGTAAACGTCTATACAAAATTACTCAAAAAGTTATGTAAAAAGACAATACCTTAAAATTTACTTTTACTTAACAATTTCTTAAGGAACAAAAAGGGTTTATTGCTAATATTGGATTTAGTTTTGAAGAAAATTCTTTTAAGCTTGAAAATTTATTAATTTTCTGACCGATGACTGAATTTTATTTAATTCTTACAATAGTTTTATTTGCATTGGCTGTATCCGATCTTATTGTTGGTGTCAGCAATGATGCAGTTAATTTTTTGAATTCAGCAATAGGATCCAAGGCTGCACCCAAGTGGTTAATATTTGGAATTGCAGGTTTAGGAATCTTGGTTGGCACTTCTTTCTCAGACGGGATGATGGAAGTTGCCAGAAAAGGTGTATTTAATCCTCAAATGTTTGTGTTCTCAGAGGTCATGATAATCTTTCTGGCAGTCACTATTACCGATATTATCATTCTAGACCTGTTTAATACTTTTGGATATCCTACTTCCACTACTGTTTCCATTGTTTTTGAACTTCTCGGTTCATCTGTTTCTATTTCATTGGTAAAACTTAAAATGACGGGAGAAGCTCTTTCAAGTCTTGGTAAATATATCAACTCTGAAAAAGCATTAATGATTATCTCTGGCATCCTGATTTCTGTTGCAATTGCTTTTATAGTGGGAGCCATTGTTCATTGGCTTACAAGGTTGTTGTTTACCTTCAGATATGAAAGTAAATTGAAATACTATGGCTCAATATATGGAGGATTGGCAATTGCTGTTATTACATATTTCCTAATTGTAATAGGGGCAAAAGATGCTATTTTCATGACTGTTGAAATCAAAGAATGGATCGGAAACCACATGTTTCTTATCTTCCTTTATAGTTTCATTATTTGGAGCATCTTACTCCAGATTCTGTATTGGTTGTTTAAAATTGATATCCTCAAAATCATCGTTCTTGCCGGTACATTCTCACTTGCAATGGCTTTTGCAGGAAATGATCTTGTTAATTTTATTGGTGTTTCAGTTGCCGGTCTGGCATCTTTTAAATCATGGGTCGCATCTGGTCTTGCCCCTGATATGTTTAATATGATTTCACTTACAGGAAAAGTAAAAACACCTCCTATTATTTTAGTTACAGCTGGATTAATAATGATCGCTGCCCTTATTCTTTCAAAAAAATCAAGGTCTGTTGTAAAAACTTCTGTTGATCTTTCCCGTCAAAATGAAGGAGATGAGCGGTTTGAATCCACAGCTATTTCACGGTTTGTTGTCAGAGCAGGTGTTAGTGGAGGGCAAGCAGTAAATAGAATAATGCCTGATAAAATATCTGAAAGAATTTCAAGGAGGTTTGAACCAGTAGCAATTAATGAATCTATTCCTGCTCAGGATTTACCTGCATTCGATAAATTAAGAGCAGCATCAACACTTATAGTTGCAAGCATTTTAATTTCTCTCGGAACATCTCTTAAACTTCCTCTTTCAACAACATATGTCACTTTCATGGTTGCTATGGGGACTTCACTTTCAGACAAAGCCTGGGGTAGAGAATCTGCAGTTTACAGAGTTACTGGAGTGTTTTCAGTTATCGGAGGTTGGTTCCTGACTGCTTTTGTTGCATTTACTATTTCGTTCATTGTCGCACAGATTATTTTCTGGGGAGAAATAATTGCTATTATTTCACTCCTCGCAATCGTAATCTTCATGTTAATACGTTCAAATATTTTCTTCAAGAAAAAGAATCAATCCAATAAAGATGATGATGATGATGAATTATATGAAACCGGTGAAAATGCTTCAAAAATTCTTGAGAAATGTAATAAAAGTACTGTCAAAGCGATAATTTCAACTTCAAAAGCTTACTTCTTATGCTTCGAAGGTTTCTTCAATAATGACAGGCAACAATTGAAAAATGCACTCGAAGAATCAGATAAATTTAATGCACGGGCTAAAGAATTAAAAAACAATGTTTTCAAGAACATTCAAAAGCTACAGCAGGACCAGGTTGAGACAGGTCATTTCTACGTTCAGACCATCGATTATCTGCGAGAAATGGCACACTCATTAAACTTCGTAGTTCAGCCTACTTATAAACATTACGAAAACAAGCATAAACCTTTTAATGAAGACCAGATTAAAGAAATTAATGACTTTAGTGCAGAACTTAACAACTTCTTCAATTTTGCCCTGTATATACTTAAAGAAAAAAGATTTGATAGTCTTGATGAATTAATAGAGAAAAGAAATTTCCTTGTAGAAAAATTGAAAACCCTTGAGAAAAACCAAATCCGTAGAATTAAAAATAATTCAATTTCAACAAAGAATTCGATCTTATTCTTTAACATTATTTCTGAAACTAAAACCCTGCTTTTAAATCTGATTAATGTTGTTAAAGCTCAACGCGACTTCATTAAAGAGACTAAACCTTTTATTGACTAATCTTTTTTTAATTCTTTATTTCCCTTGTTAGGACTGTTATAGTTAAAACAATGAGGCAATTGTTAATTTTGATAAAAAATTCTACGCTTTTTTAAGATGCTCTAGTTTGTTTTAGAATTTGGATTTTGTAATTTGTGTCTCTAGTTTTGTGTTATGTCTGTAGTGGTTGAAAATATCTTTAAGAATTACGGTACCCAAGTTGCTCTTAACAACATCAGTTTCAATATCCAAAGTGGAGATATTGTGGGATTTCTTGGTCCTAACGGAGCAGGTAAGTCTACAATGATGAAAATACTTACAGGTTTCATCTCTCCCGATAAAGGTAAAGCTTATATATCGGGACACGAGGTTGAAACCGGAAACTTATTATTTAAGTCTAAGATTGGATATCTACCCGAAAATAACCCTCTCTATCACGAAATGTATGTCAGGGAATATCTTTCATTGGCTGCAGGTTTTTATAAAATAAAAAATAAAGATAAAACCATTGATAATTATATTGACCTCACCGGATTAACATACGAATCACACAAAAAGATAGGTGCGCTCTCAAAAGGTTATAAACAAAGGGTAGGTCTTGCTCAGGCACTTCTCCATGATCCTGATGTATTAATTTTAGACGAACCAACAACAGGGCTTGATCCAAATCAGTTGGATGAAATAAGAACTTTGATAAAGGAAGTCAGCAAAAACAAGACTGTTCTTTTATCGACTCACATAATGCAAGAGGTAGAAGCAATCTGTAACAGGGTTATGATTATTGATAAAGGAAACATTATTGCCGACGACACCACAGAGGAAATAAAAAGATGGTCAAAGATTAAAACTCAACAAATCGTATTTGCTGTCCTTGAAAATATTGACGAAGCATTTTTTAATAATCTCCCTTTTATCAAAAAAGCAGATCGTATTAATGATAAAGAATATCTCTTGTACTCTTCTGTTGAAGATGATATTCGACCTTTGCTTTTTAAAACTGCCGTTAAAAATAACCTGACGATAATTACAATGACTGAAAAATCAGGTAGTGTTGAATCTATTTTCAGAGAGTTAACTCAGTCATGAAAAAAAATCAGCCAAAGATAACAGTGGTTATTCCGTATTGCAATTCAGAAAAGAATCTGGAACGTGCCGTACGTAGCATACTTGACCAAACATTCACTGATTTTCAACTTATACTTATAAACAACAATTCAGCAGATAAAAGTCCAGATATTGCATGGGTACTTTCTGCTGAGGATTCAAGGATATCGCTTCTTACTGAAAAACGTATAGGAATGTCGTATGCTTTAAACCTTGGAACAAAAAATGCCAAAGGAATGTACATTGCTTACTTGGATGCTAACGATTATTCTCTACCATCAAGACTTGAGAAGCAGATTAATTTTCTTGAGTCAAATCCCGATTTTGATGTCGTTTCATGCCTAATAAACTATGAGTCAGAAAATAAAAGTACATCTACAAAGAAGTTTTGTGATTGGACAAACACCGTAACAACAAATGAAGAATTATTCATAAACCGTTTTGTTGATCTTCCTTTATTAACTTCAACATTAATGTTGAGAAAAAATATTCTTGAAGAATATGGTTATTTCCTACACGGCGATTTCCCTGAAATATATGAACTCTTTTTAAGATGGATGAGCATTGGACTAAAAATTGAAAAAATACAGGAGGTACTTGTAAATTGGGTCAACGATCCTTCAAAGTTGATTCATTCCTTAAAAAAATATCGCCCTGCTGCCTATTTTACAATCAAATCAGTATTTCTGGCTCAATGGCTGAATGATAACGAACACCCTTATGTGTGGATTTGGGGAGCTGGTCACCTTTCAAGGAAAAGGGTAGAATTTTTAGAGAACGCCGGAATCTTTATTGAAGGTTATATCGATGTTGTCAATAGAGAATTTGAAGATGGTTTCTGCATTCATTTCAACGACTTCAACTGGGAAGCTGAATCTTTCGTAATTTCATATGTAGGAAACCATATAGCCAGGAATAAGGTAAGGGAATTCCTTATTTCTAAAGGAAAAACAGAAGGGAAAGATTTTATTCTGGCTTCCTGATAAAAAGTTACGATAACTTGCCTCGCTTTATAAGATAAGAATGAAGCACATGCCTGAAATCTTCGTTAATATCTGCTTCTATTATATCAATATGATATTGACCGCATTTTAACTTCAAATCATCAATGTATTCTTTCATAAGCCTTGAGTATTGACTCCTTATCTCCTGTGGCTTTATCCTTATCATTTCGCCGGTTTCTAAGTCAATAAACTTATGAGGTCTATTAGAATATACAAACTCCTCCTCGTGCCTTTTATCTGTCACATGAAAAAGAACAACTTCGTGTTTATTGTACCTCAGATGCTGTAAGGCATGGTAAATCTGATCTGGTTCTGCAGATTCAATCATGTCTGAGAATATTACTACAAGTGAACGTTTGTGAATATTTTCAGCAATTTGGTGAATAACATCTACCGCATTGGTATTTCTCTTTAAACCAATATTTCCCGCCTTTAATAGGTTGCCCAAATTGTTGTAAAGCAAGTCAAGATGAACAGAAGACAAACGGGCATCAGCATGAAAGTCAACCTTATCAGAGAATAAACTTAAGCCTGAAGCATCTCTTTGCCTCCTCATCATATAAATTAATGCAGCAGCACAATATACCGAAAACGTAAGCTTGTTCATCTGAACTCCTTTGGTCTTCAGATAAGGGAAAAGCATTGAAGATGAAGTATCGATAACAAGATGGCACCGAAGATTGGTTTCTTCCTCATATTGCTTCACATAAAGCCTCTCAGTCCTGCCAAAAAGCTTCCAATCAAGGTTCTTTGTCGATTCACCTTCATTATATTGCCTATGCTGGGAAAACTCAACTGAAAAGCCATGAAAAGGACTTCTGTGAAGTCCGGTAATGAAACCTTCAACAACCTCCTTGGCAATAAAATCAAGATTATCGAAATCCTGAAACTCTTCAAGATTATGTAAATTTGCTATGTGCTCCATCAATTAATAAATGATCAAATTAAAGTTTTTCCTTTTACATTTCAATGCCCAAGGGTATATTTCTTTAAAACAATATTAAAGATCAGGTAGGTTCATTCCTGTTATTTTCCTGTACAAATCTAAAGCGTAAACATCTGTCATGCCCGAAATAAAATCAACTACTGACTGAATCTTTGAGTAGTCATCATTATTTTCAGGTATATACTGTCCGGGAAAAAGTTTTAGTAATTTTTTCCCATATTCACTTTCAACCAATACCGCATTAATGAAATTATCAAGAAGGGTTGAAATAATCTTAAACCCGGCAATCTCTATTTCTACAACAGACGAATGTGAATAAATCCTGTTCAAAGAAACGTTTATTACTTCTTTCATCGCTTCAGAAATATCTCCGGTAAGGCTTTTCACCAGTGAATGAACATCTTCGCCGGCAAGAATCTTGTCGTGATTGTCTATAAATACATCCGAACAATATCTTACAAGCAAACTTATCACCCTTGCCCGTAGATAAGATATCTGCTCGTTGGGATCGGTGACAATTTTCAATGTATCTAATATCCCTTCCTTTTCCTTGAGAAGATCCACCGAATTGAAGAAGTTCAGATAAAGTTCTTTCGTTTCATTGAAAGACAGAATTTTAAGTTTATATGCATCTTCAACATCCATTATCTGATAACAAATATCATCAGCAGCCTCAACCAAATAAACTAAGGGATGACGAGCATATTTTATTCCTCCTTCACCAATTTTTTTTAAACCCGTTCCTTCAGCTACTATTTTGAAAATTCCTTTCTCTGATTGAAAGAATCCAAACTTTGGCTTCTCTGCCAGAACAGACTCATAAGGATACTTTACAATCGATGCAAGCATTGTATATGTAAGAGCAAACCCTCCGTCTCTTCTCCCCCTGAATTGATGACATAAGAGTCTGAACGCATTAGCGTTACCATCAAATAGAGTAAGATCCTTTTGTTGGGCAGGCAATAAATTAGATATCATATTGCTGCCGGGACCTGTTAGAAAGAATTCTTTTATCGCATCTTCTCCCGAATGACCGAAAGGAGGATTTCCTAAATCGTGAGCCAGGCATGATGCAGCAACAACTGAGCCTATCTCTCCGGATAGAAGTTTGTTGTTCCCCATTCTATCAAATCTAGATGCAATAACCGTTCCTAATGACCTGCCAACACAGGAAACTTCAAGACTGTGAGTTAACCTGTTATGTACAAATACGCTTCCCGGCAAAGGGAAAACCTGAGTTTTATTCTGAAGACGCCTGAAAGGGGACGAGAAGATAAGTCTGTCAAAATCCTTTTGAAATTCAGTTCTCATTTCATCAGCCGGCTTTCCTAAAGAGGGTTTTCCAAGCCTTTCAACAGATAATAATTGATCCCAATTCATTGTAAAGTTTTATAAAGCTCAAATTTAACATTATTCCAAACAAAACCGTAATCAGTTTAATACATCAATTTCAAGAAAACGCTCGGTATTCAATTTATTATTTTACATCAAAAAAAAACGAATAAAAAATTTTAATAACTAACTTGAACAGAAATGATAATTCTTTGTTTATTGACTTATAGATTATATCAAACTGGAATAAGAGAACAATTAATCAAACCAATTTATATGAAGAAATATTTTTTCTTATTAGTTATTCTTCCGCTTGCTTTCTTTTCATGCAATAATCAAAAGATAGCAGAAGAATATATGACAAACCTTGAAACCAATATAGGAGAAGAAGGAAAAACTGTTGAAATACAGTTCATGAAGGGCAAATATCATAACCATCCTACATTCTCTATATGGGTTGAAGACCTTGATGGGAAATACATCGAAACTCTTTATGTCACAAAATACCTCGGAACAGGTATTTTTGGTCATGCTTCATTAGGCGACAGACAATGGGATACAAAACCGGGACCTGCTAAAAGACCATCAACACTACCCTACTGGCTTCACAAAAGAAACGTTAAAGCTGATGGTAAATCATACCTCCCCACCCCCGATAAACCTGTGCCTGATGCAATTACTGCAGCAACTCCTGTGGGCGATTTTGTACTAAAATCTGTAATTAAAAACAAGCTCCCTGATAAGTTCGTATTGTTACTTGAAATTAACCAGACTTGGGACTGGAACGACTATTGGAACAACACAAAATACGAGGGTGAATATGATTATTATTACTCTTGCCAACCTGCAATCGTATATGCTGTTACAATTGATAAAAACAAAAAGGACACAGAGTATTTTCTAAATCCTATAGGTCACTCTCATTATTCAGGACTTAACGGTGAACTTTTTACCGACTTGTCAACTCTGACCACAGCTAAGGAAATAGCCTATAAGATAAAGGCAACAATAAAGTAATGCGGAGATAGATATAGTGATACAGATAACTTTATTACAAAAACAATACTTTGACTATAATATGAAAACATTCAAAAAATCAATATTTACGGCAATACTTCTGTTTTGCCTGATACCTGTGTTTTCTCAGAATGGAAAGATCACCGGGAAAGTAGTTGATGCAACTACTAACGAAGCTTTACCCTTTGTTAATGTTGTAGTAGCCGGTACCACAATCGGTGCTACCACTGACCTCGATGGTAACTTTCTGATTATCGGTTTGAAACCCGGTTTCATCAGACTTTCGTCATCTTTTATTGGGTACAACACAACTACTTCTCCCGAGGTTGAAGTCAATTATTCTAACATGGCCAATATCACAATCGCCATGGAAAGCGCAGATACCCAGCTCGGTGAAGTTACGGTTAAAGCCAATCAGTATAGAAAAACTGAAGAAAGCCCGGTTTCTCTTAGAAGCATCGGTGCAGGTGAAATTGAAACAAACCCCGGAGCCAACAGAGATATATCTAAAGTAATACAATCGTTTCCCGGAGTGGGCTCGACACCTGCTTTCAGAAATGATATTATCATCCGAGGCGGTGGCCCTTCTGAAAGTACATTCTACCTCGACGGTATTGAAGTTCCAAATATCAACCACTTTGCCACACAAGGTGCTTCAGGAGGTCCGGTAGGAATTATTAACGCCGACTTTGTTCGGGAAGTGAAATATTTCTCGGGAGCTTTCCCTGCAAACAGGATGGATGCCCTCAGCGGCATTCTTGAATTCACTCAAACTGAAGGAAATCCAGAAAGGACAAAATTCAGGGCAACTCTCGGTGCTTCTGAAGTTAGTGCTACATTCGATGGCCCGATTGGCAAAAATACTTCCTATATCGTCTCCGCACGCCGCTCTTATCTGCAGTTTCTGTTCGATGTTATAGGTCTCCCTTTCCTTCCAAATTTTACTGATATGCAGTTTAAAGTTAAGACCAAAATAGATCAGAAGAACGAAATTACTTTCATTGGTCTTGGTGCTATTGATGAGTTCGCTCTAAATCTTGGTATTGAAAACCCTGACGAACAACAGGAATATATTCTTTCACAAATACCTGTTAATGAACAGTGGACTTATACTTTCGGAGTTTTGTACAAACACTACCACAAAAACGGTTCATTCTCTTTGGCATTAAGCCGCAATCACCTGAACAACGACTCATACAAATATGTCAACAACGATGATTCTTCGCCAGAAAATTTAGCTCTCAAATACAATTCTTTTGAAGGAGAAAACAAGATAAGAGTTGAAAATTACAACCGACTTGGCACTTTCAAGTTAAACTATGGTGCTAATCTTGATTTTGTCGGATATCACAACGAAACTTATCAGAAAAGATACTTCGGTGGTCGCTTGTTTGAAATCAATTATTTAACCGATCTTGATTTAATCAAATACGGAATGTTTGCTCAGGTAAGTAAAAACTTCTTTGCCAATGAGCTGATTGTATCATTGGGAACTAGGATCGATGCAAACAATTATTCTGAAACCATGTCCAATCCCTTGGAACAGTTCTCTCCCAGGTTATCTGTATCGTATAATTACAGCGATGAATTAAGTTTAAATGCAAACGTAGGCCGCTACTATCAATTGCCTCCCTATACTTCCCTTGGTTTTCAAAGGGATGATGTCTTAGTAAATAAATCAAATAACCTTAAATATATCAGAGCCGATCATTATATTGCAGGGGCTGAATACCGCCCGTCTCAACAAATACAGTTTACTCTGGAAGGTTTTTATAAGGATTATGCAAATTATCCATTCTCAGTCAACGATTCTGTCAGTCTGGCAAATAAAGGTGCCGGTTATGGAGTTCTGGGAGATGAAGAAGTTACTTCATCCTCCTCCGGAAGGGCTTATGGTGTAGAATTTTTAGCACGAATAAACAATCAGAAAAATCTAAACGGGAATGTTTCTTATACTCTCGTAAGAAGTGAATTTAAAGATGCTTTAGGTGAAAACTACATTCCTTCAGCTTGGGACAGCAAACATTTACTTACTGTATTTGCTACCTACAAGATGAAAAACAACTGGACTGTTGGAGGTAAATGGCGTTTTGTCGGTGGATTGCCTTACACTCCTTACGACCTTGAAAAATCTTCTTTGGTTCCTGCTTGGGATGCCCTTGGTGCTGCTTACATCGATTATTCAAAGTATAACAGTGAAAGACTTGGAGCTTTCCATCAATTAGACTTAAGGGTTGACAAAGCATTTTATCTTAAGAAGGTTACTCTCAAATTATATATTGACATCCAGAATGCCTATAATTTTCAAGCCGAGCAGCCTGATATAATTGTAAGGGATAAAGATGCAGCAGGCAACTATCTTAAAGTTGATAACGGTACAAAATATGTTTTAAGGGCAGTTCCCAATAACGTAGGAACTATTCTTCCTACCATAGGTATTATCCTTGATATTTAAAACTGTTAAATGAAATAAAATAGGGCTATTTTCTCCTCAACAGCCATATGTCGGAATGTTCAGGATAAATACCCCTCATTTTTCCAATAAAAACGCGCGCGTCATATTCTGTGCGTTCAAGGATTGGCTTTTCAGCTTTAACGGGCTCTGGGTTTGCCTCTTCCTTAACGGGCTCAGGTTTTGCAACAGGAGCTTCAGCAACTACAACAGGAGCTTGATAGGTACTGGTTTTCTTTGTTGTTTTACATGAATAAATTAATATAAGAAGTACAAGTAAAGCAGGGACTACATTTTTCATTTCACATACTGTTTAGGTTCCTATCCAAATTTAAGATTCTTTTTTCTATTTTTGTCACTCTTTTAAGAGAATCTGGCTATTGAATAGAGCCACAGAATAGATAAAATTATGAATAAACCAGTTGTTTTAAGCGGTATAAGGCCTACAGGCTATCTTCATCTTGGCAATTACTTCGGTGCAGTTCGCAACTTCGTTCGCATGCAGGATGATTTCAAATGTTTTTTCTTTATTGCTGATATCCATTCACTGACAACCCATCCAACTCCAAAAGACCTACAAGCTGGAGTTAAACAGGTACTTGCTGAATATCTGGCATGTGGAATTGACCCAGAGAAATCAACAATCTTTATTCAGAGCGATGTGCCTGAAGTTTCTGAGTTATATGCTTTCCTGAATATGAACGCATATCTTGGTGAACTTGAACGCACTACCTCATTCAAAGATAAGGCCAGACAGCAACCCGACAATGTTAACGCCGGTTTGTTGACTTATCCTGTTCTTATGGCTGCCGATATTCTTATTCATAAAGCCAACTTTGTTCCAGTAGGCAAAGATCAAGAGCAAAACCTTGAAATGGCAAGGAAGTTTGCCGGAAGGTTTAACCGGATGTATAACAACGAACTGTTCCCAATACCCCGCCCATTCACATTCGACGGTAAAGATATGATCAAAGTGCCCGGACTCGACGGAAGCGGTAAAATGGGCAAATCGGAAGGAAATGCAATCAACCTGTATGAAGACCCTAAGTCAATACGCCAAAAAGTTATGAGAGCAGTTACCGATTCAGGACCAACAGAAATGAACCAGCAAAAGACTGAAGCTGTACAAAACTTATTCACCTTGCTCGAAATAGTGTCCACTCCTGAAGTGGTTTCTCAATTCAATGAAGCATTCAACAAATGTGAAATTAGGTATGGCGACTTGAAGAAACAGCTTGCAGAAGACATTATTACATTCACCGAACCAATCAGAAACAGGATAATAGAAATTTTGAAAGATGAAGTTTATCTTTCAAAAGTTGCTAGGATTGGTGCTGAAAAAGCTAGAGAATCGGCATCCAAAACCCTCAATGAAGTAAAATCACTTATAGGGTTTAGAAGTCTCTTTTAAAAAAAAGATTGTTTTTTATATGTTTTTTAATATCTCATATAGGAAAAGAGAATACATTCACTTAAATTTATATGTTCAAAGTTAGATGCGCTTAACCAAAAAATCTTTTTGTCGATGAAAAAAGTATTGAGAAGTTCATTCTGTCTTATTTTGGCAATGATAATTTTCAGCGCCCAATCTATGGCTTTCACAATTGGCTCCGCAGGAACAATCTCAAATCCTGAACAAATAGCAATTAGTGAATTTGATGAATCCGAAATTTATGATGCTTTTACAGAAGTAAATGACCTTGTTTCCTATATCCAGGCAAACGAGGGTGTGACGTATAACGACCTTGAATCTGTAAACAGTGAATTAATATCAAATGTAAGCTCAAGTGCTGCGTTGATTCACCACGATGATGATGACTATAGAACTCCTCCTATTTTTAGTGCTTTTATTTGGGGATGCCTTCTCAATTGGGTAGGTATGGTGATTGTTGGTTTAACGACCGGATTTGACGGCCGCCAAATTACAAAATCAGCTTGGGGATGTCTTATTAATTCACTTTTGTTAGGTGCCAGTTACTGGGGTTATTTTACCTATTAAAATTTAATTAACCAATAAGAATCAATATAATTTATTAAATCTAAACTTTATAACATGAGAAAATTTTTTACCAAAACCTTAGCAGTGTCTTTGGCGATGATATTGCTTGTTTCGCAAGCATTAGCAGGGTCAAATACTTCAGTAACAACTGAAGATGAATCCTATGTCAATTTCGATGAAACTGAAATTACAGCTTCATTTGCTGAAATTGAAGACCTCGTAAGTTATGTATCAGAAAATAGTTCTGTAACATACTCTGACCTTGAAGCTAACAACAGTTCTCTCATTGAAAATGTAAGCTCTACTTCAGCGCTTGCACTTGGTAGCGCAAGCGGTGATACTCCACCATTTATCAGTCCTTTCCTCTGGGGTTGTTTATTCCACTGGGTAGGTATTGTTGTTGTTGCTATCACTACTGATATGGATATGCCACAAATTATGAAGGCTGTTTGGGGTTGCGTTGCTGAAACTGCTGTAATTGGTATTATCTATGCCGTTTATTACATTATTATTGTCGCTTCTTATGGAGGCTACTATTACTAGTAGAAATTAATCCAATTATTATAAAAAAGTCCATTGTTTTTTCCCAATGGACTTTTTTTTTGAATATGATACCATTTCATACGCAGGATATTTATCCTTTTCTTACGGATTATAATATATATTGGCCATTATTGTTATTTTTATATCCATCAATAATGCCCAATATTTATATATCATGATAAGAAAGTTTCTCTTCTCTATTTTGTTGATTTCCATATCTGTTGTCGGCTTTTCTCAAATGGCATACAGAATGAAAGCTGATATTTTCACCAAGACAAGAATGCCCGACAGTACTTTTCAGGTCAGCAAAGGCAAATTATTATACGATAAGAACTATAAAAAAATAATATTCGATTTTTCTTTTCCTCAGAAAGAGACAATCGTTCTCTTCGACACCATCATGTTTACTTTTAAAGGTGATACCCTTTTTTCAAAAGATAAAAACCTCCTCATTCCCGACCAATCACTGTTTAACTTCATCCTTCTGGGTAAAATGGCAAACTATGGTCTCGAAGAAACAAAGTTCACCATGAAGGGTTTTGAAAAAAAGAACGATATGGTAATTACTACCTGGATACCGCCTGATCCATTAAAGAAATTCTTTTCCAAAGTGCTGATTGCCACAAAAAACAAACTCCTTTACTCCATCACTGTTGTGAACGAGGATGGTAAAGTTATCAACCGCCAAATTCTTAAAAAATATGTGTCACAACAAGGCATTGACGTCCCTTCTGAAATACTGATTGCCACATACCCCGAAAAGGGAGGTAGCATATACCAAGTCATAAATATGCAAAACATCGTCATCAATGAACAAAAAAATAACGACCTGTATGATAAAGAACTATAGGTCCATTTTCAAGATATTATTTCTTTTGCTTGTCTTTCTGACAATCCAAATACCAGGTATATGCCAGAAACCTATATCCATGAAAGATAAGTTGAAAAATCTCAATAAACCTAAGGACCGCAAAGAAAACTTCATAAAATATGTGAAGTCGGAAAACAACGAAATTGAAAATACTGCTGCATTACTCTTCTGGACATATAAGAATTTCCTTTCTTCACAGGATATGGCAAGTTGTGTTTTCACCCCTTCTTGTTCAGTTTATGCTATTGAAAGCCTCCAGAACGATAACCCCTTTCTTGCTTATTTGAAAATATTTGACCGTCTTGCAAGATGCCACCCCGTGGTAGCCCAGGGCGAATATACTTACGATACAAAAACCGAGAAATATTATGACCCGGCACACTAAAATAATATTGATCTTCATCCTGACCTTATCAATGAACAGTTTTGGTCAAAGCAACATTTTCGACTGCGATAATTCAAAAAAGTTCGCTGAATACCTCTTTAATACTGGTCAATACGAGCTTTCTCAACACGAGCTTGAGAGAATATCTTTTTTCTGCCCTAAGGATTCTTTATCTCAGCTTATGCTTTTAAAATCGTACAGGAAGATGAAAGAATTCTCAAAAGCCAAGGAGTTCTTCCCTTCTGATAATGTTGAAGATCTTAATATGCTGATGCCTGAATTTCGTGAAGAATATGTAAGGTTACTTATGACCCACCAGAATTATACCGAAGTACAGAACAGTATCGACAATGGATTAGAAATTCCCCAGAAATACGAGCATAAGTTAGGCTCTGAGCTTTTATTAAAGAACTGGGAAAAAGCATATCAGCTTAGCCTCGCTGAAACCCCCAAAATGAACTTTAAGGTTTCAGGATTGAAGAGTGTCGCTCAAAAAAGCCATATGGCAAAGCGTAAAAGTCCTGTCATCGCTTCAATAATGTCGGCCATTATTCCAGGAAGTGGAAAGATGTACTGTGGATATTGGGGCGACGGGGTGGTCTCATTCATATTTACAGTTTCTTCTACATATTTTGCATACAGAGGTTTTGATAAATATGGTACAACAAATGTTTACCCCTGGATAATCGGAGGACTGGCATTCAGCTATTATGTGTCTAATGTTTATGGCGGTGCTGCTTCTGCAATAAGATATAACGATAATATTGACCACGGATTAATTCATGAAACAGAACAGATTCTATATTCTGATTATTAGCATACTGCTTGTTGTAAACCTTAATGCTCAATCTGTTTCAGACGTTGTCTCTTTTGCCGATGAACAGTTTGAAGATGGCAACTACTCCATTGCAGCGCAGGAATACAATAGGGCTTTGTACTTCGGACATGAGTCTGTGGATGTAATTGCCTTACAAATAGGACACTGCTACAGCAGGATGGATGACTACGAACTTGCTTCTGTTTTTTACGATAGGGCTTATATACAGTCTAAATCTGACAGCCTTAAGAACGAAGCAATACTCGGTAAATCATTTGGCCTCCTCCTCCGGAATAAAAACATGCAGGCTCTAAACGAACTTCTTTATTTTACCGACCAGGTAAACAGTACCCAGCAAATTCAGATGCACTTTCTGAAAGGTATTGCAAGCTATGGCATCCAAAGCGATTCAGCTGCCTACAATGAATTTATCACAGTTGTTGAACTTACAGAGCTTAGCGACTCGTCCAAACTGCTTCTGGATAAAGAATTTAAAAAAGTATTCAAATATCATAAGAAATACAACCCTACCCGAACTTATATCATGAGCGGACTTATTCCCGGCTCAGGACAACTTTCAGTAGGCGCTATTAAAGACGGTCTTAACTCAATGGCTCTGGTTACAGGACTCTTTTTTGCAGCTTTGGCTATTATTAATAATTATTCAGTCTTAGATGCTATAATCACTCTAATTCCATGGATTCAAAGATATTACCTTGGAGGGATGGACAAAGCCAAAATTCTTGCCGAAGAAAAGATAGTGAAAGAAAGATACAAATCGTATGAAAGGATAGTTGAACTTACATCCCCTAACAGCTACAGATGAAAAGAACACTTTCTATACCTTCAACACGATTCATATTGTTATTACTTCTGATAATAAGCACTTTCTCGTCTCATGGAAGCACTTTGTCTATTAAAAAGAAACTGCAATTGAAAGAGGACATTCATAAAGTTTGGCCTTTTGCCCAGACTGTTAAAATTGAATACGACCTCGTGATGGTCCAACTAGAAATGATGGATGATGAAAATGAAAAAAAGGAATTCCTTCTTGATTATGAAAATCAAGTTAAAGAAAGATATTTCAACGATTTAATAAAGCTAAACATCAGGCAGGGAAAAATTCTTCTTCTCTTAATCGATAGGGAGATTGGACATACTCCTTACCAATTGCTGTCAACCTTTCTAAATCCTTCGCGCGCCGATTTCTGGCAGAAGTGTGCTCAGATTCTAGGTGCCGATCTTACCCTGAAATACCGTCCTGAAACTTATCCCGATATTGATGACGTAGTAAAGAAACTCTCTAAGAAGGATATCCAGCCTTACATTCAATAGTTGCACTTTAAATAAAAAACCAAAACATTTACGTCAAGCACATAATTTCGAATACCTTCTAACCTTCCTTTGAAATAAAAGATCCAAACTTCAAAAACTCAAGAATTATTTTTATGACTTTTCTTTTTTGAGTCAGCACCGTATGTTCTTCATGAAAAACTGCTACATCTTTTTCTATACCCATTGTTGTTCTTTCAGGTTTGAGTCTCCCGTCATCATCTCCCTTAATCCTAAGACTATATCCATACTTGTCACCTTTGATTCCAACAATTACACCTACTTCAGAATCCTCAGGAACAGGCAGATTATTAGCATAAGAAGAAGAGTCTGTCTTCAAAAGTTCAATGTTAGGACCTAACACCCATTTAGTAAAAGCGCTTTTTGCATAAATGTCTGCAATTTCTGCACCTTTATTGGGTGGAGCTATCATTACAATCCGGAATATTACAGGATGCTTTTCAATGCTATCAAGATTTTTATACATTGACCTTACTACCAGGGCTCCCATTGAATGGGTTACAAAGCTTATAGAATCATATCCCGATTTTTCAATATCGTCATAAAGTTCTTTCCCAAGCTCATCAAGTTCGACATATAGACTGTTATATCCATAATTTTTAGTCTCAAAACCCGCCCTATTAAGGTTCCTCTCAATTTTATTCAACACGAATTTTGGACTTCCATGTCCGTGGATAAGATAAACAATATGGCTACCATAGGTTGAAATGGAAAAAGCCAATAATATATAAGTCAGCAGATACTTCATATTAAATAGATGAGGTTTAGTTTAATTCCTTTATTTTGCAATATTCAAATGTACAAATTATGAGTGAAGATTTCTTTCTAAAAGTTTATGAAATTGTTAAGCTTATTCCTCCCGGAAGGGTCACAAGCTACGGTGCAATAGCCTGCTATCTTGGATCATCACGCTCGTCAAGAATGGTAGGATGGGCAATGAATCAAAGCCACTCACAAAAAGAAATTATACCTGCCCACAGGGTTGTAAACAGAAACGGCCTTCTTACAGGGAAACACTTTTTCGGAGGCGAAAACATAATGCAGGAACTTCTTGAAAGTGAAGGTCTTATTATTGAAGATGATCAGATTCTTAACTTCAAAGAAAGATTCTGGGATCCGGTAAAAGAGCTTGGCTTTTAAGCAGAAAGAAACCCTCCATCGACAGGTACAAGCGCCCCGTACATATAGCTCGACATATCGGAACACATAACTAAGACCATCCTTGCTATTTCATCAGGATCACCAAGTCGGCCGGCAGGTATACGCTGAAAGAAATTATAACCGTCAGAAATAAGCTTAAACTGCAACTTTGTAATCGCGGTTTTAGCAGCACTCTTTGTACCGTTACTCAGTATTCCTCCCGGAAGCAAAGCATTCACCCTGAACCCTTTTCTTCCAAATTCACGCGCAAGATCGCGCGTTAAAGCAATTACCCCTATTTTGCTCAATGAGTATTGTGTAAGGTCATCTTTGAATGGCAATATTGCTTCTATTGAACCAAAATTTACAATCACACCTCCTCTTTTACCTCTTGCCCTGATCATATTCTGACACATCCAAAGTATTGAATATAAGTTAACCTGCATAACTTTTTCAAGATAAGCATAATCAAGCGTCATGAATTTCTTAAAAGGATAAATACCTGCGTTATTGACCAGTATATCAACACTCTTACCATCAACTTCCTCCCAGAACCCATCAATATTGCTTTTCTCTGAAAGGTCGAAAGCGAAAGTCTTTACATTATTCCCCTTTTCTCTTAGTGAAGCAGCCAACTCATCAAGCCCATTATTATCCTTATCAATCAGAACCAGATTGCATTCTGCCTCAGCAAGTCGCATTGAAATAGCCTTACCAATACCATTAGCCGCTCCTGTTATTACTGCAGTCTTGTTTTTTAAATTAAGTAATTCTCCTATTGTTTTCATGTCTCCTCCCCATTAACCTGTTTTTATGCTAATTACGACCAAATAATCAACAAGCACAATTCAGACAAGGGGAAATAAGTACACCTTTTAAAAGTTGGAATAAATTTCTTATTATTTTAAAATTATGGTGAACATTTAAGATAAGTTTATCCTTATATGAATAATTTTCTATTTTTACATATTCAAAAACAATTAAGGTATGAATATACAACCTAAAGATATCAAAGAAGTACTCAGCACTGTTAATATGCCGGGGTCTAACAGTAACATTGTTGAACTAGACATGGTTCAGGAGATAAGAATTGAAGGCAAGAAAGTAAGCTTCACACTTGTATTTCAAAGATCCAACGACCCGAATATACCTAATGTTAAAGTTCAATGTGTCCAAAGTCTTTTAAGGAAATATGGTAAAGGAATTGAAATAGCAGGAAATATTTCTGTGCGCTCTGTTCATGATATGCAAAGACCTGTACTTCCGGGGGTTAAGAATATTATAGCCGTAGCTTCAGGTAAGGGAGGGGTAGGAAAATCAACCGTTGCAGTAAATCTAGCTGTATCCCTTGCAAAGACAGGTGCTTCAGTCGGATTAATTGATGCCGATATCTTTGGACCTTCAATCCCAATCATGTTTGGTGAGAAGGATGCTAGACCCACAGGAGACAAAGTTGATGGACGTGATGTAATCATTCCTATTGAAAAATACGGCGTAAAAATATTATCTATAGGGTTCTTCATTAATCAGGAAGACGCTTTAGTATGGCGCGGACCAATGGCATCCAATGCCTTAAAACAACTTATTATTGATACAGACTGGGGCTCACTCGATTATTTACTCATTGACCTCCCTCCCGGAACAAGCGATATACATTTAACCCTGATGCAAACGGTGCCCGTTACCGGGGCTGTAATAGTAACAACCCCTCAGGATGTTGCTTTAGCAGATGTAATTAAGGGAGTTAACATGTTCAAAAGCAAATCTATAGATGTACCTGTGCTTGGAATAATAGAAAATATGTCGTGGTTTACACCGATTGAGTTGCCCGAAAACAAATATTATATCTTCGGGAAAGACGGAGGCAAGAAAATGGCCGAACAGGTTGGAGTAACTCTTTTAGGCCAGATACCTATAGTTCAGAGCATCAGGGAAGGTGGAGATAATGGAGAACCATCAGCGATTTCTGGAGATGAAATAAGCATAAAAGCATTTACAGACTTGTGCAACAATGTTATAGAAGCATTAGACATAAGAAACGAAGAAATTGCACCTACCGAAAAAATAAAGGTCACAAGAAAATAAAAAAATCATCTTAAGTGTTCATATTTTTTATGCCAAAAGACTTATAAAATAACAATTTTTAACTTTTTAAATAATAATTTCTTAAAAACCTTTACATTGTTATTAATAATCAATAGATTTGCTTGATTAGGATTTGTTTAGTACCAACATCTCACAATTTGTTTGCTACACATTTTCTAAAGAGTTAATTAATCCAATTATCATTTAATTTTTTTTTCATTTTATGGATATTTTTGTAGCAAAGCTAAACGCTGACACAACAGCTGATCAAATCAAAGAATTATTCAGCCAATATGGTAATGTCAGTTCTGTAAAACTTATTATGGATCGTGAAACAGGCATGTCAAAATGCTATGGTTTCGTAGAAATGGAAGATGAATCAGAAGGGTCTGCTTCTATTGAGCACCTTAATGATACAAATTTCATGGGCAATTACATCATTGTTAAAAAATCTGAACCCAGATCTGCAGAAAAACGTTCATTCGGAAGACCTGGTGGTGGCGGCGGTGGAAATCGCAGACCGGATGGTAACCGTGGTGGTTTTGGGAATAGAACCGGCGGCGGCGGCGGTGGTTACAATCGCGACCGTGGTGGTGACCGCAATGACCGTGGTGGTGGTAGCAGGGATCACAGAAGAGGCGACTATAACAGATACGAATAAAGACTTCAAAAAGCAGGATATAAAAATCCTGCTTTTTTTTTGCTTTCCCCATACTAACAATACCTTAACAAAAGGTACATATCAACCGTCGCGGCTTTTCAATATTTATATAATTCGTATCTTTGGTACTCAATTCAAAACTTAAATATCTAAATAAGATGCAAAAAATTGATACTTACGATTTCGCGGGTAAAAAAGCACTAATCCGTGTCGACTTTAATGTACCCCTTAACGAAAACTTTGAAATCACTGATGATACTCGTATGAGGGCAGCTATTCCTACTATCAATAAAGTAATTGAAAAAGGAGGCTCCCCAATTATCATGTCTCACCTTGGCCGTCCGAAAGATGGTCCTCAGGACAAATATTCACTTCGCCATCTTGTAGCCCACCTTTCTGCCTTGCTCAACGGTGCTACAGTAAAATTTGCAACCGACTGTATTGGTGAAGAAGCCAAAAAAGTTGCCGATACTTTGAAACCGGGTGAAGTATTAATGCTCGAAAACCTCAGGTTCTATAAAGAAGAAGAAAAAGGAGTAGAATCATTTGCAGGTCAGCTTGCAGAAATTGGCGACTGCTGGATTAACGATGCATTCGGAACAGCACACCGCGCCCATGCTTCTACAGCTGTCATAGCTAAGTTCTTCCCTAAAGACAAGATGTTTGGATACCTTATCGAAAGTGAACTCGACAGTCTTTGCAAAGTTATGGACTCACCTAAGAAACCTTTCACAGCTATCATGGGTGGAGCAAAAGTATCTTCAAAAATTACAATCATTGAAAACCTCCTCGACAAAGTTGACAACTTGATTTTAGGCGGTGGAATGACATTTACATTCATCAAAGCCCACGGCGGAAACATTGGCAGCTCGCTTGTTGAAGAAGATTATATTGAAACAGCATTAAACATTGAAAAAGCTGCTGCAGCTAAGGGAGTAAAGATCATCATGGCAAATGATGTTGTTGCTGCCGACGCCTTCTCAGCCGATGCAAACACCCAAATAGTTGAATCAGACAATATCCCAGCCGGATGGATGGGACTTGATGCTGGTCCAAGAAGCATTGAAGAAATGAAGCATGTAATTGAGAATTCAGGTACAATCCTTTGGAATGGTCCGGTAGGAGTATTTGAATTTGAGAAATTTGAAGCAGGCTCAAAAGCTGTAGCAGAAGCTATTGTAGCTGCTACATCTAAAGGTGCATTCTCGCTAATTGGCGGTGGAGATTCAGTTGCATGTATTAACAAATTCGAACTTGCTGATGGAGTATCATATATTTCAACAGCCGGAGGTGCATTGCTTGAATACCTTGAAGGAAAAGTCCTTCCTGGAATTGCAGCCGTAAAAGAATAACAATAATATCCATAATAGATTTTAAGAACCCGGGGCAGATCTTTGCTTCGGGTTTTTATTTTTAATACAACAACTTATCAATTCTCAAATTTTTGAGAACACTTTCTCGTAAGTTATTCCAGAAACAAACATGAACCAAATAGGGAATTGAGCAATACCACATTCGTACCACATTCGTCCTTTCTCCCTTAATAAAGGGAGAAAGGACGGCTATGGTAGGGAGAAGGTAGCTTTTATATTCTAATCCATCATGAAGGATTATTCGGAAATGGAGGAATAAAGTGCGGTGTTTACTTTTTGAGGATCAAGACTGAAAATAATGAGGTTGTTACAGAAAAGGTTGTGCTGTAGGTAAAGTTTAAAATTGTGTTCCGGAACTTCTTTTTCTGTTTATTTGGTATTTTATGTCGTTTAATGGTTAAATCATGTCGTTTAATGGCAAAAACGTGCAATTCAAACAATTTATGGCTGGGAGGCAACGAGTTATATTGTTTAAAAAGATTATTTTATATAATTTTATCAGTATTAAATAATCATAAAATAAAACCCTAATGAAAAAAATCAAAACATGTGGACAATTGCCACAAACAAACAAACAAACAAACAAACAAAGAGTAATTACTTTAAGTTGACAGCTCTCTTGTTACTGATGAACTATCCTATATTTTCTTTTAGCCAGGCAGTACAAATAGCTTCCGGAGGAAAATTAACTGCTAATTATGGTGTGGAAGTTATTGGAAGCTGCAGCAGTAACTCTTTCATACCGATTAGCTCTACTCAAAGTTCTGTTGGCACTTCCGGAAATCAGTTTCATGATATTTACGGAACAATACACTGGGCTGGTTCACTTATATTAAGTTCAGATAAACGGTTAAAAGAAAATTTACGTTCAATTGAGAAACCTCTGGATAAAATACTGCAAATAGATGGCCTCAAATATGATTTCATTAGTACTGTACCTGACTCAATGAAAGATGAAAAAGAAAAGGAAAAGAGAAAAAGGCTGGAAAAAGATAGATTGGGGTTTGTAGCACAAGACCTGCAGTCAATTTTACCAGAAGCAGTCTTTTATGACGATGGCGCAGATAAATATTACATAGACTACATTGCTGTAATCCCTGTTATTGTTGAAGCAATGAAAGAGCAGCAAGAGCAGATCGGATTGCTCGAAAGTGAAATTGAGTCGTTAAAGAGAAACAACAATGAAAAATCAGCTTTCATAAATAATGAAGACCCTCAGAATGCAACCCTAAACCAGAATATCCCAAATCCCTTCAGTTCAAATACACTGATTGAAATGAATATACCTAAATCTGTTTCGAGAGCAGTACTTTACATCTACAATATGCAGGGGGAACAGATCAAGAAGATTGCAGTAAATGAAAGGGGCAATACTTCAATAACTATTGAAGGTCACTCCCTTAAAGCGGGAATGTACCTTTACACCCTGATTGCTGACAGCAAGGAAATTGACACCAAGAAGATGATACTTACTAAATGAAAACCCTTAATAGTATATCATCATGCTCAAAAAAAGAAATATAACAAATTACATTTTAAGTTGTTATAACTTAAAATTACTGATACTGATAATCTTTGTCCTTACTACTGTAAGTTCTTTTGGCCAGGAATCTGAAGAGTTGGTCATAGAACCAGAACAATCAATCGTAAGTGAAGGATTGACATCGCTGCTTGATATGATACCTGAAGGAAAAGAAACAAACTATGGATTTGAAAGCAGGTCCGATTATAGTAAAATAAAGGTTGGAGACCCAATGTACATTTACACGTTGCCTGAAGACTCTATAGTTGAACAAAAAGGGAATGTTAAAATAAAATTTGAGATTACAAATGAATGGTTTCTTCCTTTGTATGTGGACAATAAAATGATTTGTTTTCTTTTCTTAAAAAAGAAGGGCAACAAACAAGAGGTTGTCGGATTTGGTGCAAACTATCTGGCCAATGACCTTAATGATGAAGAAGAACTTCTAAAAAATAAAGAAGAAAAGAATGGGTTGCTTCTTATTCCTTCATTAGGGGGAAAGTTTCTTGTGAAAGGCAAGAAAGATCTTGAGTTCTATCCTTTGGGGGTAACAAAATGCAAGTTTAAAACCAAAGAAGACAAATCCCTTAATAAAAAGGAGTTGTTTGAAATTACATTTTCTGAACTTAAAAACAACAGGATATGAAGGCAATAATCAAATTAATATTCATTTTAACATTGTTAGTTACCGGCAGCAAATCATATAGCCAACAATGTGTATTAAATATGTCTGATGTTTTTTATAATCATGACTGTTCAATATGGTGCTGGGTACATACATCTCAAAATATTATTAATTATTACGGAGAAGCTTCGCCGGATGAACTTGATATTGTTGAATGGCGCAGAACTAGCAGCCAAAATCATAATGATACTTCTTGCTATGATTTTCCTAAAAGTTGCTGTAAAACAGGAGATGCAGCAGATGTTCTAAATTACTTAGTATATCCTAATTATAGTAGAATATTTACAAGTTATATTTCCGGCACAATAACTGGCGATCAATTATTTGATGAGTTTAATTATAATAAACCTGTAATGATTTTTGTAGAAGGGCATGTATTTATAGCATACGGAATAGGTACTTCAAGATATTGGGTGCATATTATGGATGGAGGTTATGGTCAACAAATAAGAAGAATAAATGAAATCTATCCTGGAGGAAAACCCTGGTTAAGTACTCGTGTCATGAAACATTCTCCAAACTGGTCTTCCTATAATGTTATCCGGGGAAGTTTTGAAATATCAAGATGCTTCTCTTCGCAAAATGGAATGAGAGTCAATGCTAGATTTCAAAAGTTTCCACTTCATCCTGATCAACATTTCACATTATCAACTTATGGCACAGTTGAACTAAATGAAGGATTTGCTGTACATCCTGGTTGCTCATTAGATATATTTACTAACAATTCAAATTGTCCTTAAATTATACTAAAATGAAATACATCGTAACAATAACAATTTTCATAGTATTTATTACTAATGCATTTGCCCAATCCTTTGTAAAAGAAAACAAGATTTGGAGTGTTGCTACTTTCGATGAGGATCATAATTACATAAAAACTGAATACTACAAATTTGAAAATGACACAATAATCAATGGTTCTGAATCATACAAGAAAATTTTTATATCACGCGATCAAAAATCATGGTGGGAAGGGGGAGGTTTAATACGGGAAGATTCCGGAAATATTTATATAAATTCTTCTGCGGGTGAAAATATTAAGCAACTTTATACTTTTAATTTAGAAGTAGGTGATAAAGTATACCTGTACCCATCTGATCCTTTAAATGTTGACTCTGTTGTAGTAAAAAATATACTAGGGGTTGATAGAAAATATTTTTATATTTTCCCTGAAATAGTTTGGATTGAAGGTATTGGATCATTACAGGGACCACTTGAACCTTTTGGTGTGTTTCTAACCGGGGGATTTGAGGTTTTACTTTGTGTTCATGAAGATGGAGTCCTGATATATCAGAATCCTGATTATCCTGATTGTAAAGTCACAAGCAGTGTTGAATATAACTCAAACAATAAAAAGCTAATAGAATTATTTCCTACTTCTGCAGGACTGCTAAGACTCTCTTTGTTGAACCGAAGTAAAGGGGAGCTATCATTATTCTCCATGGAAGGCAAAAAGCTGTTAAATAGCAAAATTGTTGAAAGGGAAACGGAGATATGCGCTCCTGCTGAAGGTTTGATGCTTTTCAGGTTTGTCAATGAAAAGGGTGAGGTGCAGACGGGAAAAGTTGTGCTATAATTTTATATAAAATAAAACCCGGAGTAGTAATTTGTTCCGGGTTTTTTTATTTGAATTTATGTTTAATCTTTATTTGAATAGTAACTTAGCATGCCTTTTCTTATCTTCGGCTTACCCAAGCATTGATATTTGGGTGGTTATTTCTGAAGTCCTTCATGGCCACAAGAGCTTGCTCTTTGTCGGTATATGAATCGATAGCCACCTTGTAAAGACCATTGTCCTGCTTGAAAACCTCTGGGTGATGTCCGTTTATCCTCAGTTCTATCTCGAAGTTATGCGCGTTTTCATAATACTGAAAACTGCCTCCAACAAGAATGAATGGCTTTATTTCAGGCTGTTGGGCAATGTCATTGCCGACTTCTGCAATTGTAGTTTCTGTCGCTTCAGCAGCTGGAGCCTCATTAACAACCACAGTTGTAAAAGAAGCTGGGGTATTTACTACTGACGAATGGAAATCAAAGTTTCCTTTCCTGACCGGTATAAGAGAAAGCGTGACAAGCAAAGCAATACCGGCAGCTATTTTACCAACATTTGTCCTGTTGCTTATTGCCCTGACAGCAGGACGCTGCGGCTGAAATTCTTTATGTGATGTTGAAGTAATATGTTGAACATTCAGCTCTTTTAAGCCAAATGCATCAATAAGCTTATTCTCTGTCCCCGGATTGAAGATAAATGAACCTTTTCTGTCCATCTTTAATGTTCCGGCTCCCTCAAATGAAATTTCCTCACCGTTGTACAATGATTTCATTGTTCCCTCAACCCAATTGAGTATCGCCATCTGAGCTTCATGATATCCTATGCCTTCTTCCTCAACAATGTGATTTATAAGCAATCCATCATTTTTATTAATCTTAGAATTGAAGGCAACCTCCTTTGAAGGTGGAAGATATATGTTCTTTTTGCTATCAAAGCGTGCAGGCACATAGCTTGAAATAAATCCCCCGAAGTCGGGAATTATAACGCATTCATTGAATTTCAGAAGTGTAGATATGTATTCGGAAATATTCATCACGTTTCAGTTGTGAAGTTCAAAAGTAAGTAAATTTTTGTTCTCCCAAAAGTAAATTTTGTTAACAATTCGGATCAATTGTTGATAACTGTAGTTATCAGAAAATTAATCATACTAAAATATTTTATTTGTTATTTTTGTAGCTCAATAAATAAAAAGATGCGTAAACAGATATTAGTCACTGGCGGAACAGGCTACATTGGTTCTCATACCGTTGTCGAACTTATAAACGAAGGTTATGAAACAATAATAGCCGACGACCTTTCAAATTCTTCAACCGATGTACTCGATGGTATTGAAAAGATAACCGGAGTTAGGCCTGTATTTGAAAACATTGATTTAAAAGATAAAGAAAAGACAGAAGCTTTCTTTAAAAAGTATTCCGGAATAGATTCAATTATTCATTTTGCTGCAAGCAAGGCTGTTGGTGAGTCGGTAGAGAAACCTCTTCTTTATTACCGCAACAACCTGGTTTCTTTAATGAATATCCTTGATTCAATGAAGAAATACAATGTCCCTAACCTAGTATTCTCTTCTTCGTGCACAGTTTACGGGGAGCCTGATAGTCTTCCTGTTACTGAAGATTCTCCGATAAAAGAGGCCAACTCGCCTTATGGAAATACGAAACAGATCTGTGAAGAAATTATCAGGGACACTCTTGCTGTAACTCCTGAATTAAATACTATTTCGCTAAGATATTTCAATCCTATTGGCGCCCATCCTTCTGCCCTGATTGGTGAACTGCCACTGGGTGTTCCGGCCAATCTGGTGCCTTTCATTACCCAGACAGCTGCCGGTATACGCGAACAACTAAGCATCTTTGGGGATGATTATAACACCTCCGACGGAACATGCGTACGCGATTATATTCATGTTGTTGATCTTGCTAAAGCTCACGTTCATGCAATAAAACGTATGATAGAAAAAAAGAACCAGAATAATTATGAAATTTTCAATGTGGGAACTGGCAAAGGACTAAGTGTTCTTGAACTTGTAAATGCATTTAAGGAAGTCAACAGCCTCAAGCTTAAATATAAGATTGTTGATCGCCGAGCGGGAGATATTGTTGAAATATATGCCGATACAACCAAAGCTAACAATACCTTGGGGTGGAAGGCCCAGAGTACGATTGAAGAAACCCTCAGATCGGCCTGGCAATGGGAAAAACACCTAAGAAACATCAACTGAAACAAGATATAAATATCCTTTACCGTTTGCTTTAGCAAACGGAACAGTAATAACAGATAACAACCATCACTTAAAACAAAACAATATCCTTTACCGTTTGCTTTAGCAAACGGATTAAAAAAAAACCAATAAGATTATGAAAAAAATTATCATCACAGGAGGAGCAGGATTTATAGGATCACACGTAGTCCGCCGTTTTGTAAACAAATATCCCGATTACCAGATAATTAATCTTGATGCCCTCACTTATGCAGGTAACCTCGAAAACCTTAAAGATGTAAGCGACAAAAAGAACTACCGGTTTGTCAAAGGAGATATCACTGACAGCGAGTTTATTAGCCACCTGATTTCGGAAGAGAAGCCTGATGGAATAATTCACCTTGCAGCCGAGAGTCATGTCGACCGTTCGATAACAAATCCTATGGAGTTCATTATGACCAATATTGTCGGGACAGTAAATCTTCTTAATGCAGCAAGAAGCTGTTGGAACAACAATTACGAAGGAAAAAGATTTTATCATATTTCGACAGATGAAGTTTACGGTTCTCTTGGCGATGAAGGGTTCTTCACAGAAGAAACATCTTATGATCCGCAAAGTCCGTATTCAGCATCAAAAGCAAGCTCCGATCACCTTGTGAGGGCTTACTGCAATACATATAAGCTCCCTGTTGTGCTTTCAAACTGCTCCAATAATTATGGTCCAAATCAGTTTCCTGAGAAGTTGATTCCACTGATAATAAACAACATTGAAAATAGTAAGCCCCTGCCTGTTTATGGCAAAGGACTTAATATCCGCGACTGGCTGTATGTTGAAGACCATGCAGCAGCTATTGACCTGATTTTTCATGAGGGAGTCAACGGACAGACTTATAATATTGGCGGTAACAACGAATGGAAAAACATAGATATAGTTCTGAAGACCTGCCAGATTATGGACAGGAAAAGAGGATTACCGGAAGGAACCTCCGAGAAACTTATTACTTATGTAACTGACAGGGCTGGCCACGATTTGAGATATGCCATCGATGCAAGTAAACTGAAAAAAGAACTTGGCTGGGAGCCTTCGCTTCAGTTTGAAGAAGGCATTGAAAAAACAATCGACTGGTACCTTGCAAACAAGGAGTGGATGCAGAATATCACTTCGGGAGACTACCAGAAGTATTACGAGAAAATGTATTCAGAGAGATAATTCTAAAAAGTAAATATTGAACAACCTTCTTATTATTACACCTGTTAAAGATTCACTTGAGACTGCTGAAAGGGCAATATCATTAATCTGCAAGAGTAAGGCAAATTTGCCTTATCTGGTATATAATGATTTTAGTACAAAAGAAAGCAGGGAACAATTGGAGGCGAAACAAAAGGAAGGATATTCATTGATCAATCTTGAAGATATTTTATCAACACCGTCGCCCAATTATCGTTATACCTTGCAGGATGCAAGAAAGAGGGCTCTTGAGTTAGGTTCTCATCTGATGATTGTTGAGTCGGACGTTTTTGTTGAGAGCGACACTATTGAGCTTCTGCTTGAAAAAGCATCTTCGCTTGAAAAATGCGGTATGGTAGCTGCAATAACAACAGATACGGAAGGAAACATAAATTTTCCATATAAGCATATAGTTCCGGGGGAAAATCCGATAATTGAAACAAAACACAGGGTAAGCTTTTGCTGTACAATTATAACCCTACCTTTGTTAAAACAACTCGATCTCGATTCATTGTCGGAAAAGAAAGACTGGTTTGATGTAAAAATATCGAAGGATTCACGAATTAAAGGGTTCACGAACTACATTGTCACTGACCTGAAGGTAATACACAAACCACACAGTAGCAGACCATGGAAGAAGGTTAAATATCAAAATCCTCTGAAGTACTATTTTGAGAAGGTTTTTTCGGGAAAAGACAGGATATAAAGAATAAAAATAATTCTATTTTTGTATTATTACTAAACCAATTTTGCACTGATGCCTGAACAATATAACAATCTACAAAAGAAGAAATTCGATTTCAGAAATATACTTGTAATTATCTTGATTCTTGTTCTTGCTGCTTTGGTTTATAAATACTTTCAGCAGAAGGATGAACATGACAAAATAATATTGCAGATCAACAACGAAAAAGATTCGATTAAAGTTGAGCTTTCCAACCTTTTGGTCAATTACGATTCAGTAAAGACAAATAACGATAAGTTGAATCAAAACCTGCTCACCACACAGTCAGAGATAAAGAACCTTCTTACACAAGTTGAACAAGTTAAACAAGCAAGCTACGAAGAGGTTACCCAATATAGAAACAAAGTCACAACACTTCGAGGTATTATGAAAGACCTCTACAATCAGATTGACTCTTTGAATGAGAGGAATAAGATTCTATACGCCGAGAATATTGAAGTCAAAAAGCAGATATCTGATGAAAAGAATAAGAATGAGCAGCTTGTCAAAGAGAAAGATGAACTTGTTCAGACAGTCAAGAAAGCTCAGATACTTGATGCCTTTGACCTTAAGGTTTCAGGGCTAACAACCAGGGACAAAGTAACCGACAGAGCTTCAAAAACACAAAAGCTCATGGTTGGTTTTTCTCTCAGTAAGAACCTAACAACACCAAGAGGTCCTAAAAATGTGTACGTAAGGATAATGAAGCCCGACCAGCTTCTGCTTGTAAACAATGAAGGAGATGTTTTTAATTTTGAAGACCTTAGCATTCCATACTCAGCTAAGCGTGAAGTAAATTATGAGGGAAACGAGTTGCCTCTGAATATTTATTGGGATAATACCGGTCATCAACCATTGATTCCCGGGACATATACAGTTGATGTTTTTGCCGATGGTTATAATATTGGTACGACTACGTTTTTGCTGAAAAAATAAAAAAGCGGTGGATGTCCACCGCTTACCTCAAAAACAAACTACTGATTACCTTTTTTCAACAACTTGGCTCAACCAATCAACAAATGTTCAATTGTTAAAAGGTTTCTTATTGTACGTTTAAAATGATAAAACTGTTTCATATTATATAAAGATTAATATACTTTAACAAAAAAATAAATGGCAGTAAAGGAAAATACTGAAAACAGTCCGCAGGAAGTTGATATATGCTTTCACAATATCAATCTTACCAACGCACTGATTGCTTTTGCTGCAATAAAATCAGGCTGTAAAGTTGCAATTGTATTGCCTCCTGAAATTAACTGGAAATACCAACCCTCAATCACACAATATTATCCAGCGGGGATATTTCAATTGCCCGGTGCTTTGTCAAACTTCTTTTTCCTAAAAAAGTTATCGGCATTGTTTCCAAACCTTGTTTATCCGGTCAGGGTGTTCAATTTTGCAACATTTTCAAGTTATCATTTCAGATTTCTTCTTTTTGCAGATGTACTTCTTGGCAGAGGTCGCGAGAAAGCTACATTGCCAATCAATGTCTCAAAATATCCTGCGCTAAAGCCTATAAAGAACCTAAAAAAAGGAGCTTTGGCATATGAATACAGGATAGACAGGAATATGATAATTTATGAGCTTCTGGAGCTCTGCAAGGCTAATAATGTCCTAATAGTAAGAGATAATCAGAATGTTAAGGAAAAGATAAATGCCAAGCTGAACATCTTTAGTCAACCTTTTCAGTTTGAACTTAATGCGGTAAGATTATTTAATACAAGGTTGAGTTTCGGGAATGACATAAGGGTAAATACATCAGCAATAGATATGCAAAGTCAGTATATCAACAACGATACAATTTTGCATTTCATCATCACCAGAAAGGTAAACCGCAAAGAATTTCTTAAGCACTGTCACGTTATTATAGAAAGTATCGGTTTAGAAAATAACGAAGAAATAGAAGCTCAGCTTTTAAATATATACGACTGTAATAAACTGATTAACACGAACTTCTCGAAGAGGGACAGGTTCGTATATGATCCGCAGATAAGGTTCTTTAAAAATTATTACAGGAATATTGAATTTCAAATCAGCATTTTAATAGGTAAAAACATAAGGCTTGAAAAGGGGCTTAAAAAAGTAAGAGGCAACAGAATATCTACTGTAAACTTTCTTCATATTCAAGCAGAGTGTGAAGAGAAATATGATCAGGCAAAACAAACAGGGATTTCATATGACAAGTTTCAATATTACTTTTACAGATATCGTAAGGTAATTGATATTTTCATAGAGAATGCATATAAAAAGTTCAGGACAAACAGGAATGCTGATATTATATGGGGTGAGACAGAAAAAGAATTTCAGGAATCGGTAAAAAACAATACAGCATATATAGCACAATAACTTTAATAATTTTCAAATGGATAAGATAGTTTTAGTAACAGGGGCATCGTCGGGTATAGGGAAAGAAACTGTTTTGCTGTTGTTGAAAGAGGGTGGTTATAAAGTTTATGCTGCTGCAAGGCGCATAGAAATGATGAGTGATATTAAAGAAAAAGGTGCATTGGTAGAAAAGCTTGATGTAACCGATGAAGGATCAGTCAGGGAGTTAGTCGCAAAAATAAATTCAGAATCAGGAGGTATAGACATCCTTTTAAATAACGCCGGTTACGGTTCGCTTGGATCAATTGAGGATGTTCCGCTTGAGGAGGCAAAGAAACAATTTGCTGTAAATGTATTTGGCCTTGCTTCACTTATTCAGCTTGTTTTACCAAAAATGCGTGAGAAAGGGAAAGGCTTGATAATAAATGTTTCCTCTGTTGGAGGTAAGATGAGCATGCCCCTTGGTGGATGGTACCACTCAACCAAATTTGCCGTTGAAGGGCTAAGCAACAGTTTACGAATGGAAGTGAAACCTTTTGGTATTGATGTGGTTTTGATAGAACCGGGACCAATCTTATCGGAATGGAGCACTATTGCAACCGATAACATGATAAAAACTTCAGGAGAAGGTGCATATAAAAATGCATCCTTACTAATGGCAAGGAACTTCGGCTTGATGTATCAGGAAAACCACACTTCTACTTCTTTGGATGTGGCAAATACCATCATGAAAGCAATTAGGTCGCGTAGGCCAAAGACCAGGTATCCGACAGGAAAATACGCCCGTACGATACTTTTTTTCAACAAGATTCTTTGCGACAGAATGTTTGACAAAATGGTAAGTCAATTAATGAAGGATTCAGGAATCATGAAATTTTTGGCAGCTCGATTAGAAAAGAACAAAAAAATGGACTAGTCGGAATTAATGAAGAAAAAAATGGTATTCCTTTTAGTAGTTTTAGTTATACTAATACTTACACCTATTGTATTCTTAAGAATAGCCCCCCAGTTAGGCAGTAAGGCTGAAGGTGAAAGTCTTAAAAAGATTGAAAAGTCTCCCAACTATAAAATGGGTTTTTTCATCAATCCGGTAGAAACAGATTTTACAATACCATCGAACAAAGTATTTAAAGAGATGTATCGGAAGTCGGCAAACAGGATTCCGGAAAAAGAAATTGTCACCTACCCTGTTAACACCGATGCGTATAAAACCTTATCCGACAGTAATGTGATATTTACATGGTTAGGACATTCCACAATGTTGATAAAAATTAGTGGAACGACAATACTGATAGACCCTGTTTTCAGCAAAAGAGCTTCTTTAATTTCTTTTATCGGACCAAAAAAATTCAGATATTCAAATGAATATACTGTTGATAATTTACCAAAAGCAGATATTGTAGTTATTTCGCATGATCACTATGATCATCTTGATTTCAAGACTATCAAGAAGTTGAAAAACAAGGTTGATAATTTCATTGTACCTTTAGGGTTAAAAGCACACTTAACACATTGGGGGGTAGAAAGCAAAAAAATAGAAGAGCTCGATTTGTGGGAGGAAGTGACTTTAAATGGGATCAGTTTTATTTCAACCCCTGCGCGTCATTTTTCAGGCAGGCAGTTGAATGACAGATTTAAAACTTTATGGTGTGGTTGGGTACTAAAGAGTAAAAACCACTCATTGTTCTTTTCCGGAGATTCAGGCTATTTTGATGTCTTCAAAGAAATAGGAGAAAAATACGGACCATTTGATTTATCCATGATTGAGAATGGACAATACAGCATTTACTGGCCATATATACATATGAATCCCGAAGAAAGCGCTCAGGCGGCAATAGACTTGAAAAGCAAGGCAGCAATGCCAATACACTGGGGAAAATTTAAACTTAGCATACATGAGTGGAACGAACCTCCAAGAAGGTTTTATAACTATGCGAAAGAACATGATCTTGCAGTAGTATTGCCTTTAATTGGGCAAACATTCGATTTAGACAATCTTCCGGTAGATACGTCTTCTTTTTCGATCAATTAAAAACAAAAAGTATGATTATCACGCCTCCATACCTTAAATCCGGTGATAAGATAAGATTAATATCTCCGGGATCAAGAATCGACAGTGTTATTGTAGATTCAGGAGTTGAATTATTGAAATCACTGGGATTCAATGTAGAAGTAGGGAAATATACCTTATCATCATTTAATCAGTATTCTGCAAAAGAAGAAGAGCGGGCTCAGGATCTTCATGAGGCAATTGATGACAGTGAAGTTAAAGCAATATTTTGTACCCGTGGAGGATATGGAAGTTTAAGAACAGCAGAGTTGGTCGACTGGACCAAATTAATAAAATCGCCAAAATGGTTGATTGGGTTTAGCGATGTGACGGTCCTTCATTCCAAGCTTAACAAACTGAAAATATCATCAATACATGGCGTAATGCCAAAGTACTTTACGGCAGAGGGTAAGCCTTCAGAAAGTTTTAAGCATCTGATGGAAGCTCTTTCAGGAAAGAAGCTTGAATATAAAGTTCAGGGAAACATATTTAACAGAGAAGGTTCAGCAAAAGCACCCATTGTGGGGGGCAATCTGTCAATACTTTATAGTCTGCGAGGAACAGCTTACGACATTACAACAAAAGGAAAGATTCTTTTCATAGAAGATCTGAGCGAATACAAATATCATATTGACAGGATGATGATGAACCTTAAGGTTGGAGGTAAGCTAAGTGAACTTAAGGGCTTACTCGTGGGCAGTTTTTCAGATATTAAAGATAATAATACCCCCTTTGGTAAATCAGTTGAAGAGATAATCCTCGATTCAGTAAAAGATTATAATTATCCGGTTATATTTAATTTTCCTGGGGGACATACAAAAGACAATTACCCTTTAAAGCTTGGTATGAAAGTAAAAATAAAAGTCGGTAAGGAAATTGCCTCAGTGGTCCAGGAATAATTTTAACTCCCAAACAAATAAAGATGGCCAAACATATCGATTTAGGCAAAAAAGGAGAAGACATTGCCTGTGATTATCTAATAAAGGAAGGATATTTTATTGTAGAAAGAAACTGGCGTTTTATAAGGAATGAGATAGACATTATTGCTTTTGACGACAAAGAGTTAGTAATCATAGAAGTTAAAACTCGCAATGCCTACAACTATCAGGAAGCAAGTGAATCTATATCCAGGAATAAAATAATCTTTCTGACAAAAGCAGCCGAGCATTTCATTTATGACCGGGATATTAATACCGACACTCGTTTTGATGTAATATCCATAAAATGGATTTCAGAAGAAAGATTTGAACTTGAACATTTTAAAGATGCATTTAGCCCTTTAGTCAGCAGATAATAATAAAACCAGTTTACTATTATCAGATTGAATTTTATCTAAGATTGTATATCTTAGCGGCTTAATTTGTTTTCGCAATTCACAATGGTCATAAAAATCGTTAATAAATCAAATAATCCCTTACCGGAATATAGCACTGCTTTGTCGGCCGGGATGGATCTTCGTTCATTTCTGAATGAAGATGTATTACTCAAGCCGTTACAGAGGGCGTTGATACCCACAGGATTATACATACAATTGCCAGAAGGTTATGAAGCACAAATAAGGCCTCGCAGTGGTTTGGCAATAAAACATGGAATATCTGTTTTAAATACACCCGGAACGATAGATGCAGACTATCGTGGAGAAATTGGCGTAATTATTGTTAATCTTTCAAATGATGATTTCATCATAAAGAGTGGTGAGCGTATCTGTCAGATGATAATATCGAGGCATGAAAAAGCAGATTGGGAAAAGGTTGAGATTTTAGATGAAACAGTCAGGGGAGCCGGAGGATTCGGTCATACCGGCAAATATTAAAAACAAGAAGATGAACAAATACCTTATATTACTAATCTTTATTTTACCATTTTTATTTACCAATTGCACCACTAAGAAAGTTGCTGTCAGCAGTAAACAAAAAGATATTGTCAAAGTAGAAAAGACAGATTCAATTTCAGAACAAAAGAGAATTGAATTTGAGTTTTTGTATATCGAGGGTTTGAAGCAGAAAATGATTGGTAGTCCGGATAATGCTATTCAGTATTTCAATAGCTGTCTTGAAATTAATCCTAATTCTGCAGCAGTTCTTTATGAGCTAGCCAACATTCACACATCGAGAAATGACTTTTCAAGTGCAAAGGCATTATTAGAGAAAGCCATTCAGATAAATCCTGACAACAAATGGTATAAACTTCTTCTTGCTCAGATATATCAAAATAACAAACAATACGTTGAGGCCAGCAAGATATACAGTAATCTAATAAAAAGTGATCCTGACAATCTTGATTATTATTATCTGAATGCCCTATTGCTTACCTCAGGAGAGAAATATGATGAAGCAATAAAAGCCTACAAGCAGATTGAAGACAAAATTGGATTCAACGAACAGGTTAGTCTTGCCCGGCAACAGTTATACCGTATTTCAGGAAATAATAAAGAAGCATACGAAGAAATAGAAAAACTGATAAAATTCAATCCGGGAGTACCTGAATATTATGGAGTAATGGCCGATATGTATAAGGAAGACGGCAATATGGTAAAAGCCCTTGAGTACTATAATAAGGTACTTGAAGCTGATCCCAACAATGGTTTTGTACATTTCTCGCTAGCCACTTATTATATCCAGAACAAAGACTTTACCAAAGCATTTGATCATGCTAAACAAGGTTTTTCAAATCCTGAGATTGAAATCGAAACAAAGATTCAGCTTTATCTTATGCTATCGACAGCACCAGGAGAAAACAAACTATCAGATGCACAGATTGAAGATCTGATAAATTTGATTAGTGTGGCGCACCCAAGTGATTCAAGGAGCTATAGTATTATTGCAGATTTTTTATTACAAAAGGACCGGCTTCAGGAAGCAAGAATCAATATAGTAAAAGCACTTGACATAGATCCTAACTCTTATCCTGTTTGGGAACAGTTAGTATTGGTTGACAATCAAATAGGAGATTATGAAAACATGAAGAAGGACAGTGAAAAAGCTATTGAACTGTTTCCTTCGCAAGGTCTTTTATATGTGCTAAACTCAGTAGCTTCATTACAGCTTAAAGATTATAATAACGCATTAAAAATCCTTGATCAAGGACAAACATATATAATCGACAACAAGAAGCTTGAAGCTCAGTTTGAGCTTTACAGGGCTGAAGCCTATTATAACCTTAAAGATAGGAGTAAGGCATTTTCTGCTTTTGAAAAAGTAATTGAGATTGAGCCGGAGAATTATATGGCAATGAATAATTATGCCTATTATCTTTCAATAGGCAGCGAGCAGCTTGATAAGGCAGAAACATTAAGCAGTATGGTAATCAAGGCAAATCCTGATAATCCAACATACTTAGATACCCATGCATGGGTTCTGTTCAAGAAAAAAGAATACCGCCTTGCAAAATTTTATATGGAAACAGCCGTTAAGAACGGTGGCTCTGAGAATGACGTTATTGTTGAACACTATGGAGACATACTCTATATGCTTAATGAAATTGACGGGGCATTAGAAAACTGGAATAAATCTTTGGAATTAGGGAATAAATCAGAGACACTAAAGCAAAAAATTGAGGAAAAGCGCTTTATAGAAGGAGAAGAGTAAAATATCAAATGAGAATAGAATTTAAAAACATAAAACACATTCTTATTGTAGCAGCTGTTGTGTTGTTAGCGGTATCGTGTAGTACTACAAGGAATTTGCCTGTTTCGGAAATCAAGCCAATGCCTGCAACAAAGATTATCAGGAAGGTAGAGAGTAAAAAGCCAATATATCAGAATTATGTTGCTAAGAAAGTCTCTATTGAATTTGAGAATGAAGAAAGTAATGGTTCTTTCTCCGGACAGTTTAAAATCAAAAGAAATAAATCGATCATATTTTCTGTAAAAAAATTGTCGGTGCCTCTTGGGAAAGCATTTTTGACACAGGACAGTCTTTTTTTAGTTAACTATTTTGACAGGAGTTACATTGCGGATGACATTGAGAGATTGCAACAACTTTTAGGCATTGATCTTGATTTTAACACCTTGCAGGCTCTGCTTACTGCTGATATAAGCAGAATCATTGAAGAGGAAGGTGTTGATAAAGAACTTATTTCGACAATTGATTCTCAGATGTATCGTATTGACAGTAAATACGACCCAAGGATTAGCAAAGCTATTTCAACAGGAAATGAAAAAAGGCTTAGTCGGTTTATGAAAAGGATGGATGATTCAGAGTTTCTTAATTATTCAGTATGGGTAGATCCTCAATACTTTGTGATAAGAAAATTGATATTAAAAAACATTAAAAGTAAAGAGGATGTTACAATAAACTTCAATGAATATGAGCTTGTTGGAAGGAGTCTCTTTCCCCAACAACTTATGCTTGAATATTACAGCCCCAAAAATAAGATGAAAGTAGAAATCAATCTTTCCAAGCTATCAGTAAAAGCTGATAACGATTTCACTTTCAATATTCCTGAAAAATATGAAAGAATGAACCTAACTAATGGAAAATGAAAGCTGGGGTAGTCATATTATTGGTTTTATTTTCATTAATTGTTAATGCGCAGTCGCTTGATGTACTTAAAGCCAGAAAAGCCAAGACACAGAAAGAGATTGAATACACAACATTCTTGCTAAATAAGACTGGTGAAAATTCCAAGGTATCACTTAACAAGCTTTCCATTCTTAATGAGCAAATTGATTTAAGGAACAATCTAATTCAGGATTGCAATTCCCAATTAAATTTACTTCAGAAATCAATAAGTGACAATCATTTTGTAATTCTACAGCTATCAGAAGATTTAGATAAGATTAAGTCAGATTATGCAAATATGATCCAACAGGCATATAGAAACAGAGGAGATTACAACCATCTATTCTTTATCCTTTCAAGTGAGAGTTTCAATCAAGCGTATAAAAGATTATTTTACATCCGTCAGATGGCTAGATACCGTGAGAATCAATCGCAGCAAATTGAGGCCATAAGAATGGTATTATTGCAAAAAACAGAGGACTTAAACGAGAAAAAGACTGAGCAGCAAGAGATATTAGGTCAACAAATGGCAGAAACATCAAAGCTCAGCACTGAAAAACAAAAACAGTCAAGTTATTATCAAGAGCTCAAGAAAAAAGAAAAAGAACTTAAAAAACATCTTGAGCAACAACAAAGAATAGACGAGAAACTTGCCAGAGAAATTGATAGAATCATTTCAGAGGAAGCAAAGAAATCAAAAAAGAAAGTTAAAACTCCTGAGGAAAAAACATTGTCCGATAACTTTGAAAAGAACAAAGGACGGTTCCCATGGCCAGTAGCTTCTGGTATTGTTACTGACCGTTTTGGGGAACACGCCCACAGCGTAATGAGAAATGTTATAATAAACAACAATGGCATTGATATAACAACAAATCCTGGAGAAAAGGCACGTTCGATATTCAATGGTGTTGTCAGTAGGGTATTTGCCATTCCTGGAGGGAATATGGCTGTCATTATTCGTCATGGAGAATACTTAAGTGTATACTCTAACCTAAAGGAAGTATTTGTAAAGCAAGGAGAAAACGTTCAGACTAAACAGGATATAGGTCTCGTATACTCAGATTCCGGAGATGATAATAAAACCATATTAAAATTCCAGATCAGAAAAGAAAGCCTAAAACTAAATCCTGAAGAGTGGATATCAAAATAAAAATCTAGAAATGAAAAGATACAGGCACCTGTTCTTTGATCTTGATAACACACTGTATGATTTTTCAAGCAATGCATATCTTGCGATGAAAGAAGCTTTCATTCAAATAGGCTTGTATGAAAAGTTACCTTCATTTGATATCTTTTTTAATTTTTACACTACAGTCAACGATGAGTTATGGTCGCTTTACAGGGAAAAAGAAATATCGAAAGATTTGCTTCGTGTTGAGCGTTTCAAAAGATCACTTAACAATTTTAACATAACGCCTGAGATTTCTTATGTTGAAATTGATGACCTTTATCTGAAGTATATGTCAACACAAACCAATCTCTTCCCAGAAACAATAGAAATACTTCAGGAACTAAAGAAAAGAGCTTACATTCTCCATATCATAACAAACGGTTTCAAGGAAGTTCAAAAGGAGAAGCTTGTAAATACAGGACTTAACAAGTTTATGACCAATGTATTTATTTCAGAAGAAATAAAATCGCCTAAGCCTTCACGTGAAATATTTGAATGGTCAATCAAAAGCAGTAATGCAAAAAAGAAAGAAAGTCTAATGATTGGTGATTCTTGGGATAGTGACATCGTAGGAGCAAAAAAGTTTGGTATTGATCAGGTATATTTTAATCCTGAAAGAGCAGAAATAGATTATAAGGGGTTTGGGGAAGCGACTTTTACCATTTACAAATTATCCGAATTATTAGAAATTTTATAGATTTGACATTATATGAAAAAATTAATTACAATTCTAATTGCGGTAACAGGAGTTTTATTATTGTTGGTAATAACCCGGCCTGATGAAGAGAACTTTAAGAGTTGGGTTAAAAAGAAATATTCAACTGAAAAAGTAAAGACCGACTCAGATAATATTCTTGATAAGATGGCAGAAAAGGGTTTTGCAAAAGCAACACAGGTTCAATTGATTAACTCAAGACAGTATGAGAAACATTTTCTGTCTTCAGAAATAATAACATGGGCCAATCTTGAGAAAAAGAAATACATTGGTATTTTAGGCACATGGATTGAAGTGCCGGTCAAAGAATAAAAACACCATTAAGTTTTTTGTTTTTTCTTCTTTGCAGCAGGAAACAAGACATTATTAAGGATCAGCCTATAGCCCGGTGAGTTGGGATATAAATTTAAATCAGTCGGAGGGTCTCCAACGGCATGGCGATAATCTTCAGGGTCATGACCACCATAAAAAGACCATGTTCCGTTTCCAAATTCACCATGAATATACCTTGCTTCATTACCAGCCTTATTTTCACCCATCACAAGCACTTCAGGCTTAAGAAGGCTTTTATCGTAAGCGGTAGTCTGTCCCATAAAACCTCTGACAATTTGAGTATGGTTTTGGCATAACATTGTAGGGACAGGATCCCATTTTGCTGAGAAGTCAAAAAGAGTAAAGTAGTCATTTCCGAATTGTAACTTCCTAGTTTCAGTTACATCAATATTTGAGAATTCGTATTGGAAGGGATCTTCAACGAGCTTGAAGTTCTGAAATGCAAAAGTTCTGGTAAAATCAAGATGGTCACTCATATTCTTATCAGCACCATCGCCATCAAACATTGATTCACAAATATCAACACCTTCGGCAGAAAGGGCAATATCATAAGTATCGGTTGCAGCGCACATCGCAAAAAGAAATCCTCCTTGGGCGACATATGCTTTTATGGTCTTAGAAATAGCAAGTTTCATCTCAGAAACTTTCAGGAATCCCAATTTACGTGCAAGCTTTGTATTTGTGTTTACCTCTTCAATATACCAGGGCATATGTTGATAATTGCGGTAAAACTTTCCGTATTGTCCTGTAAAATCTTCGTGGTGTAAATGAAGCCAATCGTAATCACTAAGCTTACCGTCTATAATTTCTTCGTCATAAATTACGTCATAAGGAATCTCGGCATATGTCAACACAAGAGTTACAGCGTCATCCCAGGGCTGCTTATTTGGTGGGGAATAAACGGCTATTTTTGGAGCCTTTTGCATAGGAATAACATCCATATTTTGAGATGGGCTTGATATTTCATCAACAATCATATTAGCTTTAGCTTCAGCCAATACTTCGTAGCTCACACCTCTGATAAGGCATTCATTTTCAATTTCTTTTGCATAAGGTATAAGAAAGCTTCCTCCCCTGTAATTTAACAACCATTTTACCTCAACATCTCTTTCCAGAGTCCAGTAAGAAATTCCATAAGCTTTTAAATGGTTCTTTTGGGTATTGTCCATTGGCAATAAAAGCGAAGAAGAGTAAGCGGAAAAGCTTAAGACAATAAAAACTGATATCAAGAATAGCTGCCTCATAAATTGATTTTCTGTTATTAATAATTATCAAAATGGCGCATCATCACCTTCCTCGCTAAACGGTGGATTGTTATGCTGAAAAGAGTATGCAGGATAATTAACAGTTTCAGGGGCATCTTCGTTCATTTTTGAACTAAAAGTTTGTAAAGCCCTTGGGTCAAAGTCTGCAGGATAATCATCAAGGTCAATAAATTTAGCCAGTTCTTTTCTGAAAGATAACCTGACATCGCCAACAGCACCATTCCTATGTTTTGCAATAATAATTTCTGCAACATTCTTCAAGGAGTTACCTTCATCGTCCTCAGTAATCTGATAATATTCAGGTCTATGGATAAACATTACCATATCTGCATCCTGTTCAATAGCACCTGATTCCCTAAGGTCAGAAAGCTGTGGACGTTTACCTTCACGCGACTCAACAGAACGGTTAAGCTGCGACAGAGCAATTATTGGTATATCAAGTTCCTTAGCAATCGCTTTCAAAGATCTGGAAATTGTACTTACTTCTTGTTCTCTGTTTCCCCTCATATCAGATCCAGCTGTCATAAGCTGAAGATAGTCTACAAGAACTATTCCAATATCATGCTGCATTTTCAACCTCCGGCATTTAGCCCTTAACTCAAAAATAGAAAGTGCAGGAGTATCGTCAATAAACATTGGAGCTTCGTCAAGTTTTCTAATTGCCTTATTAAGCTTGTCCCATTCATCACCAACAAGATTTCCTTTTTTTATTTTATCTGATCCGAGTTCCGATTCAGAGGCAATCATTCTGTTGACCAACTGAATTGAGGACATTTCAAGGGAAAACATAGCCACCGGTTTTTTAAAGTCGACAGCCATATTTCTAGCCATTGATAATACAAATGCGGTCTTTCCCATAGCAGGACGTGCGGCAATAATTATAAGGTCAGTTTTTTGCCATCCAGAAGTTATCCTGTCTACCTTTGAAAAACCAGAAGGAATACCCGATAAACCGTCTTTTCTTTTACTAGCCTCTTCAATCAGGCTAACAGCTTCTTTTAAAATAGGTTTAATTGGCTGAGTTTCTTTCTTAATATTGCCTTCCGATATCCTGAATATAGCAGATTCCGCTTCATTTATAAGATCATCAACATCTTTAGTGTCATCGTATGCATTAGTCTGTATTTCAGTACATGAACGTATTAGTTCTCTTTGAATAAATTTCTGAGCAATAATCCTTGCATGGAATTCGAGGTGGGCAGCTGAAGCAACCTTGCTCGTCAATTGGGTTATGTAGAGAGGACCTCCAACTTGTTCTAACAAACCTCTGTTTTTCAATTCTTGAGTAACAATAAGCAAGTCTACAGGTTGGTCTTTCATTGAAAGATCTTTAATAACCTTGAATATTTCTCTGTGTTCTTCTTTATAAAAACACTCTTCAGTAAGAACATCAGCTACACCAATAAAAGCTTCTCTCTCCAACATCAAAGCACCTAACACAGCTTCTTCCACTTCAACTGCCTGTGGGGGAATTTTACCAAACTGTGCATTCATCTGATCAATACTTGATTTAGTGCTTCGCTTGTTTGAATTATTTATTGCCATCGATTATAGGATAAAAAGATTTATTCCCTATTTCAGGGAAAACCAAAATTAAGAAAAATGATTAAGCTAAACTTTAAACCAAACTATTAATTATTAACCATTTTCAGGTCTTGTTCAATTATCTGGCTTACAATCTTTTTTAAACTCATCCCCATTGCATTGAGCTGCTGAGGAATAAAACTTGTTTCGGTCATTCCCGGAATAGTATTTGCTTCAAGAAAATAAAAGATGTTATTTTTCAAAATATAGTCGATTCTTACTATTCCGTGACAACCTATGAGCTTATACAATCTTGATGTTAATTCCTGACACTCCTTAATCTTTTGTGAGGGCAGACGGGCTGGAGTTATTTCTGTTGCACCTCCAACATTGTATTTTGAATTGAAATCAAAAAACTCTCCCTTTGGAACAACTTCAGTTGGCAGGAAAGGAACAACATCTCCGTTCAAATTACAGGCTCCAACAGCCAATTCCATACCTTCAATATACTCTTCAACAAGGCAATCGTCACTTTCAGCATAAGCAGCTTCCATAGCTGCGGGTATATCTTCTTCTCTTTTCACTTTAGTTACACCAAAACTCGAACCACCGGCACTTGGTTTAATAAACATAGGAAGTCCATATTCTTTAACTAGCTCTGAAGGATTTACTTTATCTCCCCTTTGAAAATAAGCAGCCTTTGCCATAACAATTCCCTGAGCCCTCAGAAAATTGTCACAAAAGAACTTATGAAAAGTTAAGGCTGAAGCATAAACCCCTGTTGCTGAATATGGTATTTTCAACAAGTCAAAATATCCTTGTAGTACACCATCTTCTCCGGGTGTTCCGTGAATCATTATAAAAGCATAGTCAGGTTTTATCTTTTTACCTTCAATAGTAAAGCTAAAATCACCTTTATCAACTTCAGCAATAATTTCCTCTCCCTTTAGCACTACCCATTCATTGAATCGCATTCTAATCAACCAAGGCACAAACAATTCAGTATCGATATTATCAAAAATATTTTTACCGCTTTTAATGCTAACAACATATTCAGAGGAATCGCCTCCACAAATCACAGCGATATTCTTGTTCATTTTTTTTAATTTATGCTTTTATAAACTTCTATAAATCTTGTTCAATTCTGTTGACTAAATAATTTCGCCACTTTACGATTAATTGCTTCATGTCGTCGGCAAGTTCTGAATCAAATATCATTTCCTCTCCTGTTACCGGATGGGTAAATCCAAGAGTTTTAGCATGGAGTGCCTGTCTTGGACAAACATTAAAGCAATTTTGTACAAACTGTTTGTATTTGCTAAACGTAGTCCCCCTTAAAATAATATCTCCACCATAATTTGAATCATTGAAAAGCGGATGTCCGATATAATTCATATGCACTCTAATCTGATGAGTCCTTCCAGTTTCAAGTCTGCACTCAATCAGGCTAACATATCCAAGTTCCTCAAGTACTTTATAATGAGTAACCGCATGCTTACCATAGTCGCCTTCAGGAAATACTCTAAACACTTGCCTATTTTTCAAACTTCTACCAACATTACCAATTATTGTTCCTTCATTTTCTTTTGGTATTCCCCAGACAAGGGCCTGGTAAGTGCGCTTGGTTGTTTTTTCAAAAAACTGAAGAGCAAGATTATTCTTTGCTAATTCAGTTTTAGCAACAACCAATAAACCTGAAGTATCTTTATCAATTCTATGCACAAGCCCCGGGCGTGGATCCTCAGAGTTAAATAGAGGTAAGCCCTTAAACCTGAAAGCGAGTCCGTTGACAAGAGTACCTGAATAATTACCATGTCCTGGATGAACAACCAAGCCTGCAGGTTTATTAATAACCATCAACTGGTCATCTTCAAAAACTACATTCAGAGGAATATCTTCAGCGATTATTTTTAGTTCTCTCCTGGGATAATCGAGCACAACAGATACAACATCTCCCGGTTTAACTTTATAGCTTGATTTTACAGGTGTGCTATTAACCATTATACAACCCGCATCAGCGGCTGCCTGAATCTTATTTCTTGAAGTGCCTTCAATCCTATTTACAAGAAACTTGTCAATACGGAGTAAGTTTTGACCGGGGTCAGCTTCGAACCTATAATGTTCAAACAAACCACCCTCGTCATTATCTTCAAGTTCTTCAAAATAGTCTTGCATAAAAGCTAAAAATCATAATCATTTAGTTCTGATTCTTCATCAGATTCTTCAAAATCGTCTTCAAACTTGCTAAAATCGACAGTAAGCCATACATCAATAGAAGTTCCAAGTTCAACCATTCCTTGATTTATTGTATCGGGCGATTGTTTCCAAATAAGAGCTTTGACAGAGTCAATATAGTTTACAACAGAATTATCATATACCTGAACACCAAGATTTAAACTCATGTTATAAAGATTAATCCTTGCTTCTTCAAGAGATGAACCTTTTAGGTCAGGAACTGTTGTCTTTTCTCCACTTAATCCTTTACCCACAACTAAGTCGACGTATGTTCCTCTTGGAAGCATCAGCCCATTTGGAGTAGGTCTTCCCTTATAATGTTGTTCAAGAACAAGATCATAATATTCCGAAGGGCGATATTTAACTTGCCCGAGTCTTAAACCAGAATTTTCAAGTCGGCTTTCTGCTTCTCTCAGTGATACGTCAATAACCTTGGGAACTAAAACCTTTTCAGGTTCACGCGATGCCATTGTAACATAAACAGTACGATTCTCCTTCACCTTATAACCTGCTTCCGGATACTGATCAACAACTGTACCTGGAACCGAACCCAGCACATATGCAGTGTCAAATATCTGATATCTTAAGTCAAGGTTGCCTGTTTTTTTCTTCACTTCATATTCAGGTAATCCTTTAAAGCTCGGAACAATGACTGATTGTCCGTGGCGGGTATATATCTTTAGAAAGAAGATAGCTATTAATGATACTACTAAAAAACAAACCAAAATGGCCGCGATATTGTATAAAACTGATTTACCTTTTAAAAAATCCTTGATTTTTTTGATTTTCAGAATTGCCATCAGGTTAATTTGAGTTTATTTATAAAAATTGTCGTCTGCTTACTAACAGCAAAAATAACAATATCGTTTACAAACACAAAAAGGTAAAGAAATCAATTCTTCACCTTGCCATGTAAACTAAAAATGTATTTTTTGAAATTAACGTTTATGCTTTGGCTCGTCAGAAACAGTTAACTTTTTTCTTCCTTTTGCCCTGCGTGAAGCTAAAACTTTGCGTCCATTAGCAGTTGACATTCTTTCACGGAAACCGTGTTTATTTCTTCTTTTCCTATTTGAAGGCTGAAATGTCCTTTTCATTGAAGTATATTTTAAATGATTTTACCTTTTTAAATTTCGGTCTGCAAAAATAACTGATTTTTTCACTGTTAAAAATTTTTCATCAAGTTTTTTTTTGTTTGTCCTAATAATTGATGTACGAATCAATAAATCAAAAAATTATATTCTATAAAGGAAGATAAATTATCTTTTTTGTTTCAAAAAAGGGATCTTCAAAATATCTTGATATTTCATAAACCTCACTTATCTTTTTAAATTGTCTTATCTCTTCTTCAATATCGCCTCCCTTAAGGTAAATTATTCCATTTGGAATGCTATTAATTTGATGAGTAGAAATAAGTTTACCGGTCAACCTTACAAAATCGGGAAAAGAAGTAACAGCCCTGCTAACAATGAAATCAAATTTTGAAGTAAGGTTCTCTGCCCTTTCATTTACTCCTTTAGCATTATCAAGATTTAAAGAAGAAACCACTCCATTTACAACTGTTATTTTTTTTCTTATGGAATCAACAAGCGTAAATTCAACCTTTGGGAAAAGAATAGCAAGAGGAATGCCTGGGAAACCTCCTCCACATCCGACATCTACAATTCTTGAACCTTCACTGAACTTTATAAACTTTGCAATTGAAAGAGAATGCAATACATGGTGGGTATATAATTCATCTATATCTTTCCGAGAAATAACATTTATCTTAGAATTCCAGTCTTTGTATAAATCTTTTAAGGCAGAAAATTTATCAATCTGCTCACCTGTAAGGTCATTAAAATATTTAAGTATCTTCTCCAAAATAGTTAATCATTATCTTCTTCCTTGATCAGGGCATACAACATATTGCGGGCTCTGAACAACTGAACCTTTACTGTTCCGAGGGGCAAATCTAACTCTTTTGCAATTTCTTCGTATGAATATTCCTTAAAATATCTTAAATCAATCAAGTTGCGGTACCTTGGTTTTAGTTTTTGTATGTAACCCTGTAATGTCCAACCCCTTTGTTTTTGAATTAACCTTTCTTCAGGATTGGGTATATTAGATCTCAACTTAAAACCATTGCCTTCCAACTCTTGTTCAAGATTCTGGTCAAGTGAGAAGTGAATACCTTTTTGCTTTCGCAGGAAATCAATGCAGTTATTTGTGGCAATTCGGTATAACCAAGTACTGAAAGCATATTCAGGAGAGTAGAAACCAAGGTTTGCAAATGCCTTTCCGAATGCTTCCAGGGTCAAGTCTTCAGCATCACTTTTATTCTTGACCATCTTAAGAAGCATATAATAAATTGAGTCTTTATATTTTACCATAAGACGGGCAAATGCCTTCTCATCACCCTTAAGGGCATTCGTAATAAGTGCATGATCATCCCTTGCACTTTCAGAATGTTCGCTTTTCTCTCCCGTCATGTTAATCAGTAGTTGCTTGTGTTTCTCAACTAATATACAAAATATTTAAAGGAAAGTTTAACGATTAGGTCACTTTATACAAACCTATTTTTAATTTTGTGAGCCTTACATTAAATATATGAGTTTTAAGCTTCAACATAAATCAATAGAAAGTAAAGCCCGGGCAGGTGTCTTTAAAACTGAACATGGTGAAATACTGACACCTATCTTTATGCCGGTAGGCACTGCCGGCTCAGTAAAGGGTGTACATATGAAAGAACTCGAAGAAGATATCAAAGCTCAGATAATTCTTGGTAATACTTACCACTTATATCTGCGCCCCGGTATGCCTATTATCGAAGAAGCAGGAGGACTACACAAATTCAATGGTTGGTCTAAACCAATCTTAACCGATAGTGGGGGCTTTCAGGTCTTTTCACTTGGAGATATAAGAAAACTTTCTGAAGAAGGTGTGCGCTTCAGGTCGCACATTGATGGCTCGTATCATGTTTTCACACCTGAAAATTCGATCGACATCCAGCGCACAATAGGAGCCGATATAATTATGGCTTTCGATGAATGCACTCCCGGTGATTCTGACTATAACTATGCCAGCAAATCGCTTGAACTCACTCAGCGTTGGCTCGACAGATGTATGGTTCAATTCAACAATACCAAACCTAAATATGGATACAAACAATCTCTCTTCCCAATAGTGCAAGGTTGCGTGTATCCGGATCTGAGAACAAAAGCGGCCGAATATGTAAAACAATTCAACAGTGATGGTTATGCAATAGGAGGGCTTGCCGTAGGTGAAGAAGAAAAGGTTATGTATTCTATGATTGAAGTTGTTAATGACATACTTCCCGAAGATAAACCCCGTTATTTAATGGGTGTAGGAACACCTGTCAATATACTTGAAGCAATAGATAGAGGTGTCGACATGTTCGATTGTGTAATGCCAACAAGAAACGGAAGAAACGGAATGCTTTTTACCAGTAAAGGAATTATAAATATCAGAAATAAAAAATGGGAAAATGATTTTACTCCTGTTGATCCTGATGGAACGTCATACGTAGACCATGCTTACAGCAGGGCTTACCTTCGCCATTTGGTTATTTCTAAAGAGATGCTTGGTGCACAAATAGCCAGCATCCACAACCTTGCATTTTATCTCTGGCTCGTTACTGAAGCCAGAAATCAGATATTGAAAGATAATTTCAAAAGCTGGAAAGATGAAATGGTTAAGATACTGAAGACAAGACTTTAATATTTTTAATACAGGCAATTAACAATAATGGAATCAAAAGTTAGATTTCACATATTAAAAAGATTTGATCTCTACATCATTAAGAAATTCCTCGGAACTTTCTTTTTTGCCTTGTCATTAATAATTGCTATCAGCATCGTTTTTGACCTTAGTGAGAAAATAGATGAGTTTATCCAAAATGAAGCACCTCTTAAAGCTATAGTTTTTGATTATTATCTGAATTTTATTCCATATTTCGCAAATCTATATAGTGGCTTGTTCCTATTCATTTCAGTAATTTTCTTTACTTCAAAAATGGCTTTTAACTCAGAAATAATAGCCATTCAAAGTAGTGGGGTCAGTTTTAAAAGATTGCTTTTCCCTTACCTGATTTCGGCCTTCATAATCTTTATATTTTCTTATACTCTTGGTAACTTTGTGATTCCCCCCGCTAACAAAAAGATGATTGAATTCCAGTATGATTACGTAAAACGAAAAAAACCAAATACCGATAGAGATATTCACCGACAAATTGAGCCTAATATTTATATTTATATGGAAAGGTTTGATGCAGGTAACGATTACGGAAGAAAATTCTCAATTGAAAAATTTGAGGATAATAAACTGATTTCTAAACTCACTTCTGATTTTATCCGCTGGGATAGGGAAAAAAAGATTTGGACTATAAGCAATTATGTAATCCGAGATATCAATGGTTATGATGAAAAAGTAAGGTCAGGAGCAAAGATTGATACTACATTAGCAATGCTCCCTGAAGATTTCATCACCAAGGAAGATGATGTTGAAACAATGTCATACTCTGAACTTTTAAAATTCATCGAACAACTTAAACTCAGGGGCATTGATGCCATCGAGCAATATGAAGTTGAAAGGCACCGAAGAGCTTCTAGTCCTTTCTCTGCATTCATCCTAACAATAATAGGCGCCTCACTAGCGTCAAGAAAGATAAGGGGCGGTATTGGGCTTCATCTTGGATTTGGTATTGCTTTAAGCTTTGCCTATCTCATGTTTCAGCAAATAGCCAAAGTTTTTGCACTTAGTGGTTCTGCTTCTCCACTACTAGCTATGTGGATACCTAATATTGTTTATGCATTTATTGCATTTTTATTGTACAAATGGGCTTCAAAGTAAAACACATGTTTTACAACATGTAATCTTACAACCTTTATTTACTGTTTGTTAAGCACAGTTTGAGAGTAAACTTCTCTTTCTTATATTTTAAAATCAATCCTTTTTCATACAGACAACAGAAAGTTTATAATTTTGAACTCGCAAATTATACCTGATCTGGATGGATTTCTTTAAATGAATAAACAGGTTTTTATAAATTAAATCTTTATGTCACTAAAAAGAAATATCCAAGATCTTAGAAAAAGAAAGATTGAGGTTCAAAAGGGTGGTGGTGATGAAGCCATTGAAAAGCAAGTTGCTATGGGTAAACTCTATGCCCGTGAACGTATTATGGCCATCCTTGATGAAAATTCATTTCATGAATATGACCTTTTCGTCGAGCATCTTGCCAGAGACTTTGACATGGAAAAGAAAATACTTCATGGCGATGGAGTTATAACAGGAACAGGCACTATAGAAGGTGCACCTGTTTGCATCTATGCTCAAGACTTCACTGTTGCCGGGGGATCTCTAGGCTTAATGCATGCCCAGAAAATAACAAAGATTATGGACCACTCTCTGAAAATGAGGGTTCCATTGATTGGGATAAATGATTCAGGAGGCGCACGCATCCAGGAAGGTGTTAATTCTTTAGCAGGTTATGGTGAAATTTTCTTCCGTAATACACTCGCATCAGGAGTTATTCCACAGATATCAGTAATTCTAGGCCCTTGTGCCGGGGGTGCTGTATATTCTCCAGCTCTCACCGACTTCGTATTTGTTGTAGAGAATATTTCAAAAATGTTTATCACAGGTCCTAACGTCATTAAAACTGTTCTTGGAGAAGATATATCCATGGAAGATCTTGGCGGGGCAAGGGTACATTGCGAAATAGCCGGTAATGCGCATTTTTATGCTACCAGTGAGGCAGAATGTTTCAAACAGATTAAGCAACTTATTTCTTACATCCCTAGAAACAATCAAGAAAAAGCAGTAAAAATCGCTCCCCGCGAGCCTCTAAAAAAATACAATATTGAAAATATCGTTCCAAGCAATCCTAAGTATCCTTATGATATTAAAGATATCATCAAGTCAATTACTGATGGATCAGAGTTTTTTGAAAGCATGGAACTTTATGCTCCTAATATTGTAATTGGTTTTGGTCGCATGAAAGGAGAGACATGTGGGTTTGTCGCTAATCAGCCAAAATACCTTGCCGGTGTTCTTGACTGTGACAGTTCAGACAAAGCTGCCCGATTTATCCGATATTGTGATTCATTCAACATTCCAATTATCACACTTGAAGATATGCCGGGTTATCTGCCGGGTGTTGACCAAGAACATATGGGTGTTATTCGCCATGGGGCAAAGATTCTTTACGCCTACAGCGAAGCTACTGTTCCAAAAATCACTGTAATTATCAGAAAAGCATATGGTGGAGGTTATATTGCTATGAACTCACGCCACCTAAGGGCTGACTTTGTTTTTGCATGGCCTACAGCCGAGATTGCAGTTATGGGGCCAGAAGGAGCTGCCAATATCGTATTCCGCAAAGAAATAATGGAAGCAGAAGATCCTGAAGCAATGCGCAAGCAAAAAATACAAGAGTATAAAGAGAAGTTTGCTAATCCTTTTGTTGCTGCCGCCAGAGGTTATGTCGACCAAGTGATCGAACCGTCAGAAACACGTTCAATGCTGCTTCACGCACTAAGCGTTTCAGCCAACAAGAGTGTTTCAATGCCGGCCAAGAAACACGGAATTCCACCATTTTAATATTTTTTTAGACTATGGAATATAAAGATGAAGATAACTTCGGAGAACACTCAACATTACTAATCGGTAGTGGTAAGTATAATACCGAGATCACTAAGAAATTTGAAAACAGGAAAGTCTGGAAAGGGCGTGACCTAAAGAAGATTTATACACTGATCCCGGGAACTATCATAGATGTTCTTGTAAAGAAAGGACAAAACGTTAAAAAAGGGGAAACTTTATTGATACTTGAAGCAATGAAGATGCAGAACCTTATTACAATGCCCTTTGATGGTAAAATCAAATCAGTATATGTAAAGCCTGATGAAACGATACCAAGATCATATTTGATGGTCGAAATAGCATAAAAAAAAGCCGGTTCATTCCGGCTTTTTTATTTCGTTTCCCAATAAAAACAATCAGTAAAATTTGGTTTCAGGTTTTCAGGAATATCTTTGAAAATACCAAACACTGTTGAACCACTGCCCGACATTGATGCATATACTGCCCCTGATTCATAGAGTTTATCTTTTACATTTTTTATCGAAGGAAATTTTAAAAAAACACTTTCTTCAAATCTATTCTCAACCTTTCCTTTCCACTCCTCAAAAGGAAGCAATAATGCTTCTTTTAAATTCACGATAGGAACAATAGGCTTTACTCCAGAATAAGCCTGTGCTGTTGAGACCTCACAATCAGGTTTTATAAGAACAACTTTTAAACCATCCAATTGGATATCCATCTCGGTAAGAACCTCTCCTCTACCTTCTGCATAACATGGCTTGTTGATTACGAAAAACGGGCAATCGCTACCAAGCTTCAACGAATAGTTGATAAGGCTATCTTTGTCCAATCCAATATTGAACAAAGAATTTAATCCAATCAGGGTAAATGCAGCATCTGATGAACCTCCGCCTAATCCGGCTCCCATTGGTATGTTTTTATGAAGATGAATTTTCACCGGAGGAAGATTAAAATCTTCCTTTAAGATTTTGTATGCCTTTACAACAATATTGTCATCATTAGTTGTAACAGGTAAGCCTGATGTCGAAAATTCAAACTTATCTGATTTTATTATCTCCAAACCATCGTAAAGACAAATAGGAAAAAACAATGTTTCCAGATCATGATAACTATCAGATCTCTTTCTAATTACATTCAGACCAATATTAATCTTACAATTTGGAAAAAAAACCATAACCGATTGTTTGAAAATTAACGGAAAGAAACGGATTTTTCAGAAAATAAAAAAGCCTCTCCATGAGGCTATATACTTGATTTATTCCTTACAAAACAGAATTTAATATTTTGTATTCTTAATTAATGTGCTTTTTTTCCTGATTCTGATAGAAAAGCAAGACCAACAGCGACAAAAAAGATAACGAAAGCGATTACGATGTAAATCATGGTGTTTAGGTTTTTTAATTTCTACTCAAATTTACAACCTTTAAGTAAAGAAGTCCAGTATTTTAGCTTATTTTTGACGAATGAGCACTTTCCTTTGACGAACGTAAGATATTTATGGCCAAATGAGCACTTCCTTTTGATGAAAGGAATTCTTCATTGATGAAATTTACACTTCCTGTTTTATTCTTTTATTATAACTTAACAAGCAAAAATACTATCTTTCGACAATTTTAAGTCAAACAAATGGATACACTAAATATTGCCATCCTTGGATGTGGAACTGTAGGTGGCGGAGTCGCTACAATCATTTCAGAAATCAATTCTGATTTAAACATAAAGGCTAAAAAGAATATAGTTCTCAAGAAAATTGTGGAGATTAAACCTAAAGCCGCAGCTTCTCGATTCAATGTCCCTATAGAGCTTTTTTGTGGCGGAGGTAAAGATCTATCGTCGGAGGAAGCAAACAGTTTTGTTCAGGAAATTATCAATGATGATAATATTGATCTCGTCGTAGAAACAATTGGAGGAACAAGTAATTTTGTGTTTGAAACCTGCCTTAAAATTGTAAAATCGGGGAAACATCTTGTTACTGCTAATAAAGCCCTCCTTGCTGAAAGAGGAAAAGAAATATTCGAAGCTGCTGAGCAGTCTAATGTTAAGATTGGATTTGAAGCTGCTGTTTGCGGTGCAATACCTATTGTAAAGACCATTAAGGAAAACTTCACCGGTGACAAAATAATGTCAATGTCGGGTATAATGAACGGAACCAGCAACTACATCCTGACTCAAATGCAGAACGAGAACCTAGGGTTTGAATCGGCCCTTAAGCTTGCTCAGGAAAATGGTTATGCCGAAGCTGACCCTACCCTCGATATCAGCGGTGGCGATGCCGGACATAAGCTCATTCTACTTATCAAACTGGCATACGGAATCGATGTATCAATGAGTGAACTTTCTATAACCGGTATTCAGAATATTGCAAAAGAAGACATTGATTTTGCTAGGGAAATTGGAGCTACTATTAAACTTATATGTTTTGCCAACAAAGAAAACGGTGACATATACGCTGCAGTAAGACCAATGATGGTTAAAAATTCTAACTTCCTTTCTGATGTCAGCGGAGCAACAAATGCTATTAAAGTAAATAATAAATATTCAGGACAACATATTTTAGTAGGTAAGGGAGCAGGCTCAACAGAAACAGCCATGTCTATTGTTTCTGATATTATCTTCATCGCTCGCTATGGAAAAAACATTAGTAATACAGCACCTAAACATGAAAGGATATTTGCTGATGCCAGTAAATTTGAATTTCCCTACATTATAACATTCCACACCGGGAATGTACCCGGTACAACAGGTTTTATTACAACTGCTATTGGTAACCAGCTTATAAACATTGAGACTGTCAGCCACAATAGGCATGAAGGTGAAAAAGCTACTTTCTCGATAGTAACATCACCTTGTAGCTTAATTCAGATAGAAAAAGCTATTGAAGAAATCAAAAAGGAAAAACCCGGAATGCTGGAAAGCGATCCTAAAATAATGCCTATTTTATATTGATAAAACTGCAGTTTCCTTTTATTACTTATAATCTTCTATAGGTCTGCATGTACATACAAGGTTTCTGTCCCCGAAAGCATCATCTATTCTTGTTACCGAAGGCCAGAATTTGTTTTCCCTAATCCATTCAAGCGGGAATGCAGCTTCAACTCTTGAATATTGATGATTCCAGTCGTCACTGACAACCATATCCTGGGTGTGGGGGGCATTCTTCAAAACATTATCTACAGAATCAACCTTACCTGATTCAACTTCTTTTATTTCCTCAAAGATTGAATTCATTGTTTCAATAAAACGATCGATTTCATTTTTAGACTCACTCTCTGTAGGCTCTATCATCAGAGTCCCATGAACAGGAAACGACAAAGTAGGAGCGTGAAAACCGTAATCCATAAGCCTTTTAGCAATATCTGTTTCTGAAATTCCTGAAGATTGTTTCAAATGTCTGCATTCAAGTATCATCTCATGAGCCACCCTACCCTTTTCTCCGGTATAAACTATTCCATAATTATCTTTCAAAAAGTGGGCAATATAATTTGCATTTAAAATCGCCACTTCAGAAGCTTTGCGCAAACCATCGGCTCCAAGCATCTTAATATAGCCGTATGAAATAGGCAGTATTGAAGCACTACCCCAGGGAGCTGCCGATACTGAATTGGCACCTGTATGACCATTGTTCATAACAGAATGTGAAGGGAGGAATTCTATAAGGTGTTTTGCCACAGCTATCGGCCCAACCCCGGGACCTCCTCCTCCATGAGGAATGGCAAAAGTCTTGTGAAGATTAAGATGGCAAACATCAGCTCCAATCTTTCCGGGACTGGTTATTCCAACTTGAGCATTCATGTTTGCACCATCCATATATACTTGTCCGCCATATGAATGAATAATATCACATATTTCAGTTACCGAAGCTTCAAAAACACCGTGTGTAGAAGGATATGTTATCATTAAAGCAGCAAGATCAGTTTTATGTTCTTCTGCCTTTTGCCTTAATGCTTCAACATCTATGTTGCCCATTTCATCGCAAGGTGTAACTACTACTTCCATACCTGCCATTACAGCGCTGGCAGGATTTGTCCCATGTGCTGAAGATGGTATAAGGCAAACATTCCTATGCCCTTCGTTCCTGTTCTTAAGATATTCCCTGATAACCATCAAACCTGCATACTCACCTGCCGCACCTGAATTAGGCATAAGGCTTACATCAGCAAATCCGGTAATTTCAGCAAGGTCCTTTTTTAATTCTTCCATCATTATCTGGAATCCCATTGCCTGGTTCTTTGGAACAAACGGATGGATGCCATTAAACTCAAGCCAACTTAACGGAAGCATTTCTGTTGCTGCATTAAGCTTCATGGTACACGACCCTAATGAAATCATGGAATGTGTAAGTGATATATCCCTATGCTCAAGTTTTTTGATATATCTAAGCATTTCGGTTTCTGAGCGGTAATTATTGAAAACATCTAGTTGAAGATATTCACTTTTTCTCGTAAAGTATTTATCAATAAATCTTTCAGAAGGATAATCATCAATAACTGGGACAGGTTTATTAGCAGCTTTAGCAAATACTTCAATAATCCAGTTAATATCCTCTACATTCGTTGTCTCATCAATGCTCAACCCTACTTCTCCGTTATCGAGATATCTGAAGTTCATTTTTAATTCCACAGAAAGCCAACTAATATCTTCAACCTTTACATGTCTCGGAAGACTTAATCTGATGGTATCAAAGAAGTTTTTGTTAACCTGAAGATAGCCTAATTTCTGAATCTCTTCCGACAACAAGCAAGCAATAGAGTGTATTCTTGCTGCAATTGAATAAATACCCCTAGGTCCGTGGTACACAGCATAAAATCCGGCCATTATAGCCAGCAATGCCTGTGAAGTACAAATATTTGAAGTTGCTTTTTCTCTCTTTATGTGTTGCTCTCTGGTCTGCAATGCCATTCTTAATGCTCTCTTGCCATTAGCATCGCGGGAAACTCCAATTATGCGCCCCGGCATACTTCGTTTAAATTCATCCTTTGTAGCAAAGAAAGCTGCATGTGGTCCTCCATAACCCATTGGAATCCCAAACCTCTGTGAACTTCCAAAGCATATATCAGCATCCCATTCACCCGGTGGGGTAAGAAGGGCCAGACTCAACAGATCGGCAGCTACAGCTACTTTACATTCATTTTTGTGAGCTGTTTCTGTAAGGGAAGTGTAATTTTCTATATTGCCTTCTGAGTTTGGATACTGAACAAGAACACCAAATACTTTCCCGTTGAAATCAAAATCTCTGTAGCTCTCCACTTTTATTTCAATTCCAAGAGGTTCAGCCCTGGTAACAAGTACAGCAAGCGTTTGCGGCCATATCTTATCATCGACAAGCAGAATGTTGGATTCTTTTTTCTTCTGATCTTTTGTTCTTGCTGAATACATCATTAGCATTGCTTCAGCAGCTGCCGTTGCTTCATCAAGAAGTGAAGCATTAGCTATTTCAAATCCGGTAAGGTCACAAATCATAGTCTGGAAGTTTAGAAGTGCTTCCAACCGTCCCTGTGATATTTCTGCCTGATAAGGTGTATATGAAGTATACCACACAGGATTCTCAAAAACATTTCTCAAAATCACTGCCGGAGTAATTGTGTCATAATATCCCATCCCAATATATGTGTTAAACACTTTATTCAATTGGGCAAGATCATGTATCTTACGATAATACTGACGTTCCGTTAGTCCGGGACCAAGATTCAGCGGCTTATGGAGCCTTATGTTTTCAGGAACAGTCTGTTCTATTAATTCGTCCATTGAATTTACTCCAATGATCTTCAACATCTCGTCTATTTCATGTGAACGGGGACCTATGTGTCGCCATCCGAATTTATCGTTTTTTATCACGGCAAATGATTTTTTGAATTTCTAATACAAAGATATGGTAAAAGGATTTTAAAAAAATGACTTTATCGCAGAAACGGATTTAAAGCTTTTTCATCTCCAATTGTTGTTGAGGACTCATGTCCCGGAAACACATCGACATCATCAGGAAGGATTAAAATTTTATTTTTTAATCCAGATATAAGTTCCTGATAATTACCCCCCGGAAGGTCTGTCCTTCCAATACTCCTATAAAAAAGAGAATCACCAGTCAATAGAATCTTTGATTCTTCATTATAAAAACATATTCCCCCCGGTGAATGTCCCGGAACAGAAATAACCTTTAATTTGCTTTCCCCAAAACATATTTCATCACCATCTTTTAAATAAGCTTCTGCTGGACTTATTTCAGAAACTTTAAAACCAAACATCGAAGCCTGAAGAACTGAAGTCTCTACCAGAAAAGCATCATTTTCACTTATCTCCCAATCAATACCGTACTGAGTTCTACACCTTTCAACACCAAGTAAATGATCGAAGTGGCAATGGGTGTTAAGCAACTTAACAGGCTTGAGATTGTTTTCTTTAATAAACGAATCAAGTTTTTCAAATTCCCTATCGTTATAACAACCTGCATCCACAATTACACATTCACATGAATTATCCCATAGAAGATATGTGTTTTCCCGAATAGGGTTAAAAACAAACACTTTTAATTCCATCTTTTTCTTATTAATTTATATCAACTTTCTGATGTACCTTTTAACATAGGAACAAAAGAAAAGTTTCCGAAATGCTGTTCTTCAAATTCATTTTCACCAGTTCGGGTAATAACAGTCATCACCTGGTGGTTTTCACTATTGACCGGAATTACAAGCCTTCCCCCAACTTTCATCTGCTTCTTCAGATCTTCAGGAATATATGGAGCTGCTGCAGTAACAATTATCCCGTCGAAAGGACCGTAAGATGGAAGTCCTTTATATCCGTCACCATAAAAGAATCGTGGATTATAACCTATCGAAGGTAAAAACTGCTGTACTTTCACGTAAAGTTCTCTTTGCCGTTCTATTGTAAAAACCTGAGCTCCCATCTCGAGAAGTACAGCTGCCTGATATCCTGAGCCAGTACCAATCTCTAGGATTTTTGATTTTGACGATACTTTTAACAACTGCGACTGGTATGCAACTGTAAATGGTTGTGATATTGTTTGTCCTGCACCAATTGGGAACGCCTGATCACGGTAAGCAAAATTTAAAAATCCACTTTCCATAAACAAGTGTCTTGGAACTTTTCCAATAGCCTCAAGGACTGAACGATCGGTAATCCCTTTCCTTTCAATCTCATCAACAAGCTTTTTGCGCATCCCAAGATGCAAAATTGAATCTTTAATCATAATTCAAATTCCAAAAATCAAAAATAAGTGATACATTTAAATATTCATGAGAAGATGAGATTGTAATTTAACAAATTTGTATTCATGATTCATTGTTTACTTATAGGATCTTTAAAGGATGTTGATTTTTACTCCTCAATTGTTTCTAAAGTGAAATTTTTTCAGGGTTCAGAAAGAATTTTTCTTGATGAAGATTTTAAAACTGAGCCTGAAAACATTACTGAAAAACAATACGATGCCTATATTTTTGTAAGCCCTATAAAAAATGCACATCCTATATTTTTAGAACTCATAAAATTAAAATCAAATATATACTTTGTCGATCAGTCATTTTTATCTCTACAGGAATTAAATCACCTTGAACAGTTCACCGATGAATCAGGAAACATTATACAAGCAGGAATCCCTGAAATACAACATCCTTTAATGGAAGAATTTCTTTCATCCAAAGGAAGCCACCTTCTATTCAGGTACAACAAATCTATCGGTAGCAAAAAACAAATCAGGTCATCTATTCTTACCGCTCTTAGTTTTCTTACACTTATGTCGCCTATGCCAGTGAAAAAGATTGATATTAACACAATAGAAACTACTAATTCGGGCCGACCCTTTTTAAAGATTAGACTTAAGATGTATGATAGTTCTATATGCCTGATAATGCTTAAGATAGACAATCAGGATGAGCACAGCATACTAATAGAATCCAACATTGGAATATTTACCTTCAACCTGACTGATAACTACCTCGAAAATGTTCATGGTGCAAGATTCAAATCTGAAGAAATCACTGATAGTCAACTAATAGAAAAGTCTCTCGAATCGTTTGCCATGAATATAATACTTAATAAAAAGCCATCTTTTTCTTTCCATCATTATATACAGTCTGTTACTGTATTATCAAAGATTGAAAATATTTTAAACGAACATACTTCGTAATCTTCACAAAAAAATTAGTTTTGCGCACAATATTTTAAAATAACCTCCGTTTAACGTTAACCAATAGAGAAGTTTTTTAAGGGACCAACGTAATTTCTTGTAATGAACAAGCGCAAAAAAGTTATTGTATATATGATAACCGATGTATTGGCTGCTGCCAGTGCATGGGCTCTTTTTTATTGCTATAGGAAATTATACATTGAGAAAGGGGTATTTGATTATTTCGAAAAAATAAGGTTTGACTCAAACTTTTGGATTGCCCTCCTTGCTATTCCAACTTTCTGGTTAGCCTTTTATTTTATTACAGGTTTCTACAAAGACATATACAGAAGGTCTCGTCTTATTGATCTTTGGCAGACTGCTTTGACTAGTCTAATTGGTGTAACCATAATATTCTTCACACTTATGCTTGATGATGCGATTTTAAGCTATAAAACTTATTATCGTTCTTTCTTTACTCTACTTTCATTACACTTTCTTCTTACCCTGATTCCACGTATGATCCTTACAACAAGGACTATTCATCGTGTTCATAAAAGGGAGATTGGTTTTAATACTGTTATTATAGGCTGCAACGAGCAAGCTGTTAGATTGTACAAGGAAATGATCGAGAGCAAAGATCCAACTGGAAATATATTTGTCGGTTTTGTTAATGTTGATGAAAAAAATAAAACTCTTCTGGAAGAATATATTCCGAACCTCGGTTCAATAACCGACTTACCAAAAATCATTGATGAAAACAATGTTGAAGAGATAATAATTGCTATTGAAACTTCTGAACACAATAAGATTCAGGAGATCCTTGGAACCCTCGATTACAGAAGTGTCACAGTAAAGGCAATACCCGATATGTTTGATATTCTTGCAGGTACTGTAAAAATGAGTACAATATACTCTAGTCCGTTGGTGAAGATTTCAAACGGAATAATGCCTGCTTGGCAGGAAAACATGAAACGTCTCATTGATGTTGTCCTTTCAACTTTAGCCCTTGCTGTTTTCATACCCTTCTTTCCGTTTGTATATTTTGGAATTCGTTCTTCATCAAAGGGTCCAATTATATATTCGCAGAAACGTGTAGGTCGTTACGGAAAAGAATTTACAATTTACAAATTCAGAAGCATGGTGAACAATGCTGAAAATGGAAGTCCTGCACTATCTTCCATCGATGATCCGAGGATTACCAAATTCGGCCAGTTTATGCGTAAAACTCATATCGATGAAATACCTCAGTTCTATAATGTAATCAAAGGGGACATGTCGCTTGTTGGACCACGTCCAGAGAGACTTTATTACATAAATGAAATTAGGAAAATCGCTCCTCACTATATTCAATTACAAAGAATCAGACCGGGAATTACTTCATGGGGACAAGTAAAATACGGCTATGCTTCAGATATTGATCAAATGGTCGAAAGAATACCCTACGATATCATCTACCTAAAAAACATCTCTTTGTATCTTGATTTTAAAATCCTGATATACACTATCATCAACTGTTTTCAGGGAAAAGGAAAATAATTTTTATAACTTGAATTTTTCCTTTTCCAACTGCAACACAATCGTCTCAATTAAGTAGTGTTTATATACTGGATCGTATCTTTCTTTCAGATCGTTTTTAAATATCTTTGCTATGCCCTGCCAGAAGTGGGCTGCAAAATCACCTTTCAGCTCTCCAATAAGTTCGTATGAAGTTTCCCCAATTTCACGGTCAATCAACAACATCAGATATCTTCCTTCAGAAATTGTCAGTTTCTTAAACTCTTTTTCGTGTTTTTTAAACAATTCTTTCTCAACCTTCTTAATGTATTCACGTTTTTTCTCCCTACTTTTCAATCCCTTGTACTTTTTATTGTACTTGTCCATTTCAGCAGCTGCCTCTTTGGCAAAAGGATAAACTTTTTTGATCTTCTTGACAATTCTGCCATATTGCTTGGGATTCATCTTGAAACCTTTCCTTGGATAAACATCTATCTCTTCAAGTTCCCTGAAAATCGTTGAATCATATGCAGCTAATGTTATCTTGCCTTCTTGTCCCCATACTGTGGAAGTAATGAAGATCAGAAAGAACAGGGATAATATTGATTTCAAATAATTTGACATTTTTGCTTTATCTTTCAATTTTAGAATTAAAAACAAATCCCGTGCCGTTTAAACGTGACAACAGTCATTTTTAATATCTGATATCATCAGAAAGATTTACTTAAATTTACACAATCTAATTCAGTATTATATGCACAAAGTTAATGTCAGTTCTGAGATAGGTGTACTTGAAGCCGTAATTTTACATTCTCCAGGTCAGGAAGTTGAAAAAATGACTCCTGAGAATGTTGAAAGGGCTTTATACAGCGATATTTTAAACCTTTCAGTAGCAAAGGAAGAGTATAAACAGTTTAAGGGCATCCTTGAAATGCATTGCCCTTCATATGAAGTAAGAGACCTTCTTGCTGATATACTTGAAGAAAATGAAGTCAAGACAAAACTACTTTCTACAATTTGTCAAAGGGAGGGAGTCCCCGAGTTGCAGGAATATCTTCTTTCCCTGAATGAAGATGAAATTGCCCGCCAGCTTATTGAAGGTGTCGACCTGAAGCGCGACAGTCTTACAAAATACCTAAGCGATGAAAGGTACAGCCTCAGGCCACTTCATAACTTCTTGTATACCAGGGATGCTTCAGTTTCACTTTACAACAAGGTGCTCATAGGCAAGATGGCAAGCAACGTGCGCGACAGGGAATCAATAATCATGAACGCTATATTCAGACATCATAAATTGTTTGTAGCTGAAACTATCAATCCATATGAATTAATTCCTGAGAAAGATCTTTCATCAATAAAGATTGAGGGAGGCGACTTGTTGGTTGTCAGCGATAATGTTATTGTTGTTGGCACAGGACTCAGGACTTCAACTCAGGGAATAGATTTCATTTCTGATTTTATAAAGAAGGAAAGAAAAGGTTCATTCCATATAATAGTTCAGGAATTGCCACATCAACCTGAATCTTTTATTCACCTTGATATGGCATTCACCCTTCTCGATAAAGATTATTGCATGGTCTATGAACCTTTGATGCTACCACAGACACGCTACAGAACTATTCATATTATCATCGATAACGGCAAGGTAAAATCAATAAGCAATGAACCGGGACTGCTTAATGCGATCAACAATCTTGGATTCAATTTCAAGCCTGTAAAATGTGGAGGCTCCGACAACTGGAACCAGGAGCGGGAACAATGGCACAGTGGTGCAAACTTCTTTGCTTTGGCACCTGGAGTGATAATTGGATATGAAAGAAATATACATACTCTTGAAGAACTCGATAAACATGGTTTCAACGTAGTACCTTCATCTGATATTCTAAATAAAAAAGTATCTTTCCCAAAATATAAAACTGTAATTACAATTGCAGGTGCTGAACTTGCCCGCGGAGGTGGCGGAGCACGTTGTATGAGCATGCCCGTGAAAAGAAAATTTGTAGATTGGTAATTTATCGAAAATGAGAAAACTCAGTAACAGGGAACTTAACCGAATGGACGTTGAGGAATTTAGAAATACTGACAAAAATCCCATAATAGTTGTTCTTGACAATATAAGGAGTTGTAATAATATTGGTTCTGTCTTCAGAACGTCAGATGCCCTGCTGACAGAAGCTATCTATTTGTGTGGCTATACTGCCACTCCTCCTAACAAGGATATCCACAAGACAGCCCTTGATGCTGAAAACAGTGTTTCCTGGAGGTATTTTGAGAAAACGGAAGATGCAGTATCCACTCTGAAAGAATCAGGCTATAAAGTTTTTGCCGTGGAGCAGGTTGAAAACAGCATAATGCTAACCGAATACTATCCCATAAAAGGAGAAAGAATTGCCCTTGTATTTGGCAACGAAGTTAAAGGAGTAAGTCAAAATGTTGTAAACCTGTGTGATGGAGCTATTGAGATACCTCAATACGGAACAAAGCACTCATTCAACATTGCTGTTAGTGCAGGTATTGTACTTTGGGATATTGTTAATAAGATGGAAAAAGATTAGATGCTTGCAATTCTCCTTAAAGAAGCAACATCTTTAAATTTTATCCTGCGACCTTTAAGTTCAATCAGTCCATCCTGTTTGAATTCTGAAAGAAGCCTAATCACCGATTCTGTAGCCGTACCAACCATATTTGCCAGCTCTTCCCTTGTAAGCGATATTTGAAGAAGGTTATTATCGTCAACGTCAAAGTTATCTTTCAAAAGAAGCAATACTTCAGCAAGCCTTTCGCGTACAGTTTTTTGAGCAATATCTGTGATATAATCGTTTGCCTCGCGAAGCTCTCTACATAGTATCTGAATCATCCAGTGAGAGAATTTCCAGTTATTCTGGAGAAGAAATAACAAGGTCTGATAAGGAATGTGGCACAATACAGCGTCATCAATAACCTTGGCGGTAGTACATGCAAGCTCTTGACTAAGAAGAGACCTGAAGGCGATAATATCGCCTTTTTTAACAAACCGGATAATCTGTTCCTTGCCATCGATACCGGTCTTATAAATCTTCAGAATACCTTTAGTAATGCAGTAGAATCCTGTAAGGCGGCTTCCTTCACGGTATACGACACTACCCTTCTTGTACAGCTGACATGCCTTATCATAATCGAGTTTAGCAGTCTCTGATTCATTCAGGTGTTTAAAAAACTTAAAATCAGACAGGTTAGTCTCTTCTGTCGCTAGGTTGCTTGATGAATTTCTCATAACATTAATTGCTAAAAGAACTAATCATTAGGTTTTAGATTCGTAAATATAACTAATCTTAAAGTTGAATGAAAATTATATATATAAATCGATTTATTTTTTTTAAAAACATATCCCAACTAAAGTTTGTTTATTAGAAGTATTTAAATAAAAGTATTTTAATGGCAGATCAAATATCAATAAACTGGAGAGACAATTTAGCATTTGATGCAGAGGCCGACGGACATAAGATAACTATGGACGCATCGCTTGAAGGTGGTGGCAATAATCTGGGCATGAGACCAAAAAAGCTGATGCTAACAGCATTAGCCGGTTGCTCTGGAATGGATGTTATCTTGATTCTTAAAAAGATGAAGATTGAACCTAAAATGTTCAATGTTAAAGTAAGCGGTGAACTGACCGAAGAGCATCCAAAACATTATGTATCAATGCATATAATTTATGAGTTTAAGGGCGAGAACCTTCCTGTCGACAAAATAAATAGAGCAATAAAGTTATCAGAAGAAACATATTGCGGTGTCTGGGCAGTTTATAAAAAGACAATGCCAGTTACGTGGGAGGTAGTGTTGTTATAGTTTAATCACTCTTTATTATTTTTATTACTTTAGTATAAACATCGTTAGCGAATTGGAGAAAGTAAACTCCCTCTGATATTTCATTAAGATCAACTGAACAAATCCTTTCATTTTGTGTGAAATTAAACAAAACACTTCCGTTGATATCGAATACTTTTATTTGGTAC
>CAYMTR010000002.1:0-139852 GCA_964393405.1 uncultured Prolixibacteraceae bacterium
GCAGTAACTTGAACTGCAGCTCCACTCGAATAGCTTGTTAGATTAGGATTTTTTACTGCTGTTCCTCCTAATGTTGATGAAACATTTAAAGTGTATGTGTTAACAGGTATCAATGTGAAATTCGCAACAATGTTCTTATTAGAATTCATTGTAACTGATAAAGGATTTGTTGTACCTGTAGCATCTCCTGTCCAACCGGTAAAAGTATATCCTGAAGTTGGTGTTGCAGTAACTTGAACTGTAGCTCCACTGGTATAACTTGCTAGACTAGGATTCTTTGCTGTTGTTCCACCTAATGTTGATGTAACATTTAATGTATAAGTGATTACAGGTATCAATGTGAAATTCGCAACAATGTTCTTATTCGAATTCATTGTAACAGACAAAGGATTTGTTGTACCTGTAGCATCTCCTGTCCAACCGGAAAAAGTATATCCTGAAGTTGGTGTTGCAGTAACTTGAACTGTAGCTCCACTGGTATAACTTGCTAGACTAGGATTCTTTGCTGTTGTTCCACCTAATGTTGATGTAACATTTAATGTATAAGTGTTTGGTGGAATTAAGGCAAAGTTTGCTGTAATTCTTTTATTCGAATTCATAACAACTGTTAATGAATTTGAAGAACCTGTAGCATCTTCGCTCCAGCCAGTAAAAGAATACCCTGCATTTGGAGTAGCTGAGAGCTGAACCAATGTACCATAATTATATGTAGTCTGATTTGGAGCTTTTGAAACTGTCCCATTAACAGATGTTATAATTAATGTAAAAGAACCAATAGTAAAATTAGCAACTAATGTTCTATTTGCCGTTGCGGTAAAAGTATAGTTAGCATCAGTCGATACATTGTTGGCTCCTTCTGTCCAGTTGGTAAATGAATATCCAGCTACAGGAGCTGCTTTTACTGTCACCTGATCGTTTTCGTTGACCAAACCGCCACCGCTTGTCGATCCTCCAACAAGAGGGTTAGAAGACAAATTAATAGTGTATTGAGTTTTGGATGTTGAAAAGCTCCAATTATAATTGCTGGCCATTGCATTTCCGGCCACATCTTTTGCTTCAGTGGTAATAGTACCGGTATAAACAACATTGTCAACTAGAGGGATTGAAGGTGTAAAAGTAGCTGTATTCCCTGAATAAGTTACTTTTCCAGCAATCCGTACTGTACCCTGATTGATCAGGAAGCTAATGTCATTGATTGATGAAGGATCCATTGCTGTATTGAATGTGGCTGTAATTATTTTATCGAGCGGCACATTCGAACTTGCGTTTGCTGGATCAGTTGAAACCACAAAAGGCACTGCGCCTGTAGAAAAACTCCAGACATAGTTTTTAATTGGAAAATTCCCATCCGGATCTTTCACTTTTTTTGTGACAGTACCGGTATACGTTTTATTGGCTTCCAGAGGTTTAACAGGAGTAAAAGTTGCAATTAAACCATTATAAGTTACTATTCCTGATACAGGAATAGTTCCTTGATATATAGTAAAAGTTTCACTATTTAAAGAAGAAGATACCATCGCTTCATTAAAAGTTGCAGTGATTATCTTGTTGGTAACAACATTTGTGGTTCCATCTGCAGGATTGGAAGATATAACTTCAGGACAAACCCCCTTGGTTTCACCCTCATACATATCCTTTTCGCATTGCCACATAATTGTGCTCAATAATAACAACATGATCCATGTTGAATTAAAGAACCATGAATGCTTCTTTTGCTTAAGCATAGGAGTATTCATTTCATTTTTTTGTTTAAATCTTTTCCTCATTGTAAATTTATTTAGAGTATATAATCTTGATAATAAAATAAAAAGACATAATCAGCGAAGTTGAATATTATCAGCATGATAGTTGTTATACTCTTCCAAGTATGATTTGTATAAATCACAGTTATGAGGAAATATGATAGATATTTCAATCAATGAAAAATAAGTAAGATTCTTAAATGGAAATGATTAATGATACAGAAGAATTTATAGATACCAGAGGAAATTTACTAAAGGTGGTAATTCTCAGGACTTAAATGTGAATAATAATTTATGATATAAGTAAAATAAAAGAATGTATATTATTGATCCAAATCTTCAATCTTTATTGAATCCAACCCATTTGACTGAACTTTTAGATTTTGATCTCTGTGTTTAAACATACCACCCCTACCTAGTCTCGGTCTAATTGCATCCCCTGAATCAGTAAGCATAGTTTGGAATATTCCAACCATTTTCTTTTGTTGGTCTTTATCTAAAACACTTAGCAAATTGAAGTAATAATCAAAAGTTAATCTTTTAAGATCTTTATGTTTATCTCCTAGTTTGTCTGACAACTTGTCGAGCTTCTTTCTATCAGGTTTTATTGAATTAAGCTCGGAAGCCATGTTGTTCCTAATTGAGTTCATTTCGCTTATTGTTTGATTTGCAGAACGATTATATTTTCTCCTAAACTCTCGGAACATATCCTGTTGTTTTGAATCAAGGTTCAATTTATTATTAAAAATTTGGCCTATTTGATTATTTTGGAATTCAATTGAAGAACTAGTTTTTACTTTATCTCTACTATAATGCAACTGATAAGAAATAACAATAGCTATGTTAGTCCCTAAAAGAAAAATTACCAGAACAATCAATATCGATTTAACATTTAATTTCATAACAATAGAATTTAACTATTCATTAAGTAGCAAATTTTCTGTTAGCTCAAGTTCTGAATCGTTGAAAAGAGTTTCGACCGAATATTCTGTAGGAACTATATTTTCAGATTGTTGAGTTGTAATATTGCCAAGTATTGCACCAATAAACAAACCTAATGTAAGAACAGAAGCTGCAGCAAAAGGAATCATAAATCTTTGTGGTAAAACAATTGATTTTTTCTTGTCCATACGTGCTGTTATCCGGGTATATAAAAATGGAGTTACTTCAATTGACCTTTCATTTTCTATTATTTGAAGTGAGTTTTGAATAAAAATTAATTTTGCTTTACAATCGGGACAATAAATTAAATGATTTGAAATTTCATTTTTCATATTGTCCGAAAGACTATCTTCAAGATAAAAAAATAGTTTCCGTTCGATCTGGTTACACTTCATTTTATATAAATTTTAATAATATGACACTAGCGTTATTAAAAACTTGCGTTATTTTAATAAAATTTTAGGGTAACTCTGTAATAAAACGGATAGATAAGCAGAACAGAAAATCTGTCTAAAAAAGGTTTCGGAGATGACTGAAGACAATTGGAAGCAAAAAATACTGGCAAATAAAGAAAACGCTTTTTCCGAACTTGTCACAGAATTTCAAAAGAAGGTTTTTAAGACCTGCCATGGTATTGTACACAATGCTTACGATGCTGATGATATTACCCAAGAAGTTTTCATTGAAGCTTTCAATTCCATAGAAAAGTTCAGGGGAGATTCAAAAATTTCGACCTGGTTATACCGTATTTCTATAAACAAGTCTCTAAACTTTCTAAGAGACAATAAATGGAGTAAATACTTTCAATCAACAAGTATAAGAAGCACCCCTGATATTCCTGATGAAGAACACAACTTTGACCAACCTTTTGAAATACTACAGAAGAAACAGCGGAAAAAGATAATGGATTCAGCAATTGATTCGTTGCCCAAAAACCAGAAAATAGCGTTTACTCTAAATAAATTTGATGAGCTTTCCTATAAAGAAATATCAGAGATAATGGATATCAGTGTTCCTTCAGTTGAATCCCTGTTATTCAGAGCAAAACAAAACCTTCAAAAGAAATTGATCCACTGCTATAAGAAGTCGTGTTAAAAAAAATAATATATAACCGCAAGTTTTTGAGATTGGTTTGTGTCATAAAGGCAAACAAATAAAATTAAGAAAAATGAAAACAACACAAATCGTATTAGGATTAGGAATAGCAATGTTAACATTTGCATCATGTCAGGAAGAAGTTGCAGGAACAATTGTAACAGATCAATTAAAAAGTGTGGCAACTGAAAACATCAGTCCTACACATGTTTTTATCACCTCGTCTGAAGATCTAACACAATCAGATAAAGATGGACTACTATTAATGAGGGAAGAAGAAAAAATGGCACGAGATGTATACGATTATTTCTTCGACGCATATGGATTACAAGTATTTGACCGCATTTCAAATAGTGAAAACAGGCACATGACAAGTGTTTTGACACTAATAGAGTACTTTGGGTTAAGCGATCCTTCGCAAGAACAAGCAGGAGTATATACTAATCCTGAGATTCAAGATTTGTACAACAAATTAATAGAAGCCGGAAATTCAGTTGAGAATGCATTAACTACAGGAGCATATATTGAGGAGTACGACATTGCTGACCTTGAAGAATTGCTAAAAGCAACTACAAATGAAGACATAACAATGGTATACACAAACCTTTTAAAAGGATCATGGAATCATTTGAAAGCCTTTACAAATATTTTGTTGAATTATGGCATTACCTATGAGCCAAAAGTTTTGAGTTCAGAAGAATACGCAATGATTTTAGCAGAATCAGGGAATAATGGAAAAGGCAATAGAGGGAACAGACAAGGGACAAACAACAATGATGCTGATGGAGACGGGCTATGTGATGTTACCGGTGAGCCGATAAATCAAGGTCAGCGAATTAATTCACAATCAGGTAAAAATGGAGGGAAAGGCAATCGTGCAGGAAATGGAAATGGAAACGGGAAAAATTGAAAATAACCAAATTAAATAATATAACAAAGGCTGTCTTTTTTAGACAGCCTTTGTTATTATCATTAAACAATGAGAACTATTTTTTCTTTATTTCAGCCATTACTTTGCTTTCTGATAATTCTTTAGTGCAAAAGAACCAATCATAGCATTTCATCTGATCTTTGCTTTCCATTCGTTCCTTTGCTACGCCGCAAGAACCAGCGGTAGGAACAATAACTTCGTCACCCGGTCTCCAGTCGGCAGGAGTAGCAATACTGAAAGCGTCAGCAGTCTGTAATGCAATAACTACCCTCAGTAGTTCATCGAAATTACGACCTAAACTCAGCGGATAATAAATAATGGTTCTGATTAAACCCTTTGGATCGATAACAAAAACTGCGCGAACAGCCTTTGTATTACTTTCACCTGGTTGGATCATGCCATATTTCTTAGCTACTTCCATTGTGATATCTTCGATAAGAGGGAAATTGACCTCAACATTCTTCATCCCTTTGTATTCAATCTTTTCTTTAATAGTACGAAGCCAAGCTATGTGGCTGTAAAGACCGTCGACAGATAAGCCGACAAGTTTACAATTGAATTCCGCAAATTGACCTTCCATACTTGCGAAGGTCATGAATTCCGATGTACACACAGGAGTAAAATCAGCAGGGTGACTAAAAAGAATGACCCAACTTCCTTTATAATCGTCAGGAAAATTAATAGATCCCTGAGTTGTGACTGCCTTAAAAGAAGGCGCAGCTTCACCAATACGTGGCATTGAAAAAACTTCTTGATTTTCCATTTTATTTAATTTATTGATTAATAATTGTTGTTTTCTTTTATTAACATCAAACTGACAAGTTTGTTTGCTTTTCAATAAAGATATAAAAATATTTTGTATTGACCAAATGTTCATTATCTTTGTTATGAACATATACTCATTACAATGGCACGACCAAAAAGAATAAGAAAAATGACAAATCCCCCACATTTTAAGGGATACAAGCCAATTGGTCTTCAGGATGAAAATAATCCAATAATTTTAGATTACGAAGAATACGAAGCTATTAGGCTAAGCGACTTTGAATTATTAGGTCATTTAGAAGCTGCAATAATAATGGAAGTATCCAGACCAACATACACGCGCATATATGAAAGTGCAAGGCGGAAAGTTGCGCAAGCCTTTATTCTAGGAAAATCGATTGTATTTGAAGGAGGGAAAGTATATTTTGACAGTGAATGGTATTCATGTAAAAGTTGCGGATGCTGGTTTAATCATCCTTCAATGGAATTGGAAGTAACAAATTGCGGGCTCTGTGGTTCAACTAAAATAGAACAATACAAAATTGAAGATATATCTGAAGATGGAAAAGACATATGTATATGCCCGAAATGTGGTGAAGAAAAAGAGCATATATTGGGAATTCCATGTAGAAGTGAGATATGTCCAAAATGTAGTAGTCACATGATAAAAAGAGGGGGACCTCATCAAAATAGAAATAGAAACAATCAATGTAAATAATATGAAAATAGCAATCACATCAACAGGAAATAGTCCTGAATCAACACTCGACAGCAGGTTTGGCCGCTGTTCATATTTTGTTATTTATGATACTGAGACCGGGGCGACTGAGTTTATTCCAAATCCAAATAAAGATAGCGTTGAAGGAGCCGGACCGGCTTCAGTTCAAGTTGTAGCTTCTAAAGATGTAAAAAAAGTTGTGTCAGGTGAATTTGGAGCAAAGGTTAAAGCAATTTTTGATAGTTTGCAGATTCAGATAATAGTAATTGATGACACTGAGAAGAAAATCAGTGACATTATAAACATAATAAACAATCGTAGTTGATTGATATATATCAAATAATTTCAATTTTTAAAGAGGAAACAATTATGCCAGGATTAAACAGAAAAGGGCCTAGTGGCGAAGGTGCCATGTCAGGCCGCAAAATGGGTCGATGTAACCCCGATAACAAAGGTAAAACAGAGGACGAGATATTAACAACCCGAAAATCTATTTTACAATCAGCAGAAGGAAATGATAGAGGATTAGGTCGAGGTTCAGGTCGAGGATTAGGTCAAGGTTCAGGCCAAGGTCTAAGATTAGGGAAAGGTATGCGTCGCAGAGGTAACGCATAAATTTGACTGAAAGGCTGTTCTGAATCTGGGCAGCCTTTTAATATTTGAAATCAATTAATAAAAATAAAATACGTATGAAGAAAGTAGCTATACCTTTAGTAGGAGGTCGTTTGTGTTCTCATTTTGGACATTGCGAGCAATTTGCAATTGTTGAAGTCGAAAACAATTTAATAGTAGGTGAAAAATTAATAACCCCACCTCCACATGAACCGGGCCTATTACCGGGATGGCTTGCCGAATTAGGAGTAACTGATGTAATTTCAGGGGGCATGGGACAAAGAGCAATTAATCTATTCACTGAAAACAAAATTAATGTCAATGTAGGTGCTCAGCCCAAAAGTCCAAAAGAAATAGTGAATGACTGGATCAATAATTCCCTAGAAACAGGAAATAATTTATGTGACCATTAAAATTGAAAATGAAAATAGCAGTAGCAAGCGGGAAAGGGGGTACAGGTAAAACATTTGTATCGACCAACCTTTTCAATGTAGCCAGAATGGAAGGAATACCAGTTACAATAGTTGATTGTGATGCGGAAGAGCCAAATGTCTCTGAATTTATAGGTGGTAAAACTGATAATCTGAAATCAATTTTTCAAAAGATACCTATCATTAACTCAAATATTTGTACTTTCTGTGGTAAATGCCAAGAATATTGCAATTATCATGCAATTATTTGTATTCCTCAGGCACAAACAATAAAAGTTATTGAAGACTTATGTCATGATTGTGGTGCATGTATTGTAGCATGTGAAGCAAACGCTATTACAAAAAAAGATAAACTGGTTGGAATAATAAAAACCATAAAGATAGATGAAGGAGCGACTTTGATTGAATCATGTTCAGAAATTGGAGTATATTCTCCGGTTCCTGTAATAAAAAAAGCAATAAAAGAGGCTGATGAAAAAGATTTAATTTTTCTTGATTCACCTCCGGGTATATCATGCCCATTTATTGCAACAGTTGAAGATGCCGATTATGTTGTATTAGTAACTGAACCTACTCCATTTGGATTAAATGATCTTAAACTATCTGCAGAAACCCTTCAGGAAATTAAAAAACCTTTTGGTGTAATAATAAATCGTTCCGGTATTGGGAACGGAGAAGTATACAAATGGCTTAATGAAAAAAACATTACACTTTTAATGGAAATACCTTTTGACAAAGAAATTGCAAAAGTGTATTCAAATGGAAAACTATTGTCAGAAGAAAGTCGGGAATACAAAATGAGATTTTTAGAATTACTGGAAAATATCAACCAACAATCCAAGAAATGAAAGAAATAGTAATTCTCAGCGGAAAAGGAGGAACAGGTAAGACAAGTTTGAGTGCTGCATTTGCTACATTAGAAAAGAATATTGTTGTTGCTGATTGCGATGTAGATGCGGCAAATCTATATCTGGTATTACAACCAGAAGACACACATATTGAAAATTTTCTTACTGGTCATAAAGCAAAGATTGATTACACTAAATGCACTAATTGTGGTTTATGTATTAACTATTGTCGCTTTGATGCAATCTCCTTAATTGATGACAAAGTAAACATTTCAGAAATTTCATGTGATGGATGCATACTATGTTCACGAATATGTCCAACACAAGCAATAAGCATGATACCAAATAACAAAAGTCAATGGTTTTCAGGAACTTTCAGAAACGGATACATGATTCATGCACGTTTATATCCAGGAGAAGAAAATTCTGGCAAACTAGTAAATGTCGTCAGGGAGCAAACAAGAATAATTGCAGCAGAAAAAGAGATTGATAAAATACTAATAGACGGTCCCCCAGGAACAGGATGTCCGGTAATATCTTCAATTACAGGAACAAACCAAGTAATACTTGTAACAGAACCCTCAATGTCGGGATTTCACGATTTGCAGAGGATTAATGAGCTTGTATCAAAATTCAGGATCGAATCCTTTGTTGTAATAAACAAATACGACTTAAACATAGAAATGTCACAAAAAATTGAAGACTGGTGTTCACAGATAAACATACCTCTTATAGGAAAAATTCAATTTGATCCTCAGATAGTTGAGGCAATGATAAATTGCAAAAGCATTGTTGAGTGGAATCCGGAGTCGGAGACTGTTAAAGAAATAAAAAGCATATGGGCAAGAATAAATTGAATAAAATAAATAGGATTGTATTATATGGATAAACAAAAAAAAATAGAAAAGACACAAATTCACTTTACTGAAAATATGTGCCGTAGTTGTGATGAAGGAAAGATAAACGACATTTTAAAGAATCAGTCTGTTAAAGAAGGTTTTGATCAACTGATTGATGGAATTGAAAATCAATTAAAAAATGATTAAACATGAATATACTTTCAGGGTTATGTATCCTGATACAGATCAAATGGGGACAGTTCATCACTCTAACTATTTAAAATACTACGAAACTGCTCGTTGGGAATTATTCAGAAGTATTGATATACCCTATAAATCGATAGAAGATGCCGGTTATATGCTACCGGTAATAAAAATGAATTCGCATTTTAAGAAAACAGTTGAATATGATTCATTACTCACAATGAAAACTATATTATGTTTGGTAAAGGGAGTACGAATATATTTTTCTTACAGACTGTTCAATGAACAAAACGAATTGATAAATGAAGGTGAAACTGAACTTGCATTTGTCAAAAAGGAAAATTGGAAACCTTGTAGTCCTCCTGATTTTGTAATAAAAGCAATTGAAAAACATATTTAAAATTCCAGCCAATGAGTACAAAGAAAATTATTGTAATCGGAGGATCAGCTGCCGGTCCTAAAGCTGCTTCAAAAGCACGCCGCATGGATGAAAATGCTGAAGTTACTATTTATCAGAAAGCATCAGACCTTTCTATGGCATCTTGTGGATATCCATATTATGTTGGAGGATTTTTCGATGACCGCAATCAGCTTTTATGCTCACCCGCAGGAGTAGTTCGCGACTCAAGGTTTTTTTGGAATGCAAAGAAAATAACTACAATAATCAAAACTGAAGTTACCTCAATCGATAGAAACAATAAACAAATATTATTTAAAAATATAGAAACAGGAGAAATAGGTAAAGCAGAATATGATAAACTAATAATTGCAACTGGTGCCAGACCTAGGAAACCTCCAGTTCCTGGTATAGAACTTGATGGAATTACAACACTACAGTCATTACCTGACGCAGATTATCTAAGGAAGGTTCATGATGAAGGGAAAATAAAAAAAGCCGTTGTTATTGGTGGAGGGTTAATTGGTATTGAAACCTGCGAAGCTTTACATTTAGCTGGAATAGATATAACAATAGTAGAACTATTACCGCAACTATTGACTTTCCTCGACAAACAAATGGCAAGACTTGTTGAAAAATATATTCAAAGTAAGACAAATGTAATACTAGAGAACGGGATATCTTCCTTTGTAGGTGAAAATGGTAAACTTACAGCAGTAAAACTGCAAAATGGCACAGAAATACCTTGTGAACTTGCTGTATTAGCTATTGGGGTAATACCTAATACTAGTCTTGCTAAAGAAGCTGGTTTAGCCATTGGTCAGACAGGAGGAATATCTGTTAATGAATATATGCAAACATCAGACCCTGATATATATGCCGCTGGAGACTGCATTGAAACAATAAATCTTATCTCTAATAAACCTGTACATGCTCCAATGGGTGATTTAGCCAATCTGCAAGGACGTGTTGCCGGCGAAAATGTTATATCTGGAAATGTTTCTAAATTTGAAGGAACGATACAAACTGGAATATGCAAAGTTTTCGAATACGGCGTTGGATCTACAGGATTATCAGAAAAAAATGCAAAGAAATTAGGTTTCACTGACATTGAAACAGTATTAAATTCGAGTCTTGACAAACCTGGGTTCATGCAAGGCAAATTATTAATCACAAAACTGATTGTCAATAAAATTGATGGGAAGATCTTAGGAGCTCAGGTAATTGGACCAGGGGATGTTAGCAAACAAATTGCGATTTGGGCAATGGCAATAAAAGGGAAATTTACTGTTGACGATATGAAAAATTCAGACCTCCCATATGCTCCACCCTATTCTTTAGCAATCGATCATAGCGTAGCAACAGCCCATATAATGCAAAATAAACTTAAAGGATACTTCAAAGGAATAACATCAGACCAACTAAAAGAAAAAATAAATAATAAAGAACAGATTATATTACTGGATGTTCGCAATCCTGATGAATATGAACAGATGAGACTTGGTATAGGTGAAAAATTGATACCCTTGGGACAATTGCGCTCGCGAATTGATGAATTGCCTACAGATAAAGAAACTGAAATTATTACTTGGTGTAAAATTTCATTAAGAGGTTACGAAGCTGCACTAATCCTCCAAGCTAATGGATATAAGAATGTAAAAGTATTAGAAGGAGGAATTATGGCTTGGCCATATAATAGGGAGAAATAACTTATTTCAAAACATTAAACCTTTCAAAAACAAAATTGTTAATATGGCAGTAATTTAAAATAAAATATATGGAAGTATTATTTAACACGGGAAAAGTTCTAAATCTGGAAGAAATAGTTGAATATTCTGAAGGGGGAATAATAAGTAAGCAGATATTAAAGAATCCGGCCGGAAATCTAACACTTTTTTCATTTGATAAAGGACAGGGCCTAAGTGAGCACACAGCACCTTTTGATGCAGTAGTACAGGTACTTGACGGAGAAGCAAAAGTAACAATCGGAGGTAAACCAAGCACAGTAAAAAAAGGTGAAACCATAATAATGCCTGCCAACATATCTCATGCAATACTTGCAGATGAAAAGTTTAAGATGCTTCTTACAATGATACGAGGTTAAATATTGAGAGAATGAAGAATAATACAAATATTGTATTGATTATTTTATAATTATCTTATTAAAATATTCTCCTTCATTACAGTTTACTGTTACCAAATAAACACCTTTTGGTAGATCTGAAATATCAGCTTTAAATAAAGATTTACCAAAAGTTGTTTTGCTAAATACTAAATCTCCAAAAATGTTAAAAATTCTGATTAATGAAGTACCCTCAATATCTGAAACATCAATTGTAAATCGACCTTCATTAGGATTAGGAAAAACATTAATATTATTTTTTTAGTAATTTCAACGTTTTCAGTATTGCTTTTATAAAACTAAAATTGTTCCCCTCCAGAATTGAAAACATAATTTAGAGATTTGCACACCAGTTGTTACTAAAATGTAAAGTTCAACAAAATCTGTTGATCCATAGCAACCCAAATAACCAACATTTTTATCGTTACTATCTAAAAAGTTATACGGCTAGACAACATATCAATATCATAACTTGAAGTTCCGGCTTTATACTTAATTCTACATTTTAAAAACCTAACATCTTGATTAATTAAAAAAGGGTCAATAGGCAAAATACTATACAGACTATCTACAAGTACCTGCATATACTTTTCACCAGCTATATCTATAATTTCCATTCCGCTCGGAAGAGCAGAAGGATCAACTTTTGCAGGATCAAAGACAGTCTCACTTCCTTCAGGTTCATAAACAGTGAATTGAGAAAAAGAATCAACAGAAAATAAAAAAAGAAGAAAGCCAAAATGATAAATGACCTTTTCATGATAGCAAATTAAATTGGTTGACAAGTAAAGTTAACAATATTTTAAAAAATTTGTATTTTTATAAAAACATTCAAATCTAAACCAATTATGAAAATCTCAGTAAACAATGTTCCGATAGAAATATTCAATGGGGCTAAAGTAAAAGACGCTGTAATCAGCTATTATTCACAAGAAAATAAAAGGATGCCTAACTCTTTTCCCGAAGTTAAAGATACCTATGGAAACATTGTTGCTGAAGACGGAGAATTGAATGAAGGCAATAAGCTATTTTTAAAGATTAAAAAAAAGAAGTTGTTTTCTTTTTTAAAAGTATTCTCAATTTCCGTTGCCATTCTGTCAATGATATCAGCATGCAGCTATCAGAAAGCAAATGCAATAAACAATCAAAAAGATAAACAGGTTATAATTCTTTCAGTCAACGACATGCATGCTGCTATTGACAACTTTCCGAAGTTCGCAAGCATCGTTGACAGTCTGCGATCATTATATCCGGATATGTTACTTGTTGGAGCCGGAGATAATCAAACTGGTAATCCAGTTAATGACAGGTATACTGAAAAAGGATTACCGATTATTGAACTTATGAATGAAGTAGGTTTTAATTTATCTACTGTTGGCAATCATGAATTCGATGTAACAGTAAAAGGATTTAAAAACCTGATTAACAAATCAAAATTTGATTACATAAATGCCAATTTTACTGCTCCGGATTCTATGGGACTAAAAATTAATCCCTATAAAATAATTACAATGCCAAATGGGTTAAAAGTTGCGTTTCTTGGGCTTTTACATTTAAACCAGAATGGGATACCTGATAGCCATCCGAACAACGTCAAAGGAATTACATTCAGGTCACCCCATCAAACGGCTCCCGAATATATGTTTCTTAAAGACCAGAGTGATATATTTATCCTTTTGACTCACATGGGATTTGAAGAAGATGTAAAACTTGCTAAGGCACTACCGGCTGGAGTTGATTTAATTATTGGGGGACATTCACATACTCGTATTGCCAAAGAACAGAATATCAACAATGTGATGATAACCCAAGCTGAGAATAAATTAAAATATGCAACACTTATAAAACTAACAGTCAAAGAAGACGGGAAATTAGACCGGAAAATGGAATTAATAAATATCAGGAGCCCAAGAACAGAAAAACCATCAATACGTGCGATGGTTGACAAATACAACGATAATCCTGAGCTCAATAAGGTAGTTTCATATTCAACTGATGATTTCACTTCATACGACCAATTAGGTTATCTCATGGCTGATGCTCTAAAATCGGCAGGAGAGACTGAAATTGCGCTTGTAAATCCAGGAGGAGTCAGAATAGACAATTTACCAAAGGGAGACATACGCGTTGTTGATGTATTAAAACTTGACCCTTTTGGTAACGAGATGATCTTTTTCAAACTTACAGGTAAGGAAATCAAGGATATGATGTTTGCCGCATACCCTATTGACGATAAAAATCCATTTTACCCTGCTGGAATCAAAATAGTTATAACTGAAGATTCAAACGGCAACCTTTCAGACGTTCAAATATTCGCTGAAAACGGTACCCCATTAAACCCTGAAAGAACATATAACGTTGCCATGAACAGTTATATGGCAGCAGTTTACAAATATGAACATAAAGATCAAGGGCAATCGCAGTATAAAACAACAGCGGACAATATGATCGAATACCTCAGTCGGATAAAAAATGTTAGGAGTTACAAGGGAGAAAAAAGGATCGAATATAAAGTCAATTAAATTATAAAAAAATGAAATATTTATGGTTAATTTTTGGGCTTATTCTTTCAGCAGGAATTGCTGGTTGTGAAAAGGATAGCGATGAAGAAAATTTAGAACGGAATAAAGAAATCGCTGTTGCATATGTTCATTCCTATGCCATTTCCATTGGGGAAGCCGTAATTGAAATGAAAGACGATTCAACAAGAATAAATTACATCAGGAGGGCAATTGATCTAATCAGGTTTTACCCCGACAGTTCAGGATACTTTTATGTTTATGACTATAATTGTCTGAACATTGCACATGCAAGGCAAAAAGACATACAAGGAACAAGCCTTTATGACTTTACCGACACAAAAGGCAAATATGTAATCCGTGAACTATCGAATATGGCAAAAATTGGTGGCGGATATGTTGAATTCTACTGGATTAAACCCGGTGACGAAGGAGAAAAGAAAAAGCTCGGATATGTAGAGCCTATTCCAAATACAGATTATTTTATTGGAACAGGGGTCTATCTGGAATAAAATATCTCAAAGATACAAGTTCGGCATAAACCTGCCCTGAATAACTCCTGCAATGATTTGAGCCGATTCTCGTTTGGCCATCCCAAAATAATTTTCACCAATTTGGTATAAACGATCAATCTCCTTATCTGAAATATTATTATCCGAGATCGCTAGATTAACAAGATATTCCAATAAGACATTTCTCTCTAATGGGTTGTTTTTCAATATTTCAGAAACAGACTTCTGAAAGATTTCAGTAATCTGTTTACTTTCAATAATTGAAGAGAAGAATTCACGAGGGAAAACCGTAAATCCGCTTAAACCTTCAACAATAGTTTCAATCTCACCTTCAGAAATATTCTTATCAACTGATGCAACTATAAGTCCACCAGTAGCTAGGAAGTACTTGCGGTGATAATCAAGTTCGGATGAGCTCAATGTCAAAAGCACTTCAATCAGTTTATCCATATTCTTTTTTAATTCCTCATCTTCTGTAATTTCATTTCCGAAAGATAGTTCTTTATAAAGCTTAGATGAATTCAATAGCTCTATTGATTTGATTCTTATTGGATTAACTGGATGAGATAAAAGATTACATTCATTATGTGAAAAATATTCAAGAATCTTTTCATTATCCTTAAGATATGCCTGATAGTCGAAGTTTATCCTTCCAGTATCTAGTCCTGAAGCCATCTTGAAAAACCCTGAAACACATTTCTCTAAGTTAGGACTTGCAATATATCCAAACCTGTCAGCAGTAAGCTCTGCAAGTTTCATCCACAGTTCTATCTTATGTCGAAGTATAAGTGGCATTTCAACATTAGCAGGAAAAACGAAGTTAAGAAGTTTATTTATCCTCGCGTATCGACTGATGAGGTGTCCGATTTCATGACCTACAACAAACATGAGCTCATCATTGTCAAGCATTGAAATCATACCGGAATTAACATTTACAATATCATTGCTTGTATCATCAGAACGTGGAATAGCAAAAGCATTAAGGGAAGGGTCGTTGGTCACATAAAAATCTATGTCACGATCATAATTAAGTCTTTTCTTTACATCGGTAAACAAATCATAGAGTGCGGGAGCCATTTCAGGTGTGACCTTAAAGCTGTGGCCTTCAAGAATATTTTTCCAAATATTTTTTCCCGTTTCAAAATTAGCTTCCTTTAAGACAGATTCAATTATTTCACCTTCAAGAAGCTTATAAAGTTCATCTTCCAGTTTTACTTCAAGATCTATTCTAATTTTCTGCATGTCCATATGAAAAGTTTTATTTTTGTTAAGGTTTGTATACCAAAAATAAACAGATTTACTTTCGAACAAAAGAAAACCCCTGATTTTATATTTTTGAGCGACTAATCATAAACAGTAAGATGATTCAAAAGCTAAAAGATTTCACCCTACCCATTGCAATACTCTTCGGACTGTTGTTTCATAGCTTCTTTGGCAAACTGGGCGGCTTGGTTCCTTGGCTTGTATTCCTAATGCTTTATTTTACTCTGTGCAGTATAGACATTAAGAAGATACGTATTTCAATGTTACATTTCTGGGTTTTGTTTTTCCAGATTGTTGTAAGTCTGGGGGTGTACTATGCAATAAAACCTTTCAATGAAACAATTGCGCAAGGAGTGTTGATTATAATCGTCTCCCCTACCGCTACATCAGCTCCTGTAATTGCAGCAATGCTTGGTGCAAACATTAACACGATGGTTTCAAGTATTTTAGTATCTAACCTTGCTGTTGCTCTAGTTTCGCCACTTTATTTCTCATGGACAGGCATACAAGCAGGATTACCATTCCTTGAATCGAGTTGGCTGGTATTCAGCAAAGTAGCTCCAATGATTCTGATTCCTCTTTTCATGGCCATTGTAACCCAGAGATATCTACCAAAACTTTCTAAAGTATTTGTTACCTACAAAAATATATCCTTCTATTTATGGTCTATAAGCCTTACCATAGTAGTTGGGAGGACAATAGATTACATATTTTTGATGGGCAGTTCAAGTCTTAACATTCTTATTTTAATGGCAATAGTTTCAGCAGTTGTTTGCTTCGGTCAATTTGCCCTAGGTCGATGGATTGGGAAAAGATATGGAGATAAAATTGCTGCCGGCCAATCAATTGGACAAAAAAATACTGTTTTAGCGATATGGATGGCACAGACATATATGTCTCCAATATCATCTGTTGTGCCTGCATTATATGTACTATGGCAAAATCTGTTCAACAGCTATCAAATTTGGCATAAAAAAAGAGGCTAACAAACTGTTGCCTCTTCAGAATATCTTAATCAAATTGAAACTTGTTAATTTGTTCTTCTCGTCGGTATTTTCGGAGCCGGTGCGCTTTCTGTGCTTTTTGTATTTTCTCTTTTGGGAGTTGAAGTATTTGTATTTGTTGTCCTTGTCCGCGAAGAAGCAGCTGGCTTTGCAGGAGAACTGCTATTAGTTACAGTTCCGCTTGGCGTTTGCATTCTCCTTTCAACCTTAACCGGCTGACCAATTGTTTTTCCATAGTAATTTGTCCTCTGTGTACTGGTTTGAGGTGGAACAGGAGCAGCTTCCTTAGCATTATCGGTTTTACCATCTACTACAGACCTACGAGAATCTTTATTAGCAGGTGTAGGAGTATTTACATTATTATCGGCAGCTTTATATGCTGGGGTTTCTGATTTATTTTCTTGAAATGTTCTGGTGCCCCTTTCATTAGCATTAACATCAGTAGTCCTAGTTCCCGAAGTTTCTTTCTTTGCAGGAGTATTATAATTACCGTTTTCGCTTTTACCATCACTTTTGTATGGCCTGCTTCCATCGTTATTCCATCTTTCCTGTTGTTTGCGGTCTTCGCTAGTATATTTGAATCCTCTATTGTTGTGAATATATTCATCGTTCCATTCACGAGCGTGATGTCTTTCATTTTCTTTCCAATATAAAGCACTCCTGCTATTTTCGTTATAACCTCTTACGTAAGGAATGTTGCTTCTATCGTAATAATCCTTGTAATAATATCTTGGATAATGAGACACATAATATTGATGATGCATCCATGGTTGATATGTATTTTGGCTGACAACAACTACATAGCAATTGTCAAGATAAAAGTCAGAATAATAAGTAGGTAAAACCGGAGAATAAGCCCAGTGTCCATTATAAAGATAAACGAATTCCCTTCGTGATAAATCGTAATAAGTTTCTATATCAGGAATATAGTAATATCTTGTTCCTGAGTAGTAATCAGGAGCCCAATGAGGGTTTTCATAACTTTCTGTTACAGGATAAGTTCCGTAATCATAAATTGTACAAGCGTTGAAAAATAATCCCGAAAGTACAATTAGTAGAGTGTAGATAAAATTCTTCATGGTATTAATTTTTTTAGTTAGTTAGTATCAGACAAAATCTGTACCATAATTAACAGAAGTAAATTTAATTATAAAAAATCGAAGTAATTTATCTTTCCATCTGATTTCATAAGCTATGTCCTGACAAACTTTTGCTTCTTATTTCATCAATTACAGACTTTAAGCCTTCTTTATACGAGGAGTATTTTGGAGTCCATCCAAGAATATCTTTAGCTTTCTTGTTAGATGCTTTGCAGTTCATACCAATTATTCCAGAAAATTCTTTTCCTATCACAAGTTTTATAATAAATAAAGGGATGTGCCGGGGTTTCTTTTTCCCCATCAATTCAGACATATAAGTTACAAATTCTGCTTGCGAAACAGGGATATCGTCACAAATAATGAATCTCTGTCCCCAAGGCTGTTTTTCAATTGTTTTAACAATTGCGCTGGCAGCATCTGAAGCATGAATATTAGGAATACAATTATCACCTTTGCCAATTATCCCACCTCTACCCTTATCAATCATATTATATTGAAAAAGGAACATTCCCCCGTTGCCATAAATCTTTCCAAACATAAGCTGGGCAGCTTTGGGTTTTCCAGTTTTGAATGCTTCAGAAACCATTAAGTCGGTATCTGCACCAATTTCAGTAAGCCCTTCCCTTAAAATAGAACATGTTTCATCAGCAATCTCTACTCCTTTAGTATTAAAACTAGTGCCTCCGGGAAGAATAACAGGAACATCGTATTTTTTTGCAAGGTCGATAGAATTTTTAAAAAAGGCGTTAGTATCATTTCTCAACTGAGATTTTTTTTGAGGAGTCATCCTTTTCCCTGGAATAACAACCGGCATAGCAAGAAGAACAATCATGTCCAGACTTTCGGGGAGGGATGGTAAAAATGTAGCCGGCTCAGTTATATCTCCAACAATAGCAGTAACACCGTTTTTCTTTAGTTTTTCAACCTTATCCAGAGAACGGGTTAATGCAAAAACATTATCCCCACGTTCAACCAACATTGGCAACAGATAACTGCCAACCAAACCTGTACCTCCAATCAAAAAGATTTTCATATAGTTTATTTAAAAATTTTTAATCATTATTGAAGAAGAATCTGTCAGCACAGAATCAATAAATTCGAATTTCTTATAAAAAGGATAAGCATAATTAACAAGGTCTACACTCAGTGAAACACTTTCAAACCCTTGAGTTTTTATCTCATTGGTTATAGCCTTAAGTAATTGGTAGCCAACTCCCCTGTTTCTGTATTTTTCCAAAACAGCCATACTTAACTCGGGAGTATTCTCATTGACCCATCCATAACCTTTAGAATCAGCACTAAATAATCTTGACCATGCAGCTCCAATAAGTTTCCCATCAAATTCAGCCACAATGCAAATATCCCCTTCCCTTCCAAAATCACTTATGTAGCAGTATAGTTCAGGTCTATAAATAATTTCCTTAGGTAGATTTCTCACTCCTTCAGGAATGAAAATTGCCTGATAAAGCATTTCATCAAGAAAGGAAACTTCAGAAGGAAGAATTTTTCTGATTTCTAAATCTAACTTACTCATAAACGACTGATATGTTGTTATTATCAAGCCTGTTTTTCAACCACAATTCCACCTTTTTTCTGTCATTCTTATACAAACCTTTGTTATTCAAGCCAAATAAAACTATAGTCATTTTAATAGGGTCTTTATTGCCTGACACATAATAATTTGTTTCAGCAAAACCACAATTTATAATTTGGGGATAAATAGAACTTATTTCTTCTAAAATGACCTGACCAAGTAATTTGGTATTCTTTAAGCTGTCGAGCTGTAAATCTCTTTCTTTAATTGTTTGTGACAATGAATTAAGTTCTTCCTTAAGCATAACAATTTCAGTTGATTTTTCATCAAAGTCATCTATGGTCAATCCCTGTTTGATCTCTACATTTGCCTTTTTTAGGTTAAAATCATAAGCCTTATTTAAAATGGAAAATTTCTGATCTTCACTCATTTGTAAACCTCCATATATAAGAGAAATAGATTTTGTCCTAAAATCAATTCTACTATCGAGCAAATAATTACCCTCATATATATTTACATTTGAAATATACTTATTTGAATTTTCTATAAACTTTTCTTTTTGTACAAGTATGTAACCAAAATATATACTTGGCAATATCACTATACTTATTACAATAGAAATCATTCGGTTAACTCTCTTTTTCTGAGCAGGATTAATGATCGTCCTGATTGGAAATTTAAGTATCTGCGAGATTACAATCGAAGAAATTGCAATAAAGACAGTGTTAATAGTGAAAAGGAAAAAAGCTCCTAAAAAGAAGTTTAACTGCGCTGTTGCTAATCCGTATCCTGCAGTACAAAGAGGAGGCATAAGAGCAGTTGCGATTGCTACACCAGGAATTACATTTCCCTTTTGTCTGCTACTTATGGCTACAATTCCTGCCATCCCACCAAAGAATGCAATAAGTACATCGTAAATCGTAGGACTGGTTCTTGCAAGCAACTCAGAATGAGCCGTAGATATTGGAGTTAAAGCAAAATAAACTGTTGAAGCAACCAAACCTGCAAGAACAGCAAAAAGAAAATTCTTCAGGGCTTTTCGAAAAAGATCAAAATTGTAAGTAGCAAGGCTATAACCCATCCCATTTATTGGTCCCATTAAGGGTGAAATAAGCATAGCTCCAATTATTACAGCGGTTGAATTCATATTCAGACCCACGCTTGCAATTAATATTGCAAAAACAAGAATCCAAAGATTAGTCCCCTTAAAAGCGACGTCCTTAACAATACTCTCATGAATACTGTCAAAAGAGTCGAGTTCATGTTCAAGATTAAAATAATGTATTACCTTTCTATACAACGACGATGCTTTCATTTTAATGTTATTCTGTCCAACCCAAAGATACCGAAAAAAAAGCTTTCAGAAATCTTCATTTAGGAACAGATTTTGCTATATAAATTAAAAAAATAATCATTTTTAAATTGTCTTAAGAGTAAAAAATACATTTATTGTAATTACATTTATGGCGCCATGTGCACAAGACATCAATTTATCATAACAAATTAAATAAGAATTAACTATGATTCGTAAGATTTTGATTTTCCTTAAAAAATTTTGGTTTAGAGTTACATTCATTGTATTGGGGTTAGGTTCTTTAATCTGGTTCCTTTTAAGAGTCATTCCTAAGCCCAGTCGTGCAGCATATCCTTGTATGAAAGCTGCTGCTCCTTTAGCTTCATCTTTTGTATCTTATTTATTGGGGATAAGTGCTTTTGCATTTGTTTTCAACAAAGCAAAAGATCACTTCAAACGTTCCAAATACATTACAGCAGTTGGCTTTGTAGTTTTAGGACTTGTTGCCGGTGCTTGGTTAGTTTATAATAACAGTGAAAAAGCTATAGCATTTGAAGCTGCTGATCCTCAACCTGTAAATCAACCTATTGGTGAAGGAAAAGGTGTTTTCCCCGGAAGAGTTGTTTGGGCACACAATCCTAATGCTACAAATGAGAACTGCAAGAATAAAAGTGGTGATTGGTGGTTTTCAAATACAAATACTATTCAGGAAGAAGTAAATAAAATGGTTTCAGCTTCAATTCAGCAACTAACAGGAACTGCAAACGATGCTGATGCATGGAATCTTATTTTCCGCTATTACAATAAAACCCACGGAAGGGGTGATATTGGTTATTCTGCCGGAGAAAAAATCGTTATCAAAATCAACCTAAACGGTGATGCTGGAAGTTATCCAAAGGAAGGAAACATTAATACTTCTCCTCAACTTTGTCTTGCTGTATTAGACCAACTGGTAAACATGGCAGGTGTTGCTCAATCAGACATAGGCATTGGAGATCCAAGTCATGATATTGGTAAGAATGCTTACGACCCTTTGAACAAAGTTTTTCCTGATGTTGAATATTGGGGAAACGGTTCTGGAAGAACAAGCATTCCTGCATGTTCAGACCCGGTTGTTTTTGGAAGTGATGGCAGCTATGAAGATGTACTTCCTCAGGCTTATCTCGACGCTGATTATATGATAAACCTTCCTGTTTTCAAAAAACACCACAGAGCTGGTATTTCAATTGCAAACAAAAACCATTTTGGTTCTATTTCAAAATATACAGATGGCGCTTGGCACTTACACCCATCTCTACCATGTGCTGAAACAGATGGCATTAACGATAACGGTGAATACGGTGTATACCGTTGCTTTGTCGACATTATGGGCCATGAGCATTTAGGTGGCAAAACAATTCTATACTTAGTCGACGGCCTTTGGGCATCTGTTAACTGGGGACACCCTACTGTCAAATTCCGGATGTCACCGTTTAACAACGACTGGACATCCTCATTATTTGTCTCTCAAGACCCTGTTGCATTAGAATCAGTTTGTTTTGATTTTCTGTATGAAGAATTTGATGAAGATCACCCAACTGAAGGTTTACCAATGAATGGAAACAGTGGTCCGTATCCACGTTTTAAAGGAGTCGATGATTATCTGCACCAAGCTGCTGACAAAAGCAACTGGCCTTCAGGAATTCAATATGACCCTGAAGACGACGGTTCAGTACTAACAAGTCTGGGAACTCACGAACATTGGAATAACGCTAATGATAAACAATATTCCCGTAACCTTTCATCATCAGGAACTGGAATTGAACTTTATAAAGCAGACCTTACAGCTGTAAAATCAAAACTTAATACAGCAAATAATTCTTGTACAAACTTTCCTAATCCATTCTGCGGTATCACAACATTTAAATTTAATGTAGAAGAAACTTCTGAAGTAATTTTGGATGTTTATGATTTGAAAGGTAAAAAAGTAAGCAGCTTTAATTTTGGAAGGCTAAACGCCGGACCACAATTATATGAGTGGAATGCTACTGATAAAACAGGATCATTGCTTGCTTCAGGAATTTATAATTATACCATTACTATCAACTCTAAGAAAGGCAAATCAACTCTTTCTAATAAGCTGATGGTTCAGAATTAACAAATTTTAAGCTATACTGGGGAATTATTCCTAAAGCAATTTAAAATAAAAATACATCGCGTCACATAACGGGAATAAAAAACCCAATGTGGCGCGATTTTTTATTATAAACAAAATATTAGCGTTTAACGAATATATTTCATAAATTTAATCATAAATATTGAAGCTTACCCGTGGAGATGATTCTTTAACCCTGAAATTCATTAAATTAAACGATATGAAAAACGGAGTCAAGATTTTTTCAATAATCCTTTTCCTATGGATAGTTGGTTGCTCTTATATCTATGTTTGTGTAATAAGAAAGGATTGCAATAGCACTTCAGAAAAGGATAAATTGCCCGTGGCCGCTGAGAATATCCAGATAGAAACTCCAGCAGCAGAGGCTATCCCGAAACCCTTGGTATTTCATTTCATGATCTCATCTACTGAATGTCAGCTTGCTGAAGCAGATCTGAACAAGATCGCTGCAATTGAAAAGTACTTATCACACAATCCTGAAAAAACTCTTATGGTAAAAGGTCATTCTGATAATACAGGCAACGATCTTATTAATAAGGATGTGAGTTATGAGAGGGCTATGTTTATGAAACTAAAACTGATTGAAGGTGGAGTAGATCCTGATATAATTGAGGTAGAAGCAAAAAGTTCTTCCGAACCTGTGGCTGATAATAGTACAGCAACAGGCAGATTAATGAACCGTAGAGCTGAAACAATAATCAAATAAAATATACCATTATGGCTGAAAGATTTACATCCGATTTATTATTTATACTCATAGCCCTGATAGTAGCTGCTGTGCTTGGGTATATCATAGGTTATCTTTGCTGCAGATCTAAATGTGCAAAGAATAAACAAGTTCCGTTTGATACTGAAGCTGCAAAAAAAGCATTCGGCAAGAAGATAGTTGAGAATGACTTAACTATTGTTGAAGGCATTGGAGAAAAAATAGCTTCTCTGTTAATTGACAGAGGTATTAACTCTTGGTTTTCTCTATCAGAAACTACCCCGACAGAAATTAGGGAAATATTAGACACTGACGGAGGAAACACTTTTAAAATGCACGATCCTAAAACATGGCCAGAACAAGCACATCTTGCTGCTGCCGGTAAGTGGGAATTACTGAAAGCCTATCAGGAAATGCTTAATGCCGGTAAAGAGGAAAAAAAATAACGGACACGATTAATAATTAATTTGTTTTTTATAGGGGAAGTACATCTTCCTCCAATATTGATGAGCAATATTTGCACTGCTTTAGAAAACAATTATATTTACAATCTGATTAATAAAGGATTTGTTATGAAGTTTTTACCATTATTGGTGATATATATTCTTTTTTCTCTATACTCATACTCACAATGTTATGAATTCAACTCTGAGATACAGAATGTTGAATCGTCACTTTCGTCAACAATAAAAAATCTTAAAAAGGTTGACAAAACAAAAACCCTTGAGGAAGCTCAGTCACTTGTTGATAAAGCTATTGAAAACATAGATGAGGCTAGCCAATCATGTAACATGGCTGAAAGCATTGCTTCGGAATGCGAATGTGAGAATGGAATGCAGATATCAAAAAACATATATTCCATTTCGTCTGATTTATTGATACTATTAAAAAAAACTGCTGATTCAGGAGAATTAACAATCCTAAAAAAAAGTACTAAAAAAATAATTGAAATTGCCGAAAATGCGAGGAGTGAGGCATCTTACAGTATAAATGCCTGTGATGAATAGATACTAACTTTTCAAAATACTAACTATATCTAACTATATGAATACTAACATGTATAAATGGGCTGAGGACATTATCAACTCAGACATCAAGCCTGTAATGCCTATTGTCACCTATCCCGGTTTGACAATTATAGAGAAGAATGTTAACGAGATGGCAAACTCAGGGAAAATTCATTTTCAATGTGTAAATGTGATTGCAAAAAGATATCCGGAAATGCCGGCTGTTTTACTTAGCATGGACCTTTCGATTGAAGCAGAATCATTTGGAGCTCCTGTAATCTTTTCAGATCATGAAGTGCCTTCTGTTTCCGATAGGTTGCTTTTCAGTTCCGAGGAAGTAGAGTCTTTAGAAGTACCTGAATTAACAACAAAAAGAATTACAGAATACCTACATGCAGCAGAACAAACTGTAAAAGCTAAATTCGGGAAACCTGTTTTTGCAGGAACAATTGGTCCTTTTTCTTTAGCCGGACGATTGCTTGATATTTCCGAAATCATGACTGAGATTTTGATTGATCCCGAACATATGCATATGCTTTTAGATAAGTGTACAACCTTTATTTTAAAATACATTAAAGCATTAAAAAATGTCGGTGTTAGCGGCGTACTGATGGCAGAACCGGCTGCAGGATTGCTTTCGCCCGAACAGTGCGAAGAATTCTCTTCAAAGTATGTAAAAATGATTGTTGATGAAATTCAGGATGAAAACTTCATAATCATACTCCATAACTGCGGTCATACAGAAGAGCTTGTTGAATCAATGGTTGGAACTGGTGCTAAAGGATTCCATTTCGGAAACGCAGTGAAGCTTTCTTCTATACTTCCTCGCATACCTCTTGACAGAATGGCATTTGGGAATATTGATCCTGCTGGTTCCATAATGAACGGAACACCCGAAACAATTTTGGCAGAAATTAATACCCTTAAAGAAAAATATAGCAAGTACAAAAACTTCATAATATCTTCAGGTTGCGATATTCCGGCAACGACATCACTTGAAAATATTGACGTTTTCTTTAAGAAATAGTGGCTAATTGTCAGTTTCTTTAAACAGAAGAATTAAGAAATTTTATAGGCCTGTAGAACTTTCCCATGCCTAACATAGAGCACACCTTTATGAATAACAATATGTGCCAAGTGTTCTCTTGTGCCTTTATCAATCTTGAACTTGCTTACTGAGCTTAATTTTCCCTCTACAAGACGTATCAAATCAACGTTGCCATTATCTGAATAACAATACAATTTATCGTCGGCAAAAATGATATTGCCCCTGATATTCTTCAGCGAATCCAGAACTAAACCTGTATTGGCATCAAGAAGTTTTAACTTTTTATCATCTGATGCCACATAAAGGGAATCTCCAAGCTTTATAAAACCTCCCATTTCATTTCTCACCCTTTTATTATTCCATTCAACTGAATAAGATTTACCATCGGGAGCCAATTTGAGCTTGTAAGTTCCACTCCCCTTTTCAACGCCAGAAACATTGTATAAATATCCATTCTCAAAAAGCGGAGTATTACAGTAGGCTCCTTCAAACTTAATTGAATCTTCAGGCATTGCCCACAATAATTCACCATTAGAAGCATCAAGTGCAAAAAGGTGGTTCTTTGACATTGTAACAAAAACGTTCCTTTCAGCAAGTTTGATTAAAATTGGTGAAGTGAATGCAACATTATCAGCCAGAGCTTTAGAAGTCCATACTGAATTTCCTTTATATCTGTTAAGGCATACTACATTTGATTCCTTCCCTCCTGGCAGACAAAACAGCACATCTCCGTCAACTAGCAATGATTCACAATATCCGAAGTAACTGCGCTCCCCACCCAAATCATCAACCATGTGTTTGGACCATACTTCTTTGCCTGTTTTTATATCCACGCAAGCTATACGTCCAAGACCAGATGAAATGTACGCATATCCGTCATATATTGTAGGTGTGGAGCGTGAACCGGGAAAACCGGCTGAATATTCAACTCCAGTAAATTCTGGTCCATTAGGAGTCTTCCAAAGAAGATTACCTTTCAAATCAAAAGCAAAAAGGCAGCTAACACTGTCAGACTCACCATTTATATAAAGAGTGTTATTGTAAAGAACCGGGGAACTATAGCCATTACCTATTGTGTCTGTTTCCCATAATAATTTGGGCCCTGATTCAGGCCATTCATTCAAAAGACCTTTTTCTGAATATTTACCATCGCGGTTTATTCCCCTCCATTGAGCGATTTCATCTTTTTTACTTGTGCATCCACTAAAAATTAAAAGTCCTATAAAAAGGAATAATGAAAAGTATTTCATAAGATAGGTCTGTTGGTTAATTTGATTTTGCTTTCAGTCTCAAAAATAGGATTATCGATTTAAATAATCAATTTAAATATTTATCAAGTAACTTTTTAGCCTGGTCTCTTACCTCTTTCTTAGCATTTTTCTTCACATGATTTATTACCTGATTTTTAATCTTATCTGAATCAAATCTTACGTCAGGATTTTTGATATCACCTTTAATATCGATGCCTAAATCAATCTTGGTAATTGATTCATGCCCTGGAATGTAAGAAATTATTTTTTGAATATCAGAAGAAAGTATGTTTCTGTCGACAGTACCGTCAATTCTAAAATCAAGTCCCCCACCAAGATTATAAATACCTGATATAGAAACCGGTTGACCGGCAAAAGCAGTCTTAAAAGGCTTGAAATGGAGGTTTCCGTTCTTGATCTCATAAAAAGTGGTGAAGTCATTTAAAGATGGATTCTTGATCTTGTCAGTCTGAATAACCTTCTTCAGTGAAGAAAAAGCACTATTATCAATCATTCTCACATTCTGTGTAGAAAGAGAACCAGCAGCAGATATGGAAGTAAGTATCATTTTTAAGCTTCCTGCAAGTTTAGATTGCACCTTCAGGACAGTTGAGAACTTACCCTGGCTTTTTTCAGCAAAAGGAAGATATTTCTCAACCATAGAAATATTACTGAATGCAGATGGAAGGTCAAAGCCCTTTACATCGAGGTTAAAATTTACATCGGGTTCAGGTCTTCCATCGGCTATAACATTACCTGATAGCCCTAGCTTACCCTGTAGCATGTTCATGCCAAGATCGTTCAACGTAAGTACCTGATCTTTGAGCTGCATAGATCCTGCAAAATTTGAAATCTCCAGTTTCTGATAAAGGAGGCGTGAAATCCTTGCATTGAAGTTCAGGTTTGTATTTTTGGGAAATACCAGCGGTTTACTGTCCCCTTTAGAAGTATCGGCAGAAGCAGTTCCCCCTGTTTTAGCATCTTCTTTCGCTTTATTGCCCAGAAACTCATTCGCATCAATTAGATTAGAAGAAAGATTAAAATTACCGTTCAAACTACCTTGTTTAAAAAGATACGAAAGAAAATTATCAAGTTTCCCGTTTAATGAAAAATCGCTTTTCCCAATTTTCCCGTTAAGATTTGATACAATAACATTTTGATTCTTAAGCTCGATATTAGCGTTGGGAATAGTAAGACCCTTAGGCAAAGTCTTATTTTCAACATAAAACTGTTTAATCACCAGCTTTCCCGCTGAAACGAATTGGGTGTAATTATTTTCCTTAATATCTGAAAGTTTACCTTTTATTGAAGCATCGGCATCGACAATTCCTGTCATTTTCACGCCTTCAACAGGAAACAACTTAAGGAGAGTTTCCAAATCCAGAATTCCTTTAAGATCGGCATCAATATTAGGATCAGAAGTAACCGATTTAATTTCAGCATGCATGGTTATTGGGTTGCCGGCCATGTGGATGTTGAGTTTTTTAACCCCAAGTTCAAGATCATCAAAGTTACCTTCAGGCTTTGAAACGTATGCAGAAGCCTCGTCAATAGTAAGTTGATCGGGCATTCCCGGGTACTTTACTGTTCCATTTTTGATATTTAAACCAATATTGATTAATGGCATAATATCTTTGTAATATACGCCCTTAATTATACCGTTAAAATCAATTCTGCCGGTTGCCTCAGCCTTTTCTACAGTCTTTTTATAGTCTTCAGGAATTAATTTAAACAAAGTGTTTAAACTTATTTCGGGAACATCGAATTTAAGATCGAAGAGCATAGAGTCTCGCGGATATGCAAAACTTCCTTCAACGTTTAACGGCATATCATTAATCATTGACTTCTCAGAATCGAAAATAAATTTAATACTATCAAGATATGCAATGAGCGAAGTATTAAGCGAAAAGGGGACTTCTTTAATATATTTTGATCCACCCGTTGAAAAGTTCATTGAAGGAGTGTTGATCGCAACATCAAGAATGGTTTCCATCCCTTTCAATTGACCATTGACATCAATATTTGCATTAAGAATAGAAAATGCGAAATCGCTTTTACGATTATCGAAAATAAAACTAAGATTATTCAATTGCATGTCCCGGAGGAGAAACTTTGATGGTTCTCGTTCTTCAATTTTAGTATCAAAAATAGTTCCAACATCTGAGGAAGGCTTATTGATTTTCCAATTCGATTTCCCTTCTTTATTCCTAAGCATGTTTATTTTAGAACCATCGGCATAAATCTTTTTTATAAGTATTCCATCATCCCTGATTAGAGAAGACAGATCAATTTGTGCTGAAATCTCCTTTATTGAAATAAGAGTATCGAAAGCAAAAACATCTTTACCTATAATGTTTAAACCATCAAAAGTGGCTGTAAAATCGGGAAACGATTGAAATAAAGTAAGCGTAAACTTATCGTAAGAAACTGTAGCATCAACAGTTGAGTTTACTTTTTCAAGAACAAAGTCCTTAATCTTATTCTTATAGATAAAAGGTAGCATGATTACTCCAATAAGAAGTAAAAGAAAAACAAAGGAAATAATAGTCAGGGCTTTTTTCATAAATAAATAATTAAAACTAATTAAACAAATTGCTTCAAACCAACTAAGAACATATTTTGGTCAAAGTGAACAGTGCATTCCGGCAAAGTGAACACTTTTTAGATTCTTTAGATTTGACATAAAAATAAGCAAAAAAATTATTGTTTGTTCTTTCTTTTTCTCATTGATTCTCCTTTTATTTCAACCCTGGGTGTCGTATTCAGTTAAGTCCGTAAAATGCAACTAGGTCGAAAAAACATAAAACATTCAATACGTCAAAGAACGTCAATCGGGTTATCAAATTTCTACAAATAATTATCTAACATTTACTGTGTCAATATTGATAACATCCCTGATAATCATAGAAAAACCAAATATAAATTTCGAAATTTATATTGAACAATATAATACATTATTTATAAATATACAAATGTTAAGTAAATATTCTTAAGGGAAAAACTTGATTTGGGAATTTTTAACTCAGATAATCAATCACCTTGTCATACTAGAGACGGTGCTTATCTTTCCATCCCATTCTGTTTTTTATCATACTTGACTCTTATTTTATGAGTCAACTTTTTCTATGGAAAGACAAATTGTAAACCTGATTCCGGATCATATAAGTAATAACGGAAGCAATAGATCATAATCTATTTTTTCCGTTATTATAAGATATTAGAAAATCAAATAATATTTTAATAGATTGAGGGTATAGCCTTTCCCATAGGGAAGTTTACAAATTAAAATTAATCCCTTACTAACCGAACAGAAAAGCCATTCTCCTTGTCGTTGATGATGTCTCTATACAAGCCCTTGAGATTATAACTCAGGTACCGGTAGTAGGCGTAGCCCTCATTGTACTCGGTAGAACTCCACCAATCGCCGTACTTCCCAATGTTGTAGAAATACCCATTGCCACCGTCGCGGTAACCACCCGGAATGGCAGTAAAACCAGTGCCGTTGTTTCTCCTTGGTACAGCGCCGGGAGTGCCAGGAGTGCTTGACGTTTCCCAGCCGGTTTTTGAAACCATCGATTTAGCAATCTTATTTTCATCTTTTGTGCCATCGTAGTTATATCCGTTGGCAATCAGGTATTCTTCCAAAATAATCCAGTCTTCTTTAGTAGGCACATGCCAACCCTCAGGGGCTAGCTTGCCGGTGTTTACCGAATACCAATTGTAAAGTCTTCCGTATGTTCTAGCATTGTTTTCGAGGTTATCGTAATTGCAAAAGGCTCCCGTTGTTAAATTTTCCCATTCTGAGTTATCAGTCACATTTGGTATTGCTGTTCCATCATTGTACTTGGTTGTTTTCAGGTTTTCAACCGTCCAAACCTGAGTACCAATTCTTACAACCGAATAATTGTTCCCATCAGAATCAATACATGGTATAAATTGATCAGGGTGTGTTGAGAAAAAATCCTGGTCTCCATAAACAGTACATTCACTATTGGATGCAAAAGCCCTTATATAATAGGTTGTATTCTCTTTTAGTCCTGTTAAGTAACTTGTAAAATCACTACTTGCATTATCATCAGTTATTATATTATCTTCAATAGTTGGATATTTACTTGTGCTCCAACAAACTCCATGAATGGTAATTTCAGAGTCACCATTTGATTTGATTTTTCCTCCTGAAATTGCCGATGTTGGTGTAATATAGGTTGTTAATTTAGTCTCAATAGTCAAATTTGCTCCTAGTGAACATGAATCTTTGATACAGCGAATATACAAGCCAAAATTTTTATCTGAAACTTCTCTATATAAATCGTTATAGTCATAATTTAAATCTCTGAAAATTGCTAAGCTTTCACTATTAACAGATGAACTCCACCATTCTGCGTTAACCCCTATCTCTTTAAATCCTCCATCTTTGAAACGGAAACCCCATGGTAGAGCAGTAAAACCGGTTCTATTATTACTTTTTGGATTGTTACCGACATTTCCAATTGCACTTGAGAGTTCCCATTCCAAAGAAGAAGATAATGATTTAGCGATTTTGTTAACGTATGTAGTACCATCATAATTAAATTGGTTAGCTATTAAATAATTTTCCAAGGTTTTCCATTCGCTATCTGTAGGAACATGCCATCCAATTGGGGCTAGTTTACCAGTTTCAACCGTATACCAGTTATATAGTCTTCCATAATTTAATCCCAAACTCTCTATATTGTCGTAATTACAATATGCACTTGAGGTTAAATTTTCCCAATCATCATTCCCAGTAATTTTAGGGATAGGTGAACCATCGTTGTATTTTGTAGTTTTCAAGTTCTCTGCCATCCAAATCTGGTTACCAATCTGTACTGTTTTATATTCATTACCTTCAATATCTGACAAATTAATACTCTGAGTTAAAAATGATATTTCATTTCCATACTCAGTAAAATCACCAATGGTTGCATACGCCCGAACATAGTATGTCGTGTTCACTTTTAGTCCAATCAGGTTACTTGTAAATTCACCATTTATGAATTCATTAGTTGATTTATAGTCTTCAATTGTTGGATTGCGCCTTGTACTCCAACAAATTCCATTAGTAGTAATTTCAGAGGTACCAATTGATGTAATTCTTCCTCCTGAAATTGCTGTTGTTGTTGTAATATTGCTTGCTAATTTAGTTTCTAAAGTCAGGATTGGAGCTGGTGAAAGTGAATCCCATACTAACCTAACAGAAAAACCGGTTTCTGCGTAGGTACAAGCTCCCAAAAAAAAGTCATCATTGTAATACAGTGTAGCGTAGTAGTTATTGTCAGGGGAGCCTTCGAAAGAACCAGAGGAAGAACTCCACCAATGACCGTACTTTCCTAAGCCGTTAAATGTCCCTATTCCACTTCCACGCTCACCTCCCGGAAGGGCTGTAAAACCGCTATTATTGTTATTCTCTGGTGCAGAGCCTGGAGAGCCGACCTTACTCGATATTGCCCAGCTCGTTTGAGCACAAAGAGATTTGGCAGTCTTGTTTTGATTTTTTGTGCCATTAAAGCTGTAGCCATTTTCATCCAGATATTCAACTAAGGTCCACCAATCTTCGTCAGTAGGCAAACGCCAACCTTTTGGTGATAATTCTATGGTCGAAGCGGCAAACAAGTTATAAAGCCTTCCATAGTCATTAGCATAGTACTCTTGGTTGTCATAATTACAATAGGCGCCTCCCGAGTAAATTGACCATTTATAATCTTCAGTTATATTGGGTATCGGTGTACCATCGTTGTATGTGGTGGTTTTCAGGTTTTCAATGGTCCAATACTGATTGCCTATTTTTACAACAGAATAATTGTTTCCATCGGCGTCAATGCATTGTATAAAAGGGATTGCTATTACTTTACTTTTATTAGGTATATCAGTTAAAACTGTAATATTAACACCTGACTTTCCTGATATTTTTAATCGATCGCCATTTGTATATTGCATTTCATTATCTGTCGTGGCACTTTTATAATATGAAATGGGAATATCAAATTCCCTAAAACCGTTATAAATTATTTCAGCCTTTGAACTACTTTGGCAATTACTTATAAATTTCCCTATACAGGAGAATTTGTTTGAATAAACCTTTATTGCATAAATCCCATATCTAAGTCCATTAATAATAAAAGAATGATTGCCGGCATCAAAAGTATTTGAAGTTGACACCACTTTCTTCCCAAGAATATCAAAAACTTCAATGGTAGTTTTACCTGAATTGGGGAGTGAAAATTCAATAGTAATGCTTTCGGAAAATGAATTCGGATAAATTTTAAGCGATTTGTCATTGTCTTTTCTCAAATCACTAATTCCTGTTTCATTTCCTACAAGATGGAGAACCTGGTTGCCTGGGATAACAAGTATTTCACCATTATTCAGGTTTTCAACCATAACACTGTCAATCATTGTGCTTGCTCCTGTTCCAGTAAAACTAATAAAGTAGTCTTGTGCATTAAGGGTCATATGCATCAAACCAATCAATGAGAGAATAATTAGTTTCTTCATTTGTTTATTATTTAATTTCAATCTATTTCAAATTATACTTACCTAACTAAAATGGAAAACTAGTTTTCCATAAGTACTTTATTACAAAGTCAATTAATCCTTAATCAAGCGAACAGAACAGCCCCACTCTTTATTAATGCAACCTGATCCTAAATAGTCGTAACTGCTTCCAAAGCCCCAGATGTATGCTCCGTCTTCACACTCTGTAGAGCACCACCAATTTGTTCTAGTTTCAAAATAGTAGAATTCACCATCTATGTCACGATAACCAGTTGGAAGGGCTGTGAAACCCGTACTATTATTCTCTTCTGGATTTAAACCAATGCTTCCCGGCCAAGTAGAAGCACCCCAACCCGTTTTTGAGCTTAGAGCTTTAGCTATTAAATTTTCATTTTTTGAACCATCATAATTATACCCGTTATTAATAAGATATTTTTTCATAATAGTCCAATCATCCTCTGAAGGTACGTGCCATCCTTTCGGGGCAAGTTTGCCTGTATTTACAGCATACCAGTTGTATAGCCTTCCAGCTATTTTAGCATTGCTTTCGAGATTGTCGAAATTACAATAGGCTCCTTTTGTCAGATTTCCCCATTCTGAATTGTCGGTCACATTAGGTATGGCTTTTCCATCATTGTATTTAGTAGTTTTCAGGTTATCAACCATCCAAACTTGAGTGCCGATTTTTACAGTGTTGTATTTGTTCCCATCTGTGTCCTTTACTGTTCCTGAACTTGGAAAATCACCCCCGTTGTCGTCAGTTTTATCACATGCATAAAATGCAAGAAATAACGATATAACAATAAATATAAAGTTGATTTTGTATTTCATAATATTAGGTTTCTAAATGAAATTTCTTATTTTAAAATTTATGTTAATATAGAATGATTTGATTTTTATTAATCTTAAAAAGCTTTTATTGATGTTGAACCAGCATAAAAATATCTAAATCCAAACATTCATTGATTTATCAGAAAATATCTGTCCTATTTCTTTATAAATCTGCCGGTGAAATATTTTCCATCACTTGATATTCTATATAAATAAATGCCTGAAACTAAAGAGTGAAGATCAATTGTATAAGTTCTATTTACCTCACTGGAATATACAAATTTGCCCTCGCTATTAAACACATCAAATCTGTAATCTTTAATATAACTTGTCCCCTCTAAATAGAGAATACCACTAACCGGATTAGGGTAAACAGTAATTACATGGGCTGTTTGGACATTAGCATCGGTAGGGTCATGCTCAGAATAATAATAATTGATATAATTATAAACAATCCATTTCGCAGAATCTTCATCCCAACCGGATTTAATCCACTCTAAAATGTTATCGTTATTATCAAATTTCTTTTCATCTTTTTCTTGATATATATATTGACCGTCCTCTTCATCTTTTATCGACCTTGTAAAAGTTATCGAGTTTGAATCTTTATCATGATGATATTCTCCAATAAGTGAATAATAATCATTTATAAGATTAAGTTCGTCGATTTTATATTTTATTAGCGTGCCATCATTATCATAATAGTATGAATACAAAAAATATTTTTCCCATCCCCAATCAATGCCATTTTCTATTTCTCTTGTAAAGGTTGAATCATATTTGATTGTATAATCTATTGAATCAACGTAGGAATAAGCATTCATAAAGTAACTGCAATAATCTTTAGCATTATTGCAATTATAACTTATTGATCTTGTTAATCTTCCATTAATATCATATAAATACTCTTCGAAAGGGCTTATAGCTTCTATACCATTTTCTGTAGAGTCGAGATGAGAAGAATACAAAAGATTCCCATTGCTGTCATACTGGTATTGTTTACTGTTTCTTGTGAAATCCCAGATATAATTATCGCTGTCCCATTCATAATGAATGCATTGGATAATACTGCCGGAATTATTATATTTTATTTCATACTTATCTGTATAAATATCGCCTTCCCGCAATTGGGATTCAAATATAATATTCCCATAATTGTCGTACTTATATTCATAATATTGATCGACTTCCCATTCTTCTTTACTTTTATTATATACCCATCTCTTTTCCATACTTATCAGTCCCTTTTCAGTGTATGAGTATTCTATCCAATTCTTTTTTGTAAATTGATAACTACCGTCAATAGTAGAAACTTTATAATCCGTTTTCAGAATTATTTTATTTTCTGAATTATATTCTGAATCATTTCTTAAAACGGGTTTCCAATTATTTTCCTTTATGTTCCAATCATAGCCAATGTACTGCAATAAATTTCCATGATAATCAAAAGTGGAATCTGCTCTTCCATAGATGATTGATTTCAAAGAGTCTTCATTAAAATAATACAGCTTTGTTTGTTGAAGAAAATTATTAGTGTGATATATATATTCAGCCTTTGAATCTAAAAAATAACCAAAGTCAGACCATTCCCCCTGAACACAACCCCAGCATCGCTGATATGAATATTGAACTACACTGTCAAGCTTTAGTTTACCTGAATTATTTCTTGAAAAACATTGGATTTGATCTGACTTTTCTTGCCCAGCAAATATTGTAAAAGGAATATAAAACAATATTGCAATAAATAAAATTAATTTTTTCATGATGCACTTAAATTGGTTGATATTGCCAAACACAAAAAGAATTGTACCCAAAACAAACGGGTATATTCAATTTAATTTCTTCTTAAGTTTATTTATTATGTTAGAATTGATAATAAAACTATTGGGATAGCTAAGTTTGGTCATATAAGGTTATATTATTTAACCAAAAATATTAAATAATAAACAATTAGTCAATGTATTATTGAATTTATATATAACACTTCAATATGTTTATTAACATAAAAAGCCAGTTATCCAACTGGCTTTTAAAAAATATGCAAATAAAATAATTGTATTTCTTCACTTTTCTATCAACATCAACCTCAACATATCCAATGCTGTCAAACTTGCCCTGACAATTGTCCTATCCCTTGCATTTACAAAATTGAATACCGCAGATTTGGTCCCCTGTGGACCAGATACTGCAATCCATACCATCCCAACAGGCTTCTCTTCTGTCCCTCCGTCTGGTCCGGCTACTCCTGAAGTTGCTATCCCGTATTCTGTGTTCATCGCAATTTTAACCCCCTCAGCCATTTGACGCACAACCGATTCGCTCACTGCGCCATAACTGCTGATTGAAGATTCGCTGACACTAAGGATGTTGATTTTTGCTTCGTTAGAATATGCAACAACTGAGCCTTTGAACCATTTTGAACAACCTGAAATTGATGTTATCAGATGTGAAATATAACCACCTGTACAACTCTCGGCAACTGAAACTTTGAGTTTTTCTGCTTTTAGAAGCCTTCCAACAACCTCTGCTATAGTATCATCACCATAACCAAAAATAGCTTCTGGGATAACTTTATTGAGTTTTATAACCTGCTCCTCTACTTCTTTTTCTAAAACAGATTCATCGTCACCAAATGCTGAAAGTCGAAGTCTGATCAATCCCGGACTGGGTAAATATGCAAGATGTATATGTGACGGTAAGTTGCCTTCCCATTCTTCTAACATATTCGAAAGCCTCGATTCTGCTATTCCAATGGTCTGTATTGTTTTATGGACTATACTTTCATGTGTACTTATTTTCTTTAGTCTTGGAAGTACTTGCTCAGACATTAACTGTTTCATTTCAAAAGGCACACCTGGCATTGAAACGTAAATAATACCTTCCTTTTCAAACCACATACCAGGTGCAGTTCCAACAGGATTCGAAAGCACCTCACAACATTCAGGAACCATTGCCTGTTCTCTGTTCAGTTCAATAATATCAAGATTTCTTATCCTGAAATAGCTTACTATATGATTTAGAGTCGGTTCGTTTAAAATTAACTGAGAATTAAAGTAATTACATAGAACACTTTTCGTCCTATCATCTTTTGTAGGACCTAATCCCCCTGTCATAAATACAATTCCAGCCCTTTTAGAAGCATTATTCAAAGCCTCGGTCAGATGTTCCGGTTCATCAGAAATTGATGTTATTTGGGCTATTTTAACCCCAATACTATTAAGTTCTACTGCCATCCATGCTGAATTGGTATCAACAATCTGTCCTATGAGAATTTCGTCACCTATGGTAATAATTTCTGCTATCATAAATTCGATTCAATTTTGTTTATTCGTTGTAATAATGTTGGGTGTGAGTAATGGAAAAATACATATAAAGGATGAGGTGTCAGATTGCTAAGGTTCTTAGCAGTAAGTTTCTTCAACCCTGAAATAAGATCTTGCCCCAATCCAAATTTTACGGCATAATCATCTGCCTGATATTCATTCCTTCTTGAAAATACATTCATCCCTATTCCTATAAAAAAGGATATCGGAGTATATAAAATCCCGAAGGCAATAAGACCTATGTGAAATTTTGGCTCTTCAACTCCAAGTGCTCTTGAAAGGTCTGGATTTGAGATCAACAGTGAAAATATAAAAAACATAAGCCCAGTTTGAATTATGCCAGTCAAAAGACTTGATATTATATGTTTTTTCTTGTAGTGACCTATTTCATGTGCAAGAACTGCCACTATTTCATTAGTAGTTAGGTCGTTAATCAAAGTATCATATAGAACTATTCTCTTCTTTGGTCCTAAACCAGTGAAATAAGCATTTGCTTTAGTAGAACGTTTTGATCCGTCAATGACAAAAATGTTTTTTAATTTGAAGCCTGCTCTTGAAGCAAAACCTGAAATTGCATCTTTCAATTCGCCTTCACCTAGTGGTGTCTGCTTATTGAAAAGTGGAACTATCAGTGAGGAATAGAACAGACTGATGAAAATTGAAATGAAGGTCATCAAACCCCATGCCCACAACCAGAAGTAGTTTCCGGTCTTAGTCCAGATAAATATTATCAGTGCAAGCACTCCCCCTCCTAAAATTGCAGAAAGCAGCCAACCCTTTATTTTATCAAGTACGAAAGTCTTAGGTGTTGTTTTGTTGAAACCAAATTTCTCTTCAATTACAAAGGTATCGTAAACTGAGAACGGCGTTGTTAGTATATCAGATGCAAATCCAATAATGCCGAAAAATATAAGGGCTGATATTATAATATTTTCAGAAATATCGAGCGACCAATTGTTTACAAGGGCAAAACCTTTGAAGATAAGCATCAGTAATATCAACAATAAGGAAAAAGATGAAGTCAAGGCTTCGAACTTGTAATTTACCTTTTTATATGACTGCGATTTTTCATATTCTTCTCTACTGAATATACCTTTTAGTTTTTCCGGAATAGCGTCACTCCACCGGGTTGAATTAAGATAATCAAGAAATCTTTCCAATAAAAAATCAAAAATTATAATACCAATTATTGAATAGAAAATAAATTGAGCCATGCTTATTAAGTTAAGGTGTAAAAATACATAACATTAACCCAAAAACTGGCAAAATATTAGCTTTTTGGGTTAATGTTATGTATCTTTTAAAAAAAATAAAAAAATATTAAAAAAATATATTAAACAAGTAGGGTAATCCGTTTGTTAAGTGTATTAAGTTCAGTTTAGTTAGAGAAATTCAGATGTCAAAAGAGATGAAAAAAATCAACAAAATAAGAGCTAAGTCAGATACATTCAAGATCGAGGAAGCAATTCCAAAGAATCATTTGAATGTGTACTTATCTTTTATAAGCATAATCTCTGTTTCTAAAGAGATTAATTTACATGATATTCAATTAGATATTGAAAACAACGACATAGAGAACATCAAGTTCTCCAATTGGTTCAGTTGGAATTAATTAGAAGATTAATTTATATTTACTCCTTAGAATTTTTATAGTCGAATAAGCAGGGGATGGTTTCCCCTGCTTATTATTTTTTATTCGTTACCATACTGTCGCACCTACGGCGCTTAATTAATACCGTAACTACTAAGCCTGTAAATTGACTAATTCCTTCTTCGACTTTATCCTCATGAATATTTTTTGAATCTCACTTAAGAACAATGGTATCAATCCCAAAGCTAATGCCATAAACCATCCTGCCCTATCTAGCATCTGAAGACCAAAAGCCGTGCGCATAAATGGAATCTCTATTACAACAAGCTGAAGTAACAAACCTATTAAGATCGCTCCTACAAGAACTTTATTTGAGAATATACCAACTTTAAATATTGATTTCAAGTTACTCCTGACTGCAAATGAGAAGAACAACTGACTGGCTATTAAAACCATAAAGGCCATCGTCCTTGCGTATTCAACTACATCAACAGGTGCTCCCTTATCGAATGGTGAATATCCATGTTCGTAATATCCAAACCAGAATGCAAATATTGTTAATAACCCGATAAGTAAACCACCTACTACAGCGCGACCTCCTGCTCCATTTGCAAAGAAACTTTCTTTTGGGTTCCTTGGTTTTTCTTTCATTACATCAGGGTCTCCCGGATCCATGCCAAGCGCAATAGCTGGCAGTGAGTCGGTTAAAAGATTAATCCACAATAGCTGAGTAGCTATCAATGGTGCTTCCCAACCTACTATCAGTGCGCCAAACATTGCTATTACTTCTCCCAGATTACAGGTAAGCAAAAATATTACCGACTTTTTAATATTGTTGTAAATATTCCTTCCCTGCTCTATTGCTGAAATTATTGTTGAAAAATTATCATCTGTCAATATCATATCTGAAGCTCCTTTGGCAACATCGGTTCCTGTTATCCCCATTGCCACTCCAATATCGGCTGCATTTAACGAAGGTGCATCATTAACTCCGTCTCCGGTCATTGAAACTATGTTATTGTACGATTTAAGAGCCCTGACTATCCTAACCTTATGTTCCGGTGATACTCGTGCAAATACTCTGTAATCGTTAATCCTGCGAGTGAAATCTTCATCCGACAGTGCATCAATTTCAACACCTGTCATTGCCTGCTCAATGTTTTCAGCTATTCCAAGTTCCTTTGCAATCGCAAAAGCTGTGTTTTTATGGTCGCCGGTAATCATGATAGTCCTAATTCCTGCTTTTTTAGCTTTCTGAATTGAAAGTTTCACTTCTTCCCTTGGTGGGTCTATCATTCCTACTACACCTAGCAGAATGAGGTCTTTTTCCATCTCCTCAGGACTAATAACTGAATTTACAGGCTTGTAGGCTGCTCCTAAAGTCCTGAGTGCACCAAAAGACATCTCTTCTGTTGCAGATATAAATTTCTCTCTATGCTCCTGAGTGAAAGGCACTACCTTGCCATTCTCAAGTACATGCGTTGAAATTTTAATCAAATTATCGATTGCTCCTTTTGTGAAAACTGTCAAAGTACCGTTTTCATCTGTAAGTGTCGACATCAATTTCCTGTCTGAATCAAAAGAAAACTCTCCTACTCTATTGTGGCTTTCTTCAAACTTCTTTCTTTCAATCTTCAGGTTGTCTCCAAACACAAGCAAAGCTATTTCAGTAGGATCGCCGGTGCCAACACCATTGTCATAAGTAGCATCAGAGCACAGTATCATTGCTTCAGACAACAATTTGGCATCCTCTGAGATATTTTCCATATCCTTGTCAACGTCCGTCATCCCTTCCAGATTGAAGTATTTCACTACAGTCATCTTATTCTGCGTGAGTGTTCCTGTTTTATCTGAGCAGACTATATTTACCGAACCAAGGGTTTCAACAGCCGGTAGTCTTTTAATGATGGCATTTTGTTTTGACATGATCGTTACTCCAATTGAAAGCACTACAGCAACAATAGCTGCAAGTCCCTCAGGTATAGAAGCTACGGCAAGGGAAACTGAAACTAAAAACATTTCAGCAAGGTTTCTTCCCTGAATCCACGAAACCAGAAAAATAAATACGCATATGGCAATTGCAATCTTTCCTAAAGTCTTGCCAAGCTCATCGAGCCTTATTTCAAGTGGAGTTTTGCTGTCTACTTCACTGTCAAGAATCTTAGCAATCTTACCAACTTCAGTGTTCATACCTGTTTCTACAGCCACACCTACCCCACGACCGTAAGTAACCAGAGTCGACATAAATGCGGAGTTAGTCCTGTCGCCCAGCGGTGTCTTTGGATCTTCAAAAAACTGTGTGGCATCTTTTGATGAAGCTACTGATTCGCCCGTTAAGGCTGATTCTTCAATCTGTAAGTTTGCTGATTCTATCAAACGAAGGTCGGCGGATATAAATCGACCGGCATCAAGGATTATTATATCTCCCGGAACTACAAATTCTGAATCTATCTCTATTGTTTTACCATCGCGGCGAACAAGTGCCTTTGGCGACGACATTTTTTGAAGGGCTTCTATTGCTTTCCCTGCCTTAACTTCCTGTGCAACGCCAAGTATGGCATTGACAAATATCACGAGAAGGATAATAACTGAATCTATATATTCACCCATGAAAGCAGTAATAATGACTGCTGCAAAAAGTACGTAAATCAACCAATCCTTCAGCTGCGCAAGAAATAACTGAAGTACAGTTTTTTTCTTTTTGCCTTTTAGTTTATTGGGGCCATACTTTTCATATCTTATTTTTGCTTCCTCTTCAGTTAAACCGGCTACAGGGCTAACATTGAGCTCTTTAAATACTTCTTCTTTAGTTTTTGAAAACCACATCGTAGTAATTTTATATTCTATGACAAATATAAAAATCTTAAGTAGAATTCTGTCAATATCAATTTTTCAAATATTGCCCCGTATAACTAATTTCACATTTGGCTAATTCTTCAGGAGTCCCCTCTGCTACAACCAATCCCCCCTTTTTTCCTCCTTCGGGACCCATATCTATTACCCAGTCGGCCTGCCTTATTACATCAAGGTTGTGTTCTATCACTATTACTGAATTTCCATTTGCCACTAGAGTTTTGATAATTGCCATAAGCTTTTCAATATCTGCCATGTGTAAACCTGTGGTTGGCTCATCCATCACGTAAATATTTCCTTTTTTGTGTAGTTCACTAACCAGTTTTATTCGCTGGGCTTCCCCTCCTGATAATGTACTAAGTGGTTGACCGAGTTTCAAATAACCCAAACCTACCTGTTTCATCAATTTAACCTTGTTCAATACTGTTGTATCTTTAAACCAACCATATGCCTCTTCTGCTGTCATTTCCATCACATCATGAATTGATTTTCCTTTTAACTTATAATCAAGAATATATTGTTTGTAGCGTTTCCCTTCGCAAACGGGACAAGTCATTGTTACATCGTCAAGAAAGCTTAGGTCTACCTTGATAATTCCGTTTCCGTTACACTCAGGACATGCTCCTTCTGAGTTAAAGCTGAAAAGTGAAGCATTCTGTCCGGTTGCTGCTGCAAATTCTTTCCTTATCTTATCAAAAATGCCGGTATAAGTCAGTGGTGTAGAGCGAATATTCCTGCCTGCCGGCGATTGATCCACAACAACAGCATCGGGATGCAACGAACAGAACTCCTCATGTATCAAACTGCTCTTTCCTGAACCGGCAACACCTGTAATACAAACAAATACGCCCTTCGGAATTTCAACATTTACATTCTTCAGATTGTTTGTTGTTGCATTCTCTATTTTAAATACCTCAGTGAATGCTTTTCTCTTATATTCTATATGATTTGACTTTTTAAGAAATCTGGCTGTAAGGGTATCTGATTCGAGCAGTTTCTCATATGTTCCTTCAAAAAGAACATGTCCTCCGTTTACTCCGGCTTCAGGTCCAATATCTATGATATGATCTGCAAACTTCATTATTTCAGCATCATGCTCTACTACCAAAACTGAATTACCTTTGTCCTTCAACATCAGCAGCATCTTTTTGAGGTTTGAAACATCTCGGGGATGGAGACCTATGCTTGGTTCATCAAGTACGTATAAAAGGTCTACAAGATTGCAATCTAACTGTTTAGCCATTTTCACCCTCTGCGATTCTCCTCCAGATAGAGTTGCCACAGGACGGTGCAGACTAAGATACCCAACCCCAATTTCAATAAGATACTGTGTTGTCTGCTTCATTTTACGCACAAGTGCTTCTGCCACATCACCTTCAACAGTGTTAAGCCATTCCATAAAATCGGGTAATTCAAGGAATACAAGGTCAGGAATTGTTTTCCCTGCAACCTTTACAGAGCGGGCTTTTTCATTTATTCTTGACCCCTTACATTCACTGCATGTTTTATAGGTAAAGAACTGGGTGTTTGCATCTGTCCCCTCTTCTTTGTTCATGAAATACTTTTTAAGCCTGGCTACTACCCCCTCCCATCTGGCAGTATAACTTTCTCCACTCTGTTCGCTCTCATATTCAGAATTATCCATATACAGAAGATTGTTCAGTTCTTCTTCCGGAAGGTCTTTAAGTGGAATATCAGTATTGAAAAATCCGCATTTCATGGCATGACGCCAAACATAGCCACCTAGCTTACAATCAGGATGTAAAAAAGCTCCTTCCCTTACTGAAAGGTTCATGTCAACTATTTTTGTCAAATCGACGACCATCTCTTTTCCAAGACCATGACATGTCGGGCACATTCCTTCAGGATTATTGAAAGAAAACTCGTTTGACCAGCCTCCGAATGGTTGTCCACAGCGTGAAAACAACATTCTCAGGTTTGTATATATCTCAGTAACAGTTCCAACAGTCGATCTAAGGGTAGTACCCATTTTCTTCTGATCAATAACCATTGCTGTCGATAGGTTTAATATCTCATCAACGTCGGGCTGACTGATTTTTGGTAGCCTCATCCTGGCAAAAGCACTGAATGTATCAATCAGCTGACGCTGAGCTTCGGCGCACACAGTATCAAAAACCAGTGATGATTTTCCTGATCCTGAAACTCCGGTTACTACTACAATTTTGTCTTTAGGTATGTTTAAACTTATATTTTTGAGATTGTGCTCTTTAGCACCACGAATAATGATTGAGTTCTTCATACTTTAGATTTTTGAGGCAAAGATAAAACACCGTGAACCACAGGTATTGTAAAAACACGACAATCAGCTAGCAAATACCTCAGGATGAAATCTTACATTGTTTAGATATTCTTCTGGTGTCTGTTCCATCATTGATTTGAAGTCGTGAATTAGATGCGACTGGTCGTGATATCCGTAACGAAGTACCAGTTCAAACCAGTCTTCATCAAAGTCGGGTTTGGCTATATGATTATAAACATTTGTGAAACGCTCAATTTTAATAAATTGCTTAGGCGAAACCCCCACCCATTTCGAGAAATCGCGTTCAAGCTTCCTTGAACAGATGCCTGCTTTATCACAAATTGAGTTAACTGATATACGGCCTTCAGAATTCTGAATCAAGCTAATAGCATATTTCAACTGATTATTCTCAGTCTCTTTTACTTCTGACAACCTTTTCAGTAGTATTTGTTCAATAATTTCAGCTTTATCTTCCAGTTCATGAGCGTTCCACACTCTTTCAGGAGCATTCTTAAGATGAGGACACGGTAAAAGTCCGAGTTCAACAGGCTCATGCCTCAGATTGCTCATAGGAAGGCCAAGAAACGGATATATCGCCCCGGGATAGAAAGTAACAGACAGATAATGAATAATCCCCTTAGCGTTGATATAAGCAGGTTTAATGCGTGGTCCCGAGGTGAATGTCTCATCAAGAGAATAAATCTGATTATCGATTTTCCAATCTACACCTGCCTGAAAGCTGAATACCAGGTCGAAATCGTTGATCGGTGGCAACAACGAAATGTTGCCGTCAGGCTCCTCTCCAATCATCGCCCAGATATATTTTACATATCCGGCCAGTAGTTGATTCTTGGGATATAATATTTTATAATATGCTGCCACACTTAAAGTATCAGGGGTTCAAATTACAAATCATTCTTCAAACTTGAGCTTATATGCATAAAATTTTGATGCCCAGATATAACATATTAAACCTCCGGCAATATTGCCTATTGCAACAGCTATCCAAACGAGCTCAACCTGTTTTGAGAAGAACTCAATGAAAATGAACGCCAAAGGCATTGATATTACCCCCATTCGCATACATGTGGACCAAAAAGCTTTGATTGGCTCTTTTACTGCCTGAAAAGCAGCCCCTGCAAAAATTTCGAGAGTACAACCTACTGCAACAAATAAAGTAACCATGCGTACCTGCCTTACAGACAGACCAATAACTGTTTCAATATCTGAGAAAGATTTAAAAATATATGGGGCTACAAACATATAAACAACTGAAACAGCTGCTACAATAATTAAAGTCAACGTTGTTCCTTGTTTTAAAATACTGATCATCCTTTCCCGGTTTCCCTTTCCATAGTTTTGTCCAAGCATTGTCGACATTGAATATGAAATTGCCAATATCGGTGTAATCAGAATGTTATCTACCCTTCCCACCAGTGTGAAAGCGTTCATTTCTGTTTCACCGATAGAACTTACAATCCAGTTGAGAAATACAAATGATAGTCCCAAGGCAACTAATCCGAGCGACTGCGGGGCTCCTAGCCTGAATATCTCCTTAACCGATGAAAGGTCAATCCACTTGAAACTTAAGTTGCTAAATTTAAATTCCTTGTCAGAAAACTGAAGCCAGAGGGCATAGATAAATATTGATGCCTGAGCAATCACTGTTGCGATAGCTGCCCCTTTAACCCCCATATCAAAAACAAAAATAAATATTGGGTCGAGGATGATGTTAATAATTGTGGAGATTAGCATTGCAATTCCGACATTCATGGTCTTTCCTTTACCTTGAAGTATTCCAATGAAGGCATGTGAAACCATAAAGAAGAAGGAGCCCATGAAAATCCAGTTCATATACTGCTTTCCATATTCCAAAGCTTCCGCACTTATAGCTTTTCCGGCAAGGAGTTCCATAATATTATCGTCGAATATCTTCATGAAACAGATCAATGCAATTGAGACAATCACTGCAAACCAAAAGGCTGATGCATAGACTTTCCGAAAATCGTTGTTGCCTTTTCCTGAGCTAACAGCTACAATCGTACTTACCCCCATAAAGAATCCTTGGTTGAGTGCGATTAGTACAAAATAAACCGGGAAAACCAGCCCTACGCCTGCTACAATAGCAGGGTTTGACTTATCGATCATTGAAATAAACCATGTGTCCGCAAAATTGTAAAGGAGATCGAACAACATGCCAAAGAATATTGGCAAAGAGAGTTTAATGAGAGTTTTTTTAATGTTTCCTTCAAAGATTTCAGTTTGCGTTTCCATAGCTAATATATTTTCATACAAAGAAACATAAGGGAAATTTTTCGTTATTGTAGAAATACGACAAATAGCAAATCAAAAATTGCCAATAGCAATTTTTTTATATAATTTCCGAAACCGTTAAATGAAAACATAAAATAAAACAATCAATTTTAAAAAATAAAATAATAATGGATTCTAAATCAGGAACTACCAGATCGATAATTATAATCGGCGCCCTCTTTTTCATCTTTGGATTTATAACATGGCTGAACTCAGTTTTAATACCTTACCTGAAAATTGCCTGTGAGCTTAACAACCTTGAATCATATCTCGTTGCATTTTCTTTTTACATATCGTATTTCGTTATGGCAATACCCTCTGCCTGGGTATTAAAGAAAACAGGATTTAAAAACGGTATGTCGATTGGACTTATTGCAATGGCCGTAGGTGCGCTGATTTTTATACCTGCCGCCACTTCCAGGATGTTTGGTCTTTTCCTACTTGGGTTGTTCATTCAGGGTACCGGACTGGCAGTGCTGCAAACAGCTGCTAATCCATACATTACAATACTTGGACCTCATGAAAGTGCTGCTAAAAGGATAAGCATCATGGGTGTTTGCAATAAAATTGCAGGAGCCATTGCACCAATAGTATTGGGAGCCATTGCCCTCAAGGACATAGATTCATTGGTAGAAACAATTCACCTAATGCCGGTGGCAGAGAAGACTGCCGTTCTTAACGACCTTGCTCTGAGGGTAATAAACCCCTACTTAATAATAGCTGCAGTGCTTACTCTACTTGCATTTCTGATTTTCCGTTCAGGCTTACCTGAGATAGATACTGACCATGAAAATGGTAAAACAACAGGTACTGAAACCTCGAAAAAAAGTATATTCCAATTCCCAAACCTGATATTCGGAACAGTAGCCATGTTCTTTTATGTTGGAGTTGAAGTCCTTGCTGCCGATTCAGTTATAAGCTATGCTGCCTCGCAGGGAATACCTCTTTCGTCGGCTAAATTCTTCGCCACCATTACCCTCTTATCAATGATTGTAGGTTATTTCATTGGGATAATTACAATTCCGAAATTCATATCTCAGGAGAATGCACTAAAGATTTCAGCAAATTTAGGGATCGTGTTTTCATTAATCGCGCTGATTACAAATGGCTTTACCTCTGTATTGTTCATTTCACTTTTAGGAATTGCCAATGCTGTTGTTTATCCGGCGATTTGGCCTCTAGCAATAAAAGGACTAGGAAAGTTTACAAAGATTGGTTCATCGTTACTGATTATGGCCATTGCAGGAGGAGCGGTTTTACCTTTGATATATGGTTTTCTGGCCGATAAAATCAATCTACAGCAGGCATACTGGATCTTGATTCCTTCATATATAATCATATTATTCTATGCTTTGTTTGGTCATAAGCTTAAGACCAGAGAATAAACAATCAAACCGGGGCATAAATACCCCGGCAAAGGATAAGTCTCCGAACTAGCAGCATATTCTTTCTCCAATAATTCCCCACTACCCTCCGTAATACCAATATCCTTCGTAATACCAATATCCTTCGTAATACCAATATCCTTTACCGTCGGTTTTAACCGACGGCTCCCAACTAATTACCCGGCAAAGGATAAATCTTCAAAAAAAAATCTTAAATTAGTAAAGTGACAATATTATTTCTTAAATAAATCTATCTGCTTCTTAGAATAAGAAGATATTGTAATTCTCTGTTACTTAACATTTAAGAGAATTTTTTAATAGTTAATTAAAAAATATGAAAATAGGATTATTAGGTTTCGGCAGAACAGGAAAACCTGTTGCTTCTGTCATACTTCAAAGCAATGGATATAGTCTTGAATGGATTCTTAGAAAAAGTACTCAACTGGAATTCAGAAATGTATCTGAATATTTGGGTATCCCCTCAGAAGACCCTGGATTAATATATTCAACATCAAAAATTGACATTAATGAGCTTCTTGACAAGCACCCGGTTGATATAATTATTGATTTCTCGTCGAGCAAAGGGATTTATTATTATGGAGAAGCTGCTGCAGAGAGAAAAATAAAAATAATATCGGCAATCTCTCATTATGGGGAGGAAGAAAAAAATTTGTTGGAAAAGCTTTCGTCTCAAACAGTTGTATTTTGGAGTCCAAACATCACACTGGGCGTAAACTATCTGCTTTTTGCAGCCAAGTTCTTAAAAAAGATTGCTCCATGGGTTGACATTGAAATAATTGAAGAGCATTTTAAAGGCAAGGAGGGTGTTTCGGGTACTGCTATAAAAATTGCTAAAGTCCTTGATGTTAACGATTCAGAAATAAACTCAGTTCGTGTAGGTGGCATAGTAGGAAAACATGAAGTAATATTTGGCTTTCCATATCAGACAGTCAGGCTGATACATGAATCAATATCAAGAGAAGCATTCGGAAATGGTGTGATATTTATAGCTGACAAGCTTGCAAACAATAGTGTCGGATTGTACAACTTTGAAGATATTTTGATGCAATATTTCAAAGAATATGATTAACTAATAAGAAGAGTATTTTCGACTTTATATTGTTTTAAATAAAAAAAATCCACCCTGTAAGGAGTGGATTTTTAAGTTCCAATATTTATCTTTTTTAATTACCACTATTCATTGAGATTACAAACTCTTCGTTCGTTTCAGTCTTCAACATCCTGTCGCGCAGGAATTCCATTGACTCGGTAGAGTTCATGTCTGCCAGATAGTTACGAAGTATCCAAATTTTATCAAGCATTGCCTTGTGGATCAACAGATCTTCACGACGGGTACTTGAAAGAGTAACATCGACGGCCGGGAATATTCTCTTATTTGAAAGCTTACGGTCGAGCTGTAGCTCCATATTTCCTGTTCCCTTGAATTCTTCAAAGATCACTTCATCCATTTTTGAACCTGTTTCAGTCAGAGCTGTTGCTAGGATGGTAAGAGAACCTCCGAATTCAATATTTCTTGCGGCACCGAAGAACCTTTTAGGTTTGTGAAGAGCGTTGGCATCGACACCACCCGATAAAACCTTACCCGAAGCGGGCTGTACAGTATTATATGCTCTTGCAAGACGGGTTATTGAGTCGAGAAGAATCACAACATCATGACCGCATTCAGTAAGACGTTTAGCTTTTTCAAGAACGATATTAGCTACCCTTACGTGTCTTTCAGCAGGTTCATCGAAAGTTGATGAAACAACTTCAGCATTTACACTTCTTGCCATGTCGGTAACCTCTTCAGGACGTTCGTCGATAAGAAGAACGATCATGTAAACCTCAGGGTGGTTAGCTGCAATAGCGTTTGCTATCTCTTTCAGCAGGACGGTTTTACCAGTCTTAGGCTGAGCAACAATCAAACCACGCTGTCCTTTGCCAATAGGGGCAAAAAGATCTACAATTCTTGCTGACAATGAATTAGTGCCTTTGCCTGTAAGGTTGAATTTTTCTTCAGGGAAAAGAGGAGTCAGGTGATCGAAAGGAACCCTGTCACGCACATATTCCGGTGGACGGCCGTTGATTTCAAGAACTTTAATCAGCGGAAAATATTTTTCACCCTCTTTTGGAGGTCTGATAGTACCTTTTACTGTATCACCGGTCTTTAAACCAAAAAGCTTGATTTGAGACTGTGATACATAAATATCGTCAGGAGAGTTGAGGTAGTTATAATCAGAAGAACGAAGGAAGCCATAGCCATCCTGCATAATCTCAAGGACTCCGGAATTAGTTATAAGTCCTTCGAAATCAAAGACTGTCTTTTCCTGTTTACCCTTGTTATAACTTGGCTTTTGTGGAGCTGAGTAATTGCTCTGTCCGTTTTGATTTTGACTTTGCCCTTCATTTGCCTTATCGTTCAGTCTTTCATTAGCTTTATCGCTATTAGTCTCAACAGATCTTTCGATTTGTTTTTCTACCGGACTTTCCTGAATATTATCATTCTTTGATTCATTTACGAACTCATTTACAGGTTCAGGAAGTTTATCAAGTTGACGGTCCTGCTGCCTTTCGGGCTGGCGGTCTTGAATTCTTTCCGGTTGGCGATCAGGTTGACGATCAGGCTGACGGTCATAAGGTCTGTCGAATTTACGGTTTTGTGGTCTGTCGCCAGGGCGATCAAACTTTCTGTTATCCCTGTCAGGGAAATTCTTCCGTTCAGGTTGACGGTCTTTATTTTCGATAGGTCTCAGCTCTTTAGAAGCGTTATCCTCTCTGGGTTCCCTTGGTCTGAAGTTCTGATCTCTTTTTGGAGGGAAATTGCTTCTATCGTCTCTTCTTGGAACCCTGTCATCTCTTTTTTCAGGAGCTTTGTCTTCTACCTGCTTTGGAGCAACAATTGGTTCTCCGGCCTTTTCTTCCTGAGATTCTGCAGGTTCCTTTTCTTCCTCATATTTAAATTTTGGAAGTTGCACCTTTTCTACCCGTTCTTGTTTATCTGATTTAAAAGGATTGATTCTTAACCTTTTATGTTTATTATCAGAATCATCATCCTGTTTATTCTCCTCCGACTTTGTTTCAGTATTTTTGGCAACTGAAGGTTTATTCGACTTTAATTTGTTTTCTGAAGCCAGAATAGCTTGGGTGTCGAGAATTTTATAAACCAGTTCTTCTTTTTTTAATTTTTCGGCCCGCTTAATCTGAAGTTCTTTAGCAATATCGCGAAGTTCAGTAACTAGCTTGCCATTTAATTCAATAATATCGTACATATTTTGTAATGATTAATAGTCTACAGTTTAGACTTAAAAAATATTTGATTGATTTTGTATGTGGAAATGCAGTTGTTGAATAACATTGAATTTTCAATGCAATAATACGGTAAAGAGATTTAATAAACAAAAAAAACAAAATATTTTTGATAAAGCCCTACAAAATATCACTTTAAGCCACTATATTTTCTATTAAAAGTGAAACATATCATTAAATAATGCATATTTTTCTAAACCTATATTTGTAAAAATTGTTACAGATTACATTTTAGTTAACTTTGAAAACTTTAAGAATCATAAAAATTTAAAGATGAATATTTCAGAAAATAAGATGGTGACTTTGAGTTACACACTCAGAGCAGAAGGCAAAGAGGGAGAAATCATTGAGCAAACAACAGAGGAAACTCCTCTACAATTTGTTTATGGCATAGGTATGATGTTGCCAAAGTTTGAATCTAACATTGCAGGTTTGAAAAGTGGCGACAACTTTGAGATGAGGCTTGATGCCATTGATGCTTACGGTGAAATAGACAACAATGCATTTGTTGATCTTCCAAAAGATATTTTCTTTATGGATGGTGTATTTGATGAAACAAGGTTTACACCTGGAACTCAGGTGCCAATGCAGACAAATACAGGTGAGAGACTGACAGGAATAGTTATGGAAGTTGCAGATCAGCATTTGAAAATGAACTTCAACCATCCTCTTGCAGGAATTAATCTTCATTTCACAGGCAGTGTTATAGAAGTACGCGAGGCTACAGAAGAAGAATTAAACCCAATGATGGGTTGCGGTGGCGGATGTTCAGGTTGCGGTGGTCATGAAAGCGACTGCTCTTCTAACGACGGTTGCGGATGCGATGACGGTTGTGGCTGCTAAAAAAATATTTCTATGAATAGTTTTGGAAACATCTTCAGATTAACAACATTCGGAGAATCACATGGTTCCGGAATTGGTGGAATAATTGACGGCTGTCCGGCAGGATTAAAGATCGACCTTGATTTAGTTCAAAAAGAGCTCGACCGCAGGAAGCCGGGTCAATCGAAAATAACTACCCAGAGAAAAGAATCAGATACTGTTGAGTTTTACTCAGGTATTTTTGAGGAACTTACTACAGGTACACCAATTGGTTTTTTTGTTAAAAATCAGGATCAACATTCTAACGATTATAATAATCTGAAAGATGTTTTCAGACCGTCTCACGCCGACTATACCTATATTCAAAAATACGGCATCAGGGATCACAGAGGTGGCGGTCGCTCATCTGCCAGAGAAACAGTTTCCAGAGTAGTTGGAGGGGCAATTGCCAGGCAGTTGATAGGACAGCTTGGAATAACGATTCATGCCTTTGTGAGCAGTGTAAGTGAGGTATCGCTAGAAATTCCATATACAGAACTTGACCTTTCAAAAACAGAAGATAATATAGTAAGATGCCCTCATGAAGCTACTGCTGAAAAGATGATTGCCAGAATTGAAGAAGCCGGGAAAAACCATGATACTGTTGGAGGAACGATAATGTGCGTTATCAAAGGAGTTCCTGCAGGCTGGGGTTCGCCTGTATTCAATAAACTGCATGCTGATTTAGGCTTTGCAATGCTGGGAATTAATGCTGTTAAAGGATTTGAATACGGATCAGGGTTTGAAGGAACTAAGCTAAACGGTTCACAGCACAACGATTCATTCATAAACGACCAAGGTAAGGTAAGAACTGAAACCAACCATTCTGGAGGTATTCAGGGCGGCATATCAAACGGGCAGGATATATACTTTAGGGTAGCATTCAAACCAATAGCCACATTGCTCAGGGAGCAGAAAACAATTGACAAGGATTTAAACGAAGCAACAATTTCAATACAAGGAAGGCATGACCCATGCGTGCTTCCGAGGGCAGTGCCCATTGTTGAAAGTATGGCTGCGTTAGTTTTGGCCGACAATTACCTGATTGGCAAAACTTCAAGATTATAATTCAAACCATTATTCAATAAGCCTGTCTGCCTTTTCGATCAGAGATTCCGGGACAATTAAGCCTTGCTTTTCACAAGCCTTAAGGTTAATCGTGAATTCTTCTTCGGTAAAAGGTTCAATATTTTGAATGACATCTCTTCCTTTAAGAATTGAGATAGCCTTTAGTGCGCTTTTTCTTCCCCATAATTTGTAGCTTACCCCCTGACCTGCTGCTGCACCTTTGTCAACCTGCACTATATCAGATACAAAAAGAGGAATTTTATTTTCTTCAGCAATTTTTATAACAACATTCAAACCATTAAAGATAAGGTTGTCGGCTGAAACAAGGATAGCATCTATATCCTGACTGACAAGAGATTGACAAACCATTACCAGATCATTTATATTTGTTACACTTCCTGTTACCAGTTGGATATTGCGTTCTGAAAATTCTTTTGAGAACCTCTTCGCCGAATATTCAGCGTTAGCTTCAGAGTTATTATACGGCATCCCTACCCTCTTTAAATCTGGCAGAAATTCTTGCATCATTGATACGAAGCCAGAAGTATTCAATGGGTCGTAAGCACCATAAAGATTATGAGGTATTGATTTCATTCCTACCTGTTCAGGGCCGAAGGCTACAGTAAAAACAAGCGGAATATCCCTAACAGCCTGAGTTGCACCAATCATGCAGGGAGTCCCGCAGGTTATAATCATATCGACATTTTGGGCAATCAGCGATTGGAAAATTGTCGGAAGCATCGACAAATCTCCCTGAGCTATGTTTTCTATAATCTTAATATTCTCACCATTGACAAAACCTGAATCGGCAAGGGTCTTGAACAATTCATCTTTTGCAACATTTAGAACAACGTCATCAACTATCTGAACATAACCAATTTTGATTTTCTCGTTATCCTGATTACAAGCCCATAAATTTAATAATAGGATTACAAAAATAAAAAAGCCGTTCTTTCTCATAATTCTACTTTTATAAGTCTCAAATATAGTTTTTCTAAGTTGCTTCTACATAACTGCTTTCATAAAATTATTTTTTAACTAATTTTGCCACTCAATTAAGACTACAATAAATATGTCAAAAGAATACACATTAGATTTCGAGGTAGATTTCGGTGCTGACGGACAAAAGCTACTTCCTGTTGTAACACAGGACTATACAACAAAAGAAGTACTAATACTTTCATTTGTAAACAAGGAAGCATTCGAAGAAACAGTAAGAAGCAGATATGCAACATATTGGAGCCGTAGCCGCAATGAATTATGGAAGAAAGGGCTAACATCGGGAGATATGTTGAGAATTGATGAAATCAGGATCAACTGCGAACAAAACTCTTTCCTGTTTTTGGTAACACCGGAGGGAAAAGGAGCCTGTCACGCAAAAAAAGAAAACGGTATGCCTTACCATTCATGTTATTACAGGAAGTTGGACATAGATGGCAAGCTTGAAATAATAGAAAAATAACATTTATCGATGGAAAACTCCAGATTAGTAATTGGGATGCCGGCCGGATCACTGGCCAATGCTAGCAGAGGCGGGAACCTTATCAAGCTGCTTGAAGATTCAGGTTTCAAAACACAGGGATATGAAGAAGGCGGACCCAGCATTTTTAAAACAGTAAATTTCCTTTACGGATGGGATGGAAGGCCTCAGGAATTCAGTTCACAACTTGCTTTGAATGAACTCGATGTAGCTATTGCCGGCGATGATTGGATTGAAGAAAGAATAATTGAATTCAGACTTGAATACAACACTACGATTGAGCTTGAGCAGGTTATGCCCCTAAATCGTGGAGGAGTACGTCTGGTAGGTATAGTAAAAGGAGATATCCCTTTCGATACGACAATAGAATTTCTTTCAGATTTGGTAAGCAAAAAGAAACTAATAACTGTTGTGGCTGAGATGCCTTACCTTGCTTTAAACTGGGTTAGGGAAAATCTTAAAAAGATTGGCAAGCTTGAAGAATACAATGATTTTTCAGTTCAGAAATATAAAACACCATCAAAAATAGAAAAGGGAGTCCTGATTTATGAAACCTGGGGAAAGACTGAATCAAAGGTTCTTAACGGTGGTGCAGATTTTGGTCTTGAAATAACTCAATCAGGAAGTGCAATCAGAAATTATGGATTGAAGATAATTGAGACAGTATATAAATCGCAGACGAGCATTTGGATCAACCCTTCATTGAGAAAGAATGAAGAAAAGAAGGAGTTATTGGAAATGTTCCTTTTAAACGTATACGGATCTATCAATGCAGAAAACAAAGTTTTGGTTTCTTTCAATGTTTCAAACCATAAGAGGGATATAATAGACGACTATCTGGTAAAGAACAATCTATTTGCGGATGAGCCAACTATGAGCGTTGGAAGGACACACACAGTTTACAGCATACAGGTTGAGACTTACGGAAATAAATGTCCACTGGCGAAAATAAGATATCAGCTGGCTAAGCTGGGTGCAACTAATATAGACACACTTCCAATACAATCGTCAATTCCAAGTATAGACACAATAAAACTCTGATGGGAAGGATATTGGCAATAGATTATGGGAAGAAGAGAGTTGGAATAGCTGTTACTGATCCGCTTAAGATTATTGCCAATAAACTTACAACTGTCAGTTCGCACGAAATATTTGAGTATCTGGATGAGTATTTTAAAAAAGAAAGCGTTGAATGTGTAGTAGTTGGCTACCCTAAGACCCTCAAAGATGAACCATCGGAGTCGATAAGGTTTGTCAATCCTTTTTTAAAACAATTTCAAAAAAGATACCCTGAGCTTAAACTTGAGCTGGTAGATGAACGTTATACTTCGAAAATGGCATTTCAGACAATGATTGATGCCGGATTGAAGAAAAAAGACCGTCAGGACAAGGGGCTTGTAGACGCAGTAAGTGCAACAATAATATTACAATTTTATTTAGAACAACAAAGATTTTTAAATTTATAATATGATTTTACCTATAACAGTATATGGAGATCCTCTTTTAAGAAAAGTAGCAAAACCAATAGATAAGGATTATCCCAATCTTAAGGAGTTAATAGAAGACATGTACGAAACAATGTATTATTCTGACGGAGTTGGGCTTGCCGCTCCACAGATTGGACTTTCGATACGTTTGTTTGTTGTTGATGCTTCACCTGCAGCAAGTGAAGAAGAACCGGAGCTTGCCAACTTTAAAAAGGTTTTCATAAATCCAGAAATCCTTTCTGTATCAGGAGAACCATGGTCATTTGAAGAAGGATGCCTTAGTCTGCCAACAATTCATGAGAATGTATATCGTGAAGAAGAGGTGGTAATAAAATATCTCGATGAAAATTGGGAAGAGAAAACTGAGAAATTCAATAGCTATCCTGCAAGGATAATATTACATGAGTACGACCATCTTCAAGGAAAGCTTTTTATAGACAGAATTTCACCATTAAGAAGAAGACTGCTGAAAAGTAAGCTGACAGCAATTACTAAGGGCAATGTAAAAACAAGCTATAAGATTAAGATTCCCAAATAACGGTTGTCAATAATTGGTAGTTCAGCAACGAAAACCCTTGTCCTGTAAAACAAATTAAGCTTCCTAAATTCATTAGAAATTTAAGCTCTAAATTTGGGGATGACCCCAAAAGACAGCATATTTGGTAGAATACCACTTTTAAGGTTCTTATTGCCATTCTTCATCGGAATAATCATTGAAGAAAGAATAGATTGCAATATTACCTTACTCCTACCCCTTTTATTAGCATCAATTGCCTTTCTTTCATTTGCTTTTCAAAAATCAACCCGTTCTATAAAGAATAGTAGATTATTCAGTGTCTCAGTATTTTCAACATTCATAATAATTGGTGCGGTAACAACAAAAATTCAGAAAAACTCATACTTCAGTAGCGAATATCCAACTGAGGGTATCTATTCCGGAATTGTACTTAATAAGACTTCAGCTTCAAATAAAAAAATAAAGTTAACACTTAGAACAGACGTATTCAGTGGTGATTCAATCAGCAAAAAGATAAAAGAAAACGTAATTTTATATTGTTCCGATTCACTGTACGGAGAAAAAATAGATCCCGGAGTAAGGATAACATTCTATGGAAAAGCACACGAAATAACTAACAGAAACAATCCCGGGGAATTTGATTATAAGAGATTTATAAACAGAAAAGGCATAAGACATCAGTTTTATTTAAAGGATACAATACTAATCACAGATTCGGAGCACAACAACATTGCAGTGCATGCATTGCTCTTAAGGAAGAAGCTTCTATACATTTATAAAAAAGCAGGAATAACGGGCGATGAATTTAATGTTCTGGCGGCATTAACACTTGGAGAAAGCAGTTTCATCAGCAATGAAATAAAAAACAGCTATATAGCCTCAGGAACAATGCATGTACTTGCGGTCTCGGGCTTACATGTTGCAATAATATACATGATCATAGCTTTCTTGTTAAAGCCCCTTGACATAGGAAAAAAGGCAAAACTCTTAAAGGTTGTAATAATAATAGTGTTTCTATGGTCTTATGGATTAATCTCGGGAATGTCGCCGTCAGTTATGAGGTCGTGCGCAATGTTCACATTTATAGTCATAGGAGAAAACTACAACAAGCAGACAAACATATACAATACACTATCGGCATCGGCATTTTCGCTAACTCTGCTAGATCCATATATCCTTTTCGACATAGGTTTTCAACTTTCTTATTTTGCAGTGGTGAGCATAGTGTTCTTTCAGCCAAAGTTTGCAAATCTGTTAGAAACAGACAACAAAATACTGAAATACATAAGAGACCTGTTTATAGTATCAGTTGTAGCCCAGATTGGTACCACCCCAATTAGCATATATTACTTTCATCAGTTTCCTGTGTACTTTCTGATAAGCAATTTCCTCACAGTGCCAATTTCAGGATTAATACTTTACATCGCCTTTGCCTTTTTCTTTCTTTTTAATGTCCCATTACTATCAGAAGTATTGGTTTTTGTATTAAAAATCTCTGTTCGCTTTATGAATTATTCGGTGAAATGGGTAGAGGGGCTTCCTTTGTCAGTAATAGATAAGATATGGATTGATGATTACACAATGATAATGATCTATGGATTAATTGTTTCGTCAACATGCTTTTTTATTATTAAGAAATGGAAGTATATACTGATATCACTGGGAATAATTGCGACAATCATATCAAACGGATGCTTAAAAGAATTCAAGCAAGAAAGGCAGAAAGCAATAATAGTATACAACAATTTTCGAGAGCCAATGATCAGTTTTATCAAAGGAAATGAGCATTTCTGTTATACGGGAAGTGACACAATCAGCATTTATGCAAAAAAACAATTAATAACAGTATCAGGCAAATATGGCACAAGCAATCCTCAGATAATACAGCAAAACAGTGAAGGAAGAAATCAGATAAAAGTAGGCAGAGATGATATAATCTATTTCGAAGGAAAATATATAGATTTTAAAAGCAGGGGTTTAGAAGAATCGGAAAATTTCGACCTTTCAATAGATTGGTTTGAAATGAAAGTCACTTCAGAAATCAATGAAACGAGTAATGATACTAAAGATAACAATATAAATACCATCCCAATAAATAAAGAGAACATTAACATTATCCACGACCTTAAAAATGATGGAGCCTATATACTGGAATTATGATAAAAGTTTGGTAAATTAGTAAAGGAAACAAATCCTTAATACTAAAAATATATACTCTGAAAACGTTGATAAATAGTTTTATATTAGTTTTATTTGTGCACTTTTTAAAAAGGTATTAATAATGAAAATAGTAATTGCAGGAGCCGGAGAAGTAGGTACATATTTGGCAAAAATGTTGAGTAAGGAGAACCACGACATTACTTTGCTTGATGAAGACAAAGAGAAGCTTGAAAAGCTTGCACTTCAGGTAGATCTGATGACAGTATGCGGCTTTGCCAATTCAATAAATGACCTTAAAGATGCAGGAATATCAAAAGCAGACCTATTTATAGCAGTTACACCTTTTGAATCAAGGAACGTTTTAGCCTGCATTATTGCAAAAGATTTAGGAGCGAAAAAAACCATCGCAAGAATAAACAACGCCGAATACTTAAAAAAGTTAAACAAACCAAGGTTTATTGAACTTGGCGTTGATGAGTTGATATATCCGGAAACACTTGCTGCAAAAGAAATAATAGCGTCGGTAAAACAGCCCGGGGCAAGGGTCACCCATGAATTTTCAGGAGGAAACCTTTTGCTACTTGGGTTTAAAATCCGTGAGAACGCACCCATTATAAACAAATCGTTAGTTGATCTTGGTGATATCTCACAAGAATTTAGGGCAGTAGCTATAACCCGAGGAGATTCAACAATTGTTCCTAACGGTAAGGATATGATTCTTTCCGGTGATATAGTCTACTTTGTTACCACAAGGTCTGCGATGCTTGATCTTTATGAAAAGACCGGTAAAGTATTCTTCGGGGTTAAAAATATAATGATACTTGGGGGCAGCCGAATCGCACAAAAGACAGCAGAAGAATTAAGCGGACAGCTAAACGTAAAGATAATAGATATTAACAAAGAACGTTGTCAGCAGATTGCCGATAGATTTGACAATGTAATGGTTATCAATGGTGATGGGAGAAATCTGGAATTATTGAAAGAAGAAGGAATTGAAAATATGGATGCCTTCATTGCTGTAACCGGAAACTCAGAAACCAATATTCTCACTTGTCAGTTGGCAAAAAGAATGGGAGTAAAACGGACGGTAGCTGAAATTGAAAATATTGATTTTATCAGTCTGGCTGAACAGGTAGGAATAGGAAGCGTTATAAATAAGAAATACATAGCTGCCAGTTTTATATACAGGTATTCGATGAACTCAGAAATTTCAAGTGTCAAATGCCTTTCTTCAACTGAAGCTGAAGCAGTTGAAGTAATAGTCAAAAAAGGTTCCAAGGTTACGCAAACCTTAGTCAAAGACCTTGATTTCCCATCTGATGCGATAATAGGAGGAGTTATTCGTGGTGAAAATGGATTCATTGCCAAGGGTGATACTCAAATCAGGGAGGGAGATAAAGTTGTAGTATTTGCCTTACCTTCGGCTATTAAGAAAATAGATAAGTTTTTCAGATAGCATTAGATGCTCAATTATAAATTCATACTGAAGATATTAGGTTTACTGATTGCAGCAGAGGGGCTGTTAATGTTGATACCATTAGCTGTTTCGCTTGCCACAGGAGGAACTGATTCACGAGCATTCCTTATTTCTATTCTCATCACTACTATTTCAGGAGCAATCATCTTCCTTTTGTTTCGGAAGGGAAAAAGAAATATTACAAAACGAGAAGGATACGTATTTATAACAGCTCTATTCATATTTTTCTCTTTGTTTGGAGCACTACCCTTTTACTTCAGTGATTTTAAATTTTCAATCACGGATTCCTTTTTTGAAGCAATGTCGGGGTTTACGACCACCGGAGCTACCATTATTAATGAAATAGAGCAGATGCCCCAGGGATTACTTTTCTGGAGGAGTTTTACCCAATGGATTGGAGGAATGGGAATTATCTTCTTATCACTTTCAATATTACCCTTGTTCGGAATTATTGGAACATCACTCTTCCCTACTGAAAATCCGGATGCATCAGTAGAAAGGATGAATCCAAAAATAAAAAACACAGCAATAATTGTAATTTCTATTTACCTTATACTCACAGCACTTGAAACCATACTGCTTACAGTTGGAGGAATGAGTCTGTTTGATTCAATATGTCATTCTTTCTCGACAATATCAACCGGAGGATTCTCCACAAGCTCAAAAAGTATAGGAAATTGGAACTCTCCATTTATAGAGTATGTTGTCATATTTTTCATGATACTTGCCGGAACAAATTTCACCTTAATATTTTTTGCACTAAAAGGATCGTTTAAAAAGTTGTTTAAAAACGAAGAATTCAAATATTACCTGGCTTTTATTATTTCGTTTACATTAATAATTGGCTTAGGTCTATTATTCACAACCAATAGTAGCTTTGAACATTCTTTCAGAACATCACTGTTTCAGGTTACATCTTTTATATCAACTACCGGTTTTGTAACTGATAATTACATCATTTGGAACCAATTGATTTTTATAATATTCTTTTTACTATTATTCATAGGCGGTACAAGTGGTTCGGCAGCAGGAGGCATGAAGATAGGGAGAATTGTAATCATTATTAAAAGCTGCCATACCGAATTGCTAAGACTACTTCATCCAAATGCTATCATACCAATAAAGTGCAACAACAGGTCGATGAGCAGCAGCTTTATTTCAAGTATTCAGGTTTTCAGCATTAGCTATTTTGTTGTATTCATAATTAGTAATCTGGTACTTATGATTTCAGGTAGCGATTATATGTCGGCAATAGGTGCATCTGCAGCATGTTTAAGTAATATAGGTCCGGGAATCGGCATAGTAGGGCCATTTGAATCATATAGTCTTTTCTCTCCCCTTGCTAAATGGTTCTTAACATTTGTAATGCTTTTAGGTAGACTTGAAATATTCATAATAATATCCATGTTCTTTCCCATTTTTTGGAAACGCTAAACAAGGAAAATACTACATTTGTTTTTTTTAAATCAACAAATATGCTTATCCGTCTCTATGAAGATAATCCTGATGAAAGGAGAATATTACAAATAGTCGACGTTTTGAGGAACGGAGGTATAATTATTTTCCCTACTGATACCGTATACAGCATGGGATGTGACATTACAAAAGAGAAAGCAGTAGAAAAGATTGCTCAGATCAAAGGTTTAAAAATTGAGAAGTCGCAGTTTTCATTCATCTGCCAAGATCTGAGCCACATTTCAGACTACACCAGACCAATACCCAACAATATATTCAAGTTGATGAGAAGGAACCTTCCAGGGCCTTTTACGTTCATCCTGGAAGCAAACAACAACGTACCCCGATACTTTAAGGGTAAGAAGAAAACGGTTGGAATAAGAGTGCCCGACAACAGTATAATCAGGGAGATTGTGAAGGAACTTGGTAATCCGATATTTTCAAGTTCGGTACACGACAAAGATGAAATAATAGCATACACCACTGATCCGGAGCTCATACATGATGATTGGGGCGAAAAAGTTGATTTAGTAATTGATGGGGGCTTTTGCGGCAATGAAGTTTCGACAATTATAGACTGTACCAACAATGAAATAAATATTGTTCGGGAAGGAAAAGGGGAACTATTATGGTGAAAAAATTTAGTTGAATAAAATCAAAGTGCTATTTTTGTGACTGTATTTTTCGGGGTGTAGCGCAGTTGGTAGCGTACGTCGTTCGGGACGACGGGGTCGCCTGTTCGAGTCAGGTCACCCCGACGAAAAATCAAAGCCTGCAAATTATGATTTGCATAAGGTTTAGTCAAACAAAAAGGTAAGGGTTTTCCTCATAATAACTGTCATTATTGGTATAAGCCTAAACCTACTACTATGAAAACATTACTACTTGTGTTTTTTTCTTTATCACTTTTAATTTCCTGCGACTCTGAAAATGATGGACCCCCTTCAATAATCAAAGAAAATTCGAGGACGCTGCCTGAGATAACAAATATCTTATTTATTGGTAACAGCCATACTAACAGAAACAATATTCCAAAAACAATTCAGCTGATGGCTTCATCGGCTGGTGACAGCACTTATTCTCACAACGAGACCCAACCGGGATATTCTCTTGCAATGCATTGTAAAAGAGAAGAAACCATGCAGACTATAGATTCTTTAAAATGGGACTTTGTCGTACTTCAGGAACAGGGAGGTATTCAGGCACTCCCGGAAACTATGATCGATACAGCTGTTTATCATTACACTGAAATACTAATCGATGCAATTAAGAAAAACAGTCGTAAAACAAAAATAATACTCTACATGGCGCATGCCTACAGGAATGGCGTTCTAACTTTTGGTGATACATACTGGGCAGGACTTGATACTGCTGTAGCTACTTACCGAGGGATGCAAGACAGGATCAGAGACAATTATATCGTAATGTCAGATATTTTCAATACAGAAGTTGCTCCCGGTGGAGTGTTATGGAAAATGTTTAGTGACACTTATCCTGATGTAACCCTTTTCAATTCTGACGGTATACATGCTCTCCCCAATGGCTCATATTTACTGGCAAGCTCCATTTACAGTACAATTTTCAGGAAGAGTCCTATTGGAAAATATGCTCCTCCTGAAGTCAAAAATGAAGAGGCAATCAACATACAGAATATTGCATATCAATCGCTTTTCAAAGGAAAACCTGATTGGAAGAAATATTGAACAGCAATTTCTATATATAATATATACCAACGGATTAGATGATGCTTCAAAAAAGGGAAAAACATTTATTTTTCAGTATCTTCAACCCTTTTGAGATGCTTTTCTCAGAAATATTCCCGTAGCCTATTAGCAACTTCGAAGTGCTCTTATTGTAATTATCAGTAAATGAATTATAAGTATATATCTGAATACCATTCTTTATCATTTCATCAGAAAAGGAAGGTTCAAATATTCTATTTTTAAAATCCACCACTAAAAACAATCCTGAGGAATCACCACAAATTTCAATCTCATCTCTATAAAGTCTTTTCATTTCTGAAATAACAATGGAACGTTTTCGCTTATAAAGAATACTCATTTTGTACAAATGTTTTTCGTACTCCCCTGTTTGAATAAATTGCATCATTGCCAATTGAGTTACAGATGAGATTTCAGAAATATTTTTCTTACTATAAACAGTAAAATCATTTATTAAATTCTCTGGAAGTACAATATACCCCAGACGTAGTGAGGGAAACATGGTTTCACTAAAAGTTCCTACATGAATTACATGCTCAGGATCAAGAAAATGCATCGACTGAACTGGCATTATTTTATAATGAAAATCACTATTATAATCATTTTCAATTATGAAAGTTCTATTATCTACAGCATACTCTATCAAATCAATTCTACGCCTGACCGGCAATACTGCTCCACTGGGAAAATGATTTGAGGGGGTCACCAAAACCGGTCCAGACAATTGCTTTAGTTGATCATTTTCAGTTAGCATTCCATTTTTATCAACAGGAATAGAGCACAATTCATATTTCTGCTCTCTTAAACAAGAACTAATTGACCGATAGCAAGGATTTTCAATAATAAACTTATCCTCCTTTTGTCTTAAGAATCCTGAAATTGATTTAATCCCGTTTAGCGTTCCTGATGTAATAATAATTTGATCTGGAGAAGTTGTCAAACCTTTTCTTTTTCGCAACATTTCTGCAATACTTTCTCTAAATTCCATTATCCCAAGAGGATTGGTATATCCAAAATGTTCTATACTTAAAGCAGAAGCTTGTCTAAGTACTGCTTTCCATTTATCAAATGGAAAATGATCATAATCAGGTGTTACTATATCAAAATCAATAAGTTCTTCCCCGGTTTCTTTCGTCCCGGATACTGTTTTTATTACTGATTTATTATCATTCTTTAAGACATTACTTATTCCTTTCGAAACAAAAGTTCCAGATCCTGCCCTACTTTCCAGATAGCCTTCAATCAACAATTGTTCATAGGCAAACATTACGGTATTTCTGGAAATTCCTAACTCTTCCGAAAGAATTCTTGTGGCAGGTAACTGGTCATTTTCCTGAAGTTTCCCACTGAGAATACTACTTTTAATAGCTTCATATAATTGATATACCAAAGGTATTGCAGAGTTTTTGTTCAATGAAATAGGATGCATAAATTGGCTCTATTAAATGAATTAAAATTGGCTCTAAAAATAACCAATATAAGCTTCTAATATTGTAAAAATTTAATAATAAAACATGATAGCAAAACGAAAATTAGGAAATACATCTGAAATGCTCAGTGAACTGGGGCTTGGATGTATGTTAATGGGCACAAGGATTAATGAAAAGGAATCTTTCCGAATGCTTGATTATTATTTTAGTAAGGGAGGAAATTTTCTCGACACGGCAAACTGTTATTCATGGTGGGAAGGGTCAGGTGAGTTTAACGGTGATGAAAGCGAATTGACACTGGGCAAATGGATTAAGGAACGAAAAAACAGAAAAGAAGTGTTCCTTGCCACAAAAGTGGGCGCTCGGCTGCCGAATCCTTCATCAGTGTATGGCTGTGATGGCCAGATTCAATGGGAAAAAGTACCTACAGCTTATGAATATCTTAGCCCTTCAACAATAAGAAGAGGTATTGATGAAAGCTTAAGAAGGCTTCAAACAGATTACATAGATCTTTACTTCGTACATATTGATGATAGGTCTGTTTCTCAGGAAGAAATTATGTATGAATTAAATGAGTTGGTGATACAAGGGAAGGTGCGTTACATTGCTTGCAGCAATTTTAAAACTTGGAGATTGGCTAACGCTAATTTAATTGCTAAACAAAAAGGCTGGAGTCAATTTGTTGCTATTCAGCAACAATACTCTTTCTTACAACCTAAACCGGGAGCAAATTTCGGAATATCGGAACATGCAAATCAGGAATTATTTGATTATATCGAAACTGAGAAAAATATATCTCTAATGGCTTATTCTCCACTGCTTAAAGGGATCTTTGATGAAAAAATAAGAGAAAGCAGAAGTTGGGTATGGAATTCCTTTGACTGGGAAGGCTCATTGTCTCGTATAAAAAAAGCACATAAGCTTGCTAAAGATTTAAATATTACCGTCAATCAATTGGTTTATTCAATCCTGCTTCATGAAAACCAGAATACCATTCCTTTAGTTGGAACAAGTAATTGGAATCAACTTACTGAAAACTTAGAATCTGTAAATATCAAACTGTCGGCAGACCAAATTAAGTATCTGTACAATTACGAGTAAAAAGAATTATTAAGTTATTTGCAATCAATTCTGTCTCAACTAAAGCAAATAATCTCATTTCAATGTACAAAATAAAAAACCCGGCTTATTACCGGGTTTCTTATTTATCATGCTTTGTTATTTCTATCGTAGATTAAATCTCCCGGAGTTTGCTTAAATATCCTGTTAATGATTACACTGAATGCGTAATAGTTGACAACTGTCAGTACTACTACTGATATTAAAGTATAACTATTGAACAAGTCAAAATATAGATTCTTTTCAACAGCGAAAGGTGAAAGTGCACTAATAATATAGTAGACAACTCCAAGATAACCAAGTACTCCTGCAATAATAAACGCAAACAAAAGAGGCATCAGTACGAATACATACATCATACCCATATAAATCCTCTTTATGTCTATACCGAATGCTTTAAACGTACCGATATTCTTTTTGATATTGTTGAGGTGGGTGCTCAAGATGTTTGACAAGAATATGTTGATCATTAATACACTGAAACCAATCAGAATTATCGACATTATACCGGTAAGCTTGCTGACAAAGTTGTAATTCTTCATCTGCTCTATTTTAGCCATTTCAAGCTTGATTTCTGAGTCTTCAGCAAACTTCTCAGCAAACTCATCAACCTTACTCAAGTCGTTAAAATTGACTGCTATATAATCTGACCTGCGCGTTCCCCTCTCCTCCTGATTTTGATAATAAGCTTGCACAAATTCATTATCCTTGATCTTTTCCTTTTCTATAAAAGCCTTAACTTCATCTGATTCCCGGAACTGAACGTAGAGCTCATCTATCTGCTCCATTAATATATCTTCTGAATAATTGAAAGATACCTGCACATAATATAAAGGTTTGTGCGAATATTGGTGCTTATAAACATCTATAGTGTTGACTTCCAGATATCCTCCTTCTTCCCAATAACGTGTAAAGAATGTCTCACATGCTATCCGGAAATCTTCTGCCTGCAAAGAATCAATCACAACATAAGCATAAAGCTTCTTATTATCCTTGAAAAGAAATTGATCGCCCAGTGTGCTTGAATTGTTATAAAAATGCTGAGTAGTCATGAAATCAACTCTTTCTCCCGGCAATTTATCAACAATAGCCCTTATTGGAATCGGAACTAATCTTCCATCTCTCATTTTTCTGAATATGAAAGCCGGATCTTCGGAACATTCAAGTTTTTGAGCAAAATTTCTTGTGATGATTATTGAAATATCGCTTTGATTAACAAAGGGCTGTCCAACAGCATTGTTAATATCTTCATCAACTATTGTATTAACCAGAGGATCGTTGTATGGTATTGAACGTCCATCAACTCCACGATTTGGACTTTCAGGCAGATCGCCTTTAAAGTAGGCTGTCCATTTATTATATCCAACGATAGAATCATAACGGTATTTAGCCTGAAGAGAGTCGGTATTGTACATATCGATAACTCTTGTTGCATTCCTGTTAGCTGCAGGTATTGCAGCATTAATAGACCTTACAAACGGATCTTCCATTTTATCTTTCAGGTACTCAAGGCTACCACTGGAGAAGCCTATCGCCAGAAAAGTAAAAAACAGGATTATTACAATAAGCCAGAAGTTTTTATTCTTACCACCTAGTAACTCTTTTGACTCGTTACGATAAAACAGGTGTTTAAAATCATGAGGAATAGCGCTAAAAGGAACCCAATTCCATTTTAATTTATACTTGGCAAAAAGTTTAAACTTTACATTCACCCAGTCCCAAGCAACACATAATTTGTAGAAAACATTTGGTATAATGTCTTTAAACGAAAACCTGAGAGCATTAAATACATCACCTTCATCTGAAGTATCTCCGTTTAACTTCTTTTTCTTAATATGCTTGAATCTAGATTTAGCGAAATCAGATAATTTCTCAAATAAATTACTCAGAAGTGGTGGTATCGATAAAATAAGCCATGGAATAAAGCCCAGTATAGTTCCCCATACAGATGAACCTCCCTTGAATTCTTGCTGTTCTATTCCACCTGTTATATCTGTTTTCTTGTCTCTGTGCCCTTCAACTGCTGTTTTGAATTTCAGGTCCTGAATAGTCCTGATTACATCGTTAATTTTAATATCAGCCTTTTTAACCTCTCCATGAGCAAACTGACGTATATATTCCTTAACTGCAGGGGTAAGCAAGCCCTTTTCTTCAATCTTCTTTGATAAGGCTTCCTGATATTCATTTTTATCAGCCGCCGGATAGTTGAGATCATTTTCCATGAGAATCTGCTGACTCGACATATTCTCTTTTATCTCATTGAAAAATTCCTCGTCAACATTGTTTTCAGTAAGATGCATTAATATCCTTACATAGCTTTCAGTATCTGAATTAAGCAAAAGCTCAATATCTTTCTGAATCTTTAATTGCATCTTTCTCGATTCATACCATTTCAACTTATCCCTGTCGTAGATAAAATGAGGGTCTATGGTAGAAATTCCGTTTTCCTTTTTCGACAATACAATTATCCTGTCGGCAAAGTCAAGTGTCAGAGGTATATTATGAGAAACAATTATTGCACTTACATTTTCACGTTGATTTGTGATAAAATCACGAATAAAGTGCATCAGTTTAACCGAATTGAAGTGGTCGAGGTTACCTGTTGGCTCGTCACCAAAAAGTACAGTAAATTCAGGATTAATGGCCCTTGCAAACGCCAACCTCTGTCTTTCACCTCCTGAAAACTCAAAAGGTTTTTTTGTATATGAAAGGCTAGTTACACTTAGATTCCGTACAAGTGATTCAATTGCATTAAAATATGCTTCAGATTCCGGCTTATTCTGAATCAATTCTGTCAAGCCCACATTTTCTAAAGCCGAAAAGTTAGGCATCAGATTCGTACTCTGGAATATGAAGCTGTAATAAAGCAACCTGATATTATAACGGTCGGCCTCCTGGTTATCTCCCCAAATATCGGCCAAGTCATACTCAGCGTCATCGGTAGGATAAAACTTTATTGATGATGTCTCTTTGTCAACAGTATTGGTCATAAGCCCTAGGGTTTCAAGCAAAGTACTTTTGCCTGCTCCGGAAGGACCTAATAATACTGTGATTTTTCTTTTTGGAATTGTAAGATCTTTAGCTTCAAGCACAGGCTGTCCCGGGATATAAGCACAAGACAACTTTTCTATATAAAAAAGTATATCTTTCCGATCAATATTATCTGTAACTATTTGATCTGACATCAGCTATGTCTTATTATAAATAATCTTTATAAAGGACTTCAATCAGGTCTGTATCTCCGAATTCTTTTGTATTATGCGGAAAGATCCTTGAGTCGACCCAATAATGCTTCATTCCGGAACCAGTACCCATTGGGATTCTGAATGTAGCTTTGAAATTATTATATTCCCTGTTGTAACTTTTGAAAAAGTCAGCAAATTTCTGTTTAAATGTAGGGTCTTCTTCTACCTTACCACCGGTTAGCTGAAATAAATATTCATTGAATATTGTCCACCTGTGATCGTCAAAATAATCTCCGGTTAAAAGGTTCTGACCGTCAAATATACTCTGTATATGGCCTTTGGTTACGCACCAGTCAATAAGGTACTCATATAACATTTTATCAGGAAAACGATCAGGTGAAGTTACATCAAGTAGTTTTATCTTTCTGTACTTCTCTTTTCCGCCCCATCCAGTTAATATAGCAGATAGAGTATATAAACTTAAAGTATCAACAGCTTCATTCACTTCCGGAAAGTAACCTAAAATATCAACTAATATTTCCTGCCATCCATATACAATGTATGACCTTGATTCATTTGTTGATAACGACATTTCGTCTGTCGGAATAAGCCTTTCTAACGACTTTTTAATCGAAAGCAAATCATCGTGCGACATAAGCAATACGTCCTGATACATTGGGTTTTTCAATCCGGATTCAAATCTCTTTGTATAACCGGTACTATATAGCTGCCCGTTTTTCTGGAAAACAATGTTCAGTTTATCTTTTGAAATATTGTGATTTTCAAGCTTTTCAATGAAATTCTTAATTTGCGTTGCATTGGCATTATCAACCTTTCCATTTAAATACATTGAAACACTTTCCAATTGTTCGTTGACCTTTTGATCAATTATTGACAATTCATTCTCAATTTCTTTGCCAAGAACATTGGGGTGCATACTACCTCCGTCAGGAGCCATCTTGAAATAACCCGGAATACCTATATTTTGAGCAACTTCCATAACATCCTTGCTTTTCCTCTTTACTACCGATTCTTTTGAGAAAGATGAACTTTCGGGCGATCTTTTAATTGCTACATCCTTCATTAAGGATTCTACCTGGGTCCTGAAAGCATCATAAGCAGGCTTCGTATCTGATGTAACCTGATGATGTGCTTGAATTGCAAACAAATTTATATTCTTTCTTGCCATCAAATTAACAAGATCCTGATAAGGAACAGCAGTAAAATCAGGTGATTGTTTGCCTGAGCAATCTTTATATACTGTCCTATTGTGGCTTCCACAATCTCCGATCAGAATTACAAAATTCGATTCTCCTTCCGGGGGATCAAAGCGTTCTACTGCCCTTTTTATTCCGTAGAACATACATTCTTCCGGATCAGTATTACATTTATTGAATGTAGGAGTAAGATATTTGCTGATAAGATTGTTTACTCCGTTGAAATTTGAAGATAAATCTCTTGTATAATTTGCTGCATTAGAATTACCTTCTGAGGCGTCGCGATATAATAAGGCTCCGTATCTGTAGTTATTTTTACCCTTTATTAGGGTGCGGCTTATTGATCTAAGCGAATTCTGAATTGCCTGCGCATAAGGCACCATACTGCTGGTACCATCAATTACAAATATCACATTGACATTTCTCATTGAAGCAGACATAGAATCAATCACATGCTTTATTTTAGCAAACTCAAAGCTTGACATTGTCTTGCCGTTTTCTGACCTCAATTCACCTATAACGCCAACTTTAGATACGCCATTTAACACATCCAGTACTGGAAAACGATCTACTTCTCCAATCGCTCTGCCTGAATAAGATGCCTCTTCAAACAAGGTAGTTCCTGATAAGGTTTTCTGATCATAAATACGGGCTTTTTTCGAAGCAGCCCTTCTTTCTGATACTGCTTTACTATCCCAATTTACTTCGTAAGCAAGACGATGATTCCATGCCGTTGTCTGGCTCTTTAGAACCCATCCTCTAACCCTTTCTGTATCGTTAACTAAATCACTTATTTCGGGAACATCTGCTAAAAGATAAGCAGTAGGTGTTTCTTTATATACGTAGTTTATCTGATATACAAGTGCTGCATTAATTGAATCGGAAGGACTACACCTTGGATTTGAATAAAATTCAGGAATTCTTCTAACCTGACGGTCACCTCCTAAAATATTCAACACCATAGCCTTTTTGTTGAAAACACCTCCCCTGAATTCAGGAAGGTTTACATCCCTTGTTTTCAAACATGTCCGCCATAGAAGCATATTTTCTTTTTTAATCCAACTTGCTCGTGAAGTAGCTCCTTCTTTCAAATTACCTCTTGCATCAGCATCAGATAATTCAACTATCCTTACCGAACTTTCAGTTTCATCAATAACGTACATGGCCTTCATGAAATCAAGCTTCTTACCGTTAGGTTTGCTGCACGATTTATCTGAATATAACGGATTGCTTGGACGGTCTGAGAAAACTACCCACAATTCTCCTTCTTTTGTTTTCCCTGGAAGAGCAGCAGAAGCATTATCCATCGGCATTGTATATTTACCGGGTGTATTTTTTACCACGCTCTGCCCTTTTACCACTACACCATAAAATAAAAACACAAGAAGCAATTCAATGAATAAAAACAATTTCTTCATAATGCTATTTTTTTTGCCAAAAATTTAAGCTTTTAAGCCCCTAAATAAAATATCTTAAAAACCAGCTTGTATTAAACTTTCAAATTTAAAACTTATAAAAAACAATAAAAAATTTGCTTAAACAAAAATCCATATATTTAAAAAAATAAATATAGCTTATTTTAATAATAATCTGAAAATTAAAAACATCTCATTCAAAATATATACCATTTTTATTTCACAAACATCTTCATTTCAGACATCTATGAGCCAATATCCTTAGGTTCAGGTTTTTTAAGACAGGAAAATATTATTAAAGCGTGAAATATTTAAAAACTTTGAAGTTTATGAAGGTGGCAATATTCTCCGTTTATGGCAAGAAGTTCTTCATGCGTTCCATTTTCGACCACTTCGCCTTTTTTAAATACGTAAATAATATCTGCATTTTTTATAGTAGAAAGCCTATGGGCAATCACGATGGATGTCCTATTCTTCATTAAGTTCAACAATGCTTCATGTACAAGCTTTTCTGATTCAGTATCGAGCGAAGATGTTGCTTCGTCAAGGATCATTATCGGTGGGTTTTTTAACACTGCTCTTGCAATTGATAACCTTTGCCTCTGTCCTCCCGATAATTTATTTCCCCTATCTCCTATTTTGGTAAGATATTTATCGCCTGTTTCTATTATAAAATCGTGAGCATGCGCTACCTTTGCCGCTTCTATCACATCTTCCAAAGGCGAACTTTCTACTCCAAATGCTATATTGTTTTCAAATGTATCGTTGAACAAAACCGGATCCTGACTTACATAACCCATTAAACCCCTAAGATCTTCAATATTATAGTCTTTAATATTGACTCCATCTATTAATATTTCTCCTTCCTGTATGTCCCAAAACCTTGGAATCAGCTTTGCAAATGTTGTCTTTCCAGAACCCGACTTTCCTACCAATGCTACAATCTTTCCTTTCGGAATTTTAAGGCTTATATTTTTTAGTATTATATCCTTCTTATAAGCAAAAGTTACATTTCTGAATTCAATCTCTTGCTCAAAGTTTTGTTTCCTCATATCCCCGGAACTGTCCTTTATTGGATTGGAAGCCTGAAGTATCATATCGATCCTGTCTACTGATGCCATCCCTTTCTGAATACTATAAACAGCTGTTGAGAAGGCTTTTGCAGGATTTATTATGCTGTAAAAAAATACCAGATAAGTGATAAAGTTTTCAGGAACCATCCCCCCCTCGTTCTTCAAAATCAGTCCCCCTCCATACCAAAGTACAAATATGATAATCGCTGTGCCTAAGAACTCGCTTACCGGACTTGCCAGAAAGTTCCTCCACATCAAACGGTTCATTATCTTGTAATAATCTTCGGTTTCACTGCTAAAACGTTTCTCCATCTTTTTCTCAGCATTGAAAGCCTTGATTATTGTCAAGCCTGATAAGGTTTCATCAATGGTGCTAAGTATCTCACCCATTTTATCCTGCCCTCTTCTGGAAGGTTTTTTAAGGTTTTTGCCTATCCTACCTGTTATCCATACTGCCGTTGGAAGTAAAATAAATACGAAAATTGTGAGCGACCAGCTCATGTATATCATTACAGCTAATGAAATAAGTATGACTATGGGATTTTTGAAAAGCATTTCTAATGAGCTCATAACAGAGTTCTCAACCTCAGTAACATCACCCGTTACCCTTGCCATGATATCTCCTTTTCTTTCATCTGAAAAATATCCTAAAGGCAATGATATCAGCTTCTTATAAATCATATTCCTTAAATCCCTAACTACGCCGTTACGGATTGTTACCATACAGAAGCTTGCAAGATAAGTAAACCCAACTTTCAAAAACACCATTATCACCATGAACCCTCCTATCAGATAAAGGGCTGCTATTTTGCCATTTTCCTCAATAAGGGCACTCATGTAATAGAATATGTTGTGCTTTATATCTTCAAAATTGAAAGAAAAAGGAACCGGGGTATCAACCATTTCTTGGGTGCCAAACAAAATCCCAAGTATAGGACTTAATGCCAGGAATGAAAAGGCTCCAAAAATTGCCCCAAGAATATTAAAAATCACGTTAGAAATTGCCCAACCCTTATAGGGAGGTACAAAACGACGCATAAGGGAAAAGAATCCTTTCATCGAATAAGGTTAAGTGGTCTTAGCTGATAACTAAATTCAGCTTGTTTTATTGTTAGAAAAATCAAGAAAATTATATTTAAGACACTATTCCTGTATAATTATGAGGAGTGATATCCTTTAACCTTTTCTTCAATGAATCGTTAATATCCAAAGAATCAATAAATTCATGTATTGATTTCTTATCTATCTTGGAATTAGTCCTTGTCAAATTCAACAATGCCTCGTAAGGATTGGCATAATTTTCACTGCGCAATACCGTCTGAATTGCTTCAGCAACAACACTCCAATTGCGATCCAGGTCTTCCTCTATAGCCTCCATGTTGATTATCAGCTTATCAAGCCCTCTTAAAGTTGAATTTACAGCTATAAGCGTATGTGCTATTGGTGTGCCTATATTTCTCAAAACTGTAGAATCAGTAAGGTCGCGCTGTAGCCTCGAAACAGGCAGTTTGGCCGATAAATGCTCAAATATTGCATTCGCTAAACCAATATTCCCTTCAGAATTCTCAAAGTCAATAGGATTAACCTTGTGCGGCATTGCAGAAGAGCCAATTTCTCCTTTCTTAATTTTCTGTTTGAAATACTCCATCGATATATATGTCCACATATCTCGGTTCAAATCAAGCAAAATTGTATTTATCCTTTTCAGGTTATCGAAAATAGCTCCATAGTTATCGTAATGAGCTATCTGTGTTGTATATTGAGACCTTTCAAGTTGAAGTGAATTCCTGCAGAAATCGTTGGCAAATGAGATCCAGTCTATCTTTGGATAGGCAACAAAGTGTGCATTCAAATTACCTGTAGCTCCTCCAAACTTGGCATAACATGAAATGCTCTTTAAAAGTTCAAGCTGAACGTTTAACCTTTCAATAAAAACCCTTAATTCTTTCCCTAATCTGGTTGGAGATGCCGGCTGACCATGGGTTCTGGCAAGCATTGGAACATCATCCCAACTAAGCGCAAGCTCTTCCAGCTTTTGAACAACCATTTCAATGCGCGGATAATAAACATTTTGCAATGCATCCCTCAGCGAACAAGGAACTGCAGTGTTGTTTATATCTTGTGAAGTCAAACCAAAATGGATGAATTCCTTATGTTTTTCAATTCCAAGTGCAGCAAATTTATCCTTAAGGAAATATTCTACTGCCTTAACATCATGATTGGTAACCTTTTCGATGTCCTTAATTTTTTTAGCATCCTCAAGTGAAAAATCTTTGTAAATACACCTAAGGTCTTCAAATAAATTACAATTAAAATCTGATAGTTGTGGTATCGGTATATTGCAGAGGGATATAAAATATTCAACCTCAACCATTGTTCTATACCTTATTAAAGCAAACTCTGAAAAATACTGTTCGAGCTCCTCCACTTTGCCCCTGTATCGCCCATCAATAGGGGAAATTGCTGTTAATTCATTTAGACTCATATAATTCATTTATTAAGGAATCGCAAAGATAATACAAATAAAACAAGATGAATAAATTTTAAAAATCTAGATGACTGATTAGCTTATATGTTATAAACAACTTTAAATGTTGTATTTTTATAGCTTGAAAACCTAACTTAAGAATACTAAAATGAGAAGTATATTCCTTTTTATAGCATCAATCTTTATTTTCAGCAATTTATACGCAAACGATTCTACATTCCTTGTTTATAAATTCAATGTAAAAGAGGAAATTGCTCCTTCTGTTTGGAGGCAGACAAAAAAAGTTTTTGACAACGCCGACAGCATGAATGCCGATCTTATTCTCATTCACATGAATACTTACGGTGGAACTGTTGTCGATGCCGATTCTATTAGAACTAAGATTTTAAACAGCCATATTCCTGTATGGGTTTTTATCGATAACAACGCTGCTTCTGCCGGAGCACTTATTTCTATTGCCTGCGACAGTATTTTCATGAAACCCGGTGCTAATATTGGTGCTGCAACCGTCGTAAACCAAACCGGACAGAAAGCTCCTGATAAATTTCAATCTTACTTTCGCTCAATAATGAGATCTACTGCTGAAAGCCATGGCGCTGACACATTAATTAACGGCAGAGATACTATAATAAAATGGTTCCGCGACCCAATTATTGCTGAAGCAATGGTTGATGAAGATGTTTATATCTCCGGAATTATTGACACAGGCAAAGTATTAACCTTCACTGCATTAGAAGCAGTAAAATATGGCTTTTGCGAAGGAGTAAGCAACAATATTGATGAGCTCCTTGAAAAGGCTAATGTTGGCAATTACGAAATACGTGAATTTAAACCTACCGCTATTGATAAAATTATTGGTTTTCTTACTAGCCCTATAATCTCCGGAATCCTTATCATGGCTATCATTGGAGGTATTTATTTCGAAATGCAATCGCCCGGTATCGGATTCCCATTAATTATCGCAATTGCTGCTGCTGTTGCTTATTTTGCCCCCTTGTACCTCGAAGGTATGGCTGAAAACTGGGAAATTATCTTATTCGTTATTGGCTTAGTTCTGATTGCCGTTGAGCTATTTGCCTTCCCGGGCTTTGGTATTGCTGGTATTTCAGGTGGTGTACTTGCTTTTCTGGGACTAACACTTAGTCTGCTCAACAATGTAAGATTTAACTTTGAAAACGTAGATAGCATTTCAATTCTGGTTTCTTTATTAACTGTAACACTTGCTACTTTCGCAGGATTTGTACTATCTATTTTCTTGGGACAGAAGCTATTCACTGCAAGCAAAGGACCTTTTCAAAATCTTGCTCTTACTTCAACTCAGAAGAAAGAAGATGGTTTTATCGGCGTCGACATGAAGCAATCTGAAATGATTGGCAAAACAGGAACTTCCCATACCGTTCTCAGACCTTCCGGAAAAGTAAATGTTGATGACAATGTTTGGGATGCCGTTGCAATAAGCGGATTTATTGAGAAAGGAGAACAAATAAAAGTTGTGAGAGACGAAGCCGGTCAGCTGTATGTCGAAAAAATATAACTAATGAAATTTTTTAAAAATATATCTCCTTCCAACTGGTTCAAAATAATACTTGCCACATACATACTTTTTGCTATCATTGCAAGTGTACAGTCTCATTTTCAGGTCTATGAAGAACACCCTCAGTACACCTGCTACAATAATTTTGTCATTTTCAAGCAATCGCATTTCCATCTCTTTCAGGATAAGGATCTTTACAAATTATACCCTGAAGAGCATTGGGACTTATATAAATATAGTCCCGCTTTCTCATTGTTCTTCGGAATATTTTCATATTTCCCATCTATAGTTGGCCTCACTCTGTGGAATATCTTGAATTGTCTAATTTTCTTCATGGCAATTTATCTGCTACCAATAATTAAAAGTCGGGAAAAGATTCTGATAATGGCATTTTGCCTTATCGAATTAATGACTTCAATGCAAAACGAACAGTCGAATGCCTTAATCGCAGGGTTAATAATACTTGCCTTCATCTTTCTGGAACGAAGGAATTATCTATTAGCCACCCTTTTAATTATGAGTTCAGCTTACATTAAGATTTTTGGAATAGTAGCAATAGCCCTTTATTTACTCTATCCCCAAAAATTGAAACTTACAATTTATTCCCTCATGTGGGGGGCAATTTTCTTCTTTATACCACTGCTGGCAGTTGATATGGAACAATTGAAATTCTTATATGAAAGCTGGTACCAAATGCTCCAAAACGACCACTCAATTTCAAATGGACTATCAGTCATAGGATTTTTGAATTCATGGTTTGGTCTGAATGCAAACAAGATAGCTGTATTATTAGCAGGAGCTGCCATATTTTGCATTCCTCTGTTGAAGTTTAAAAATTACAATATTTATAAGTTTAGGATGTTGGTTTTATGCTCAATCCTAATTTGGATTATTATTTTCAACCATAAAGCCGAATCTTCAACTTTCATAATAGCATTAGCCGGAATTGCTATTTGGTTTTTCACTTCTGAAAAAACAATTCTCAATAATGTCCTTATTATCACAGCTTTCATATTTGTCTCGCTATCTCCTACCGATATCTTCCCGGCTTTTTTAAGGAAAGAATTGGTTACCCCGTATGTTTTGAAGGCTGTTCCTTGCATTATTATCTGGGCAAAGCTACTTTGGGATATGTCAAGAATGAAGACTGATTCAATTGAAAATTATAAGTAGACAAATAGGAACCATATAGGGACCATATCCGTACCACATTCGTCCTTTCTCCCTTAATAAAGGGAGAAAGGACGAATGTGGTACTACTTTGACTCCTTTCAGAACAGAAGGGAATAGTTATATGTTGAGCTCCTACTTCAGAAAAAGATGCAGCAATGTCAATTATTTTGCAAAAATTGAAAACTCTATTAAAAAATAATATCACTTAAATTAATTACTGATATTTTTGCCACTCAAAGAATTTTCTAATGTGGGGCATTTTTGGATTAATTACTGCAGTACTTCTTGGAATTTATGACATTTTCAAAAAGACATCATTAAACAACAATGCTGTTTTTCCTGTTTTACTCATCTCTGTATCTACCAGTGCGCTCATATTTATTTCATTTATAACAGGGTCATACTTGTTCCCTGATTCATTTAAAGCAATAAATATTTATGTACCAACGATTTCGCCTGAAGAACATATTCAGATATTTTTTAAATCTGCTATAGTCTTAGGCAGTTGGATTTCAGCTTTTTTTGCAATCAAGCATTTACCACTGACAATAGTATCGCCAATCAGGGCAACTGCTCCCCTATGGACTTTGCTTGGAGCAATAATAATATTTTCGGAAAGTCCCAACGCTTTACAATGGGTAGGTTTGCTGACCACATTAACTTTCTTTTTTCTGTTTTCAACAACAGGCCGACTTGAAGGCATAAGTTTCAGAAAAAATAAATGGATATGGCTAATTATAATCGCAACGCTGCTTGGCTCTACAAGTAGTCTGTACGACAGATATATAGTAAGGGAAATCGATAGGTTTTCAGTTCAGGCATGGTCAGGAATATACCAATTGCTGATTTTGCTGCCAATCGTAATATTCTTTTGGTATCCAACAAGAAAGAAGACTACACCTTTTAAATTCAGGTGGACTATTCCTTTGATTGGCATTTTTTTAGTCCTTTCCGATTTCTTTTATTTCTGGGCGATTAGTTATCCTGAATCGCTGATTTCAGTTCTATCGGGAATCAGAAGAAGCGGTGTTGTAATTCCTTTTATATTTGCTGCGATATTCTTTAAAGAGAAGAATGTCAGGAAAAAAGGAGTATATCTCGCAGGAATAATTCTTGGAGTAATATTGATGACCTTAGGCAGCAGATAAACAAATAATAACCTTAGGAAAATGGGCAAAAGCAACATAGGGGTTTTATTGGCAGTAACAACTGCATTGTTCTGGGGAGTACTTGCGATAGCCTTGAAGGTTGCTCTTACTGTTGTAGATTCCTACACCATTGTGTGGTTCAGATTCTTTTTTGCAGCCATTGCCCTGTTTATTTGGATGTGGTTTACTGACCGGAAGAGCCTGAATATATTGAAAAGACCACCCCTGCTACTACTTGTAGCATCGGTAGCACTTGCAATTAATTATATCGGTTTTATGCTGGGAGTTAAGTATACCAGTCCAAGCAATGCTCAGGTGATAATTCAGGTTAGCCAGGTTTTATTTGCCATAGCCGGGATAGTCATTTTCAAAGAAAAAATAAGTAAGCCACAGATAGTCGGATTTGCAGTATTGATATTGGGATTCGCCCTTTTTTACAAAGAGCAGCTGAACAATATGCAATACACATCAAAAGACTTCATATTAGGAGTTACATTCACACTGGTTGGGGCTGTCACCTGGACTTTATATGCCATTATTCAGAAGAAGCTGTTACCCAAGTATGAACCTAAGACTCAAAATATTGTGATATTCATACTGCCGGTTTTCCTTTATCTTCCACTTGTTAATTTTCATACTCTGGGAACATTAAATATCTACTGGTGGGGTTTACTTATATTTCTGGGTATAAATACTTTGGTTGCCTACGGGTGTATGACTGCCTCGCTCAAATATCTTGAAGCCAATAAAGTAAGTGCGATTCTTATAAACAACCCTATAATAACCTTCATAATTATGGCTATTTTGACCATGATGGATGTTAGCTGGATTGAAGGAGAAAAGTTCAGTATATTGGCATGGGCAGGGGCATTACTGTTTATTTTCGGGGCTTTCATGGTAGTAAAATCAAGGAAGAAATAACTTATCAACAGTTTGTTAATTTTGTGGATAAGTTGTTTTCAATTATCATCCCTATTAGATTTCATTAAACTATTTTTGGGGAATAGAATTTCATGGACAACAATCTGATATATATCGATGTAATATTGCCTGTTCCTCTTAACCAGAGCTTCACCTATCATGCTCCGGCACAGTGGAAAAGCAAGATAATACCCGGCAGCAGAGTGTTGGTGCAATTTGGAGCAAGAAAATTATATTCGGGCATCGTAAAAAAGGTATATTCTGAAGCTCCTAAATTCGAGACAAAAGCAATAAATACAATCATAGATGATTCTCCTGTTGTCAATCAGCTTTCATTTCCCTTTTGGGATTGGATATCAAACTATTACTGCTGCAGCGAAGGAGAAGTAATGAAAGCAGCTCTGCCATCGGGCTTGAAGCTTGAAAGTCAGACGAAGCTGACATACAACCCTGAATGGCTTGAAAATGAAAAACTAAGCGACATTGAAGAAACAGTATTTCAATTTATCTACAGTCAGAGATCAGCATCCATAAAAGATCTCAATTCGCTAATAAAAAAGAGCGACTCTTATGGCATCATCAAATCACTGATCAGTAAGGAAGCCATAATTGTTGATGAAGAGGTAATTGAAAGGTACAGACCAAAAACAACGCCCTTTATTTCGGTATCGGAGAACTTAAAAACTGATGATGACTTTCAATTAGCTTTCGGACAGCTCAATAGGGCGCCAAAGCAACTTGAACTATTTATGTTCCTGTTGAACGAGCTTAACCATTTCGCCATAAACAGGAAAGAAAACATTGAGAAAAGAGAACTACTGCTTAAGAGCAATTCAAATGATGCAGTACTTAAGGGTCTGATAGAAAGGAAATTTATCAAAGTTGAAAATGTAAAGACCGACAGAATCAAGGAAGGAAATGAACCTAAAGTAACGATAAAGCTCAATGAATTTCAGGAGGAAAGCATCAATAAAATTTACGATCAATACAGGAGCAAAAAAGTAGTGTTGCTGCATGGAATTACAGCAAGTGGAAAGACAGAAATATACATTAAACTTATTGAAGACCAGATTAAAGCTGGCAAGCAGGTATTATACCTATTGCCTGAGATTGCGATTTCATCTCAAATAATCACCAGGTTAAAAAAAGTCTTTGGAAATAAGGCAGGAATCTACCATTCAAAGTTCAATGATTCAGAAAGAATAGAAATTTGGAATAAAGTACTTGAATTTGAGAGTGATAAGGAACATGACTATCAATTGATACTTGGTACCCGTTCATCGCTTTTCCTCCCTTTTAAGAATCTGGGACTCATTATAGTAGACGAAGAGCATGATACTAGCTATAAGCAGTTTGACCCGGCTCCAAGGTATAATGCCAGAGATGCTTCTGTAGTACTTGCAGGTTTGCATGAAGCGAAAGTGCTGATGGGCACTGCTACCCCATCGTTTGAAAGCTATCTTAACTGTAAAACAGAGAAGTACGGATATGTATTTCTGAATAAAAGGCATTTTGATGCTGAGCTGCCGGAGATTAAAGTAGCAGATATCACTGATGCTTACAAAAGAAAAACCATGAAATCTCATTTTACCCCTTTGCTATTTGAAGAAATAGAAAAAGCGCTGGAGAATAATGAGCAGATAATATTATTTCAAAACAGAAGAGGTTTTTCGCCCTACGTACAATGCAAATCATGTGGGTGGATACCGGTATGCAAGCATTGCGACGTAAGCCTTTCATACCATAAATCACAGAGTTATTTGTTATGCCATTATTGTGGATACACAATGAAGCTGACCGGGAAATGTGGTAATTGTGGTTCACCGGATATAAACACCAAAGGATTTGGAACAGAAAAGATTGAAGATGAGCTAAAAATATTTTTCCCGGAAGCAACAATCGGGAGGCTTGACACTGACACAACGAGAGGAAAATCTGGGCATGAGAAGATAATAGAAAAGTTCACCCAAGGGAAAACTCAGATACTTGTAGGCACACAGATGGTAACCAAAGGTCTGGATTTCAAGAATGTGAGTGTAGTAGGAATTTTAAATGCCGACAACATACTTAACTATCCCGATTTCAGGTCGCATGAAAGAGCATATCAGCTTTTTGTACAAGTAAGCGGTCGTGCTGGAAGAGCAAACAAAAGGGGTAAGGTAATAATCCAAACCCTTCAGCCAGAGCATCCTGTAATAAAAAATGTCATCATTAACAATTATGATTCTTTTTTTGAAAAATACATATCAGAAAGAAAAATATTCATGTATCCGCCGTGGTACAGGCTGGTAAACATTACGATAAAGCATAAGAATCAGGAGCGGACGATTATAGCAGCAAAACAGCTTGTTGCAGAGCTCAATAAAAACATAAAAGCAAAGATACTGGGGCCAGAATATCCATTAGTTAGTAGAATATCAATGTTTTATCAACTTATGGTCAGAATAAAGCTTGAAAAAAATCATTCAGTATCAGAGGCTAAAGAAGAAATAAATAAAAGCATAAACAAAGTAAAACAAGCAGTTAACAATGCATCTGTAATATTCAATATTGATGTTGATCCATTATAAATTTTCCAAAGGGAAAATTTGTGATGTCGTTACGAGTTAAAATATTATTTTTGGGACTACAAAAAAATCATACATGGGTAAAGTAATAGTAATTGCAAATCAAAAAGGTGGAGTAGGAAAAACTACAACTGCGATCAATCTTTCAGCGAGCTTAGCAGTTTTAGAAAAGAAAGTATTATTGATAGATGCCGATCCTCAGGCCAATGCCACATCAGGATTGGGTTTCGATTTAAAAAATATAGAAAACAGTATATATGAGTGCATTATAGATCATATTGATCCTGAAGCGGCAATATTGAACACAGAAATAGAGAACCTTCAGATAATGCCTTCGCACATAGACTTAGTAGGAGCTGAGATTGAAATGCTGAATATGCCGGAGAGGGAAAAAGTTCTTAAGCAGATAACAGACGCATTAAAGGATAAGTATGATTATATAATAATAGATTGTTCGCCTTCGTTAGGGTTAATAACGGTGAATGCATTAACGGCAGCCGATTCGATAATAATACCTGTACAGAGCGAATATTTTGCACTTGAAGGGCTTGGTAAACTATTAAATACTATAAAAATCATACAGAACAAGCTAAATCCGGAATTAAGCATAGAAGGATTCCTCATGACGATGTACGATTCAAGGTTAAATCTTTCGAATCAGGTGTACGAAGAAGTGAAGAGGCATTTTCAGGAAATGGTTTTCGACACTGTAATACAAAGAAATGTGCGATTAAGCGAAGCTCCCAGTCACAGGAAGCCGGTTTTACTTTATGATGCAACATCGAAGGGATCGACAAATCATTTATGCTTAGCACAAGAGTTAATAACAAAGAATAGCCCAAAAGCTGAAAAATAATACTGATTCAAAAGGAAAAGATATGGCCAAAAGACATGCATTAGGAAGAGGACTTGGAGCATTGATTGATGATTCTACAACCCTTGGACCCCAAACTGCAACATTAATAGATGAGGTTGAAATCGGCATGATAGAGACCAATCCATGGCAGCCCAGGACTACTTTTGATGAAGAATCGCTGATTGAGTTATCGAATTCCATCAAAGAGGTAGGCATAATTCAGCCTCTTACGCTAAGAAAAGTTTCTGAAAACAAATATCAGATTATAGCGGGAGAAAGAAGGTTCAGGGCATCGAAAATGGCAGGCTTGACAAAAGTTCCAGCATACATCAGGGTTTCTGATGACTCCAACATGCTTGAGCTGGCGCTTATTGAAAACATACAGCGGGAAGATCTTGATGCTATTGAAGTAGCAGTAAGCTATCAGCGCTTAATAGATGAATGTAGCCTGACTCAGGAGAACCTTGGAGACAGAGTTGGCAAGAAACGATCGACAGTAACAAATTATTTACGTCTATTGAAATTACCTGCATTGATTCAGAAAGCAATCAGGGAAAAAGAAATCACGATGGGACATGCCAGGGCAATTATCAGCATTGATGATCCGGAGACTCAGATAATGCTTTACAAACAAATTGTGAAGTATGATTTTTCAGTAAGGAAGATTGAAGAAATAGTTAGAAAGATAAACACAGACGGAGAAGAACAGAAATCAAAAACCGCTATTAAAGTACCAAAATTCCCTGAGGAATATGAAGAGTTGAAAAAGCACCTTTCAAAACATTTTGAATCGGATGTAGATTTCAAGATGAATAATAAAGGTAGAGGAAAGATCGTTATTCCATTCAAATCAGAAAAAGAACTTGAGAGAATAATTGGAGTATTAGACAAATTAAATAAATAAGATACCGGTTTTGAGTATATGTAACAAGGGCATATTATTGATGTTCCTGATTCTGTTTGTATTTATTGGGACCAATGCCCAGCCAGTTCAGGAAAAGTCAGACTCCACAGAAATTAAAAAAGAAATTTCCGTAAAAAAACATATACCCGGTAAAGCGACCATATACTCGGCTGTACTTCCGGGTTTAGGTCAGATTTACAATAAACGGTGGTGGAAAGTACCAATAATTTATGGAGGATTTGGAGCCTTAGGTTATTTTATAAACAACTACAACCAAAACTATTTAGACTTAAGAAAATCGTATCATGATTTGACAGATGATGATCCTACGACAGCGTTCTATCAGGAAATGTATCCGGAATATGATTTTTCGCAGTCAGAAATTAGCACCTTGAAAACAAATTTTGAGGATAAAATTGACAATTCAAGACAACAGAGAGATTTATTTATAATCATTTCAGTAGGGTTCTATTTGCTCAACATTATGGATGCAAATGTGGATGCCCATTTTCTTGATTTTGATATTAGTGAAGATTTAACGTTTAATTTTGAGCCAATTTATAGAGACCCTATTACAAATTCGTTTATCTTAGGAGGACATTTGGCTTTAACATTTTAAAAGGAGGTTTTTAATGAAGAAAATTCAGTCTATTCTTCTTGTATTATTATTTTCCCAACTTACAAATCCTGTTAAAACCTATGCAGAAGGCAACCCGCTTATCATGCCAATGCAAAGAATTGAAATTGCACTGATTGATTCAGGTGGGCAACTTGATACCTTCAGGACCTACCCTGATAAGTTTCTCGACAGTGTTTTTTCTGAGAAACTTGACAGTATGTCAAATGACTCCTACATAAGGACAATATATAACCTTGATTCAATATCAGCTCCGGTTACAATCGAAGACAATCTGGTGCCGGGAGATTCCAGCGACTTAGGATTAAGTGTAGACGGCAACCTTACTGACTCAATAATAATGAAAAGGCTTGCCGACATAAATTCACCGGTTGACCTTTCATTCAATAGTAAAGTGAGAGATTTAATAGAATTCTATACAAAAAAGAGGCATGACAAAATTGAGACAATGCTTGGTCTAACGGAGTTCTATTTTCCTATGATTGAAGAAATATTTGACAAATATCAACTTCCCTTAGAGCTCAAATACATGGCTGTTATTGAATCAGCAATGAATGCGAGAGCAGTTTCGAGGGTGGGTGCATCAGGATTATGGCAGTTTATGTACAGAACGGGCAAGTTATACGGACTGGAAGTAAATTCCTATGTAGATGAACGCTACGACCCTTTAAAGGCAACAGAAGCCGCCGCAAGATACCTTAAAGACCTGTATGCTATATATAACGATTGGCATCTTGTAATTGCTGCCTATAATTGTGGACCGGGCAATATCAACAGAGCAATCGCAAGAACTGGAGGTAAACAGGATTACTGGACAATATATCATCGGCTACCAAAAGAAACAAGAGGGTACGTTCCAGCTTTTATAGCTGCAGCATATACGGTAAATTATTACAAAGAGCATAATTTGGTACCCAGAGAACCGGTTTTCAATTTTTCAACTGATACAGTTGTCATTAGCGAGTATCTTAATTTAAACCAGGTAGCGACAGTATTAAATTTAGATCTTCAGATTTTGCGGGATTTGAATCCAATCTTCAAGAAAGATGTGATACCGGCAACGTCAACAAAATCATATGCAATAACGCTACCGGAAGAATCAATAAGCAGGTTTATTGAACAAGATTCGCAGGTATTTGCATATAACAGAGATGTATATTTCCCAAATAATCAGATAAAAAATCCGGTACATTCATCATATACTTATGCACCAACAGATATATCGGGCAAGAAAAAGATAATTCATACAGTCAGATCAGGAGATGTTCCTGGTGCTATTGCTCAAAAATATCGTGTACGTCTTTCCGATCTTAAAAGTTGGAATAATATGCGAGGTAATATGATCAGAGTTGGTCAGAAGCTTGTTATTTATGTCCCTGAAGATAAAACTTCGAATAAGAAGAGTACAAGTAAGACTAGCACAACTACTGCTGAAAATAAAGCACAGGAAGCTGTCAATTCAGCAATTGCATCGGTTGAAAACAACACTTCAACTAACAATTCAGGAAGTTCTTATATCTATTATACTGTCAGAAGAGGAGATAACCTTTGGGAAATAGCAAAGAATTATCCTGGTACATCAGCCGAAGAGATAAGGCAGTTGAATAATATTTCCAATACCCGAGGATTATATATAGGTCAAAAGCTAAAGATCTTAAAGAAATAAAAAAATTACTTCACCAGTATTTTTGAGTGAGATATCTTGTTTTCAGTTTTAACTACAACAATATATCCACCTTTGATTGTTTCTGGAAGGAAAATATGACCGTTTATTATACTCTTGGTTGAAAAAACCAATGAACCTTGGAAATTGTACAATGATACTTCGTTGATTCTTTCATCCGGAGATTTTATAAACATCTGATTTCCAACAACAGGATTAGGATAAATAACAATATTAGAAGCTTTCGCCAATTGATTAGACGAAAGTCCTTTGGTTTGAATCTTCAGATTATCGATTGCCCAGCCCCAGCCACTAGCGAATGGGTCGGAATATAAACGGAACCTTATAATAATCTCATCTCCAATTTTAATTCTACCATTAGAAGTGATATCAATCAAGTGGTTTTTAAACATATCAGGAGTACCAAGAGCCTGAGAAAACTGAACGTTTATAGAAGTGTTATAAGCATTAAACCAATCTTTATTATAGCCGCTATCCCAAGCCTTTTCGAGGTAAGTCCAAGTTTTACCTTCATCTTTTGACGCTTCAACAATTACATAATCCCAGAATTCATCATCGCCATAACTTGTACCTTCTTCTCCCGGTTCAACAAGCACAATTTCATCAAAAGAAATAAAGGGGTTGGTTTCGCTAACTTTAACCGGATACCTCAACTGCGCAATATATTCAAGGTGGTTATTTTCACCTGCAAACTCGTAGGGATGAACAGAATGAAGAGCTCCATTTTTAAAGCCATCAGGAGTATCGAAAGAGAAACCTTGAAGAATAAACTGACTATTAGTTGTTTCAAAATTAGTTTCAAAAGATTCAACATATTCTGGAATTGCTTCAACATTAACTTTGGTCCAGCCGGAATCAGGAGAGTAAGCAATATTCCCCACTTTTGATTTATCCTTAGCAACAACTCTGTAAAAAATAGAATCGCCATCAACAATATTTAAAGAAGAAATATCTAGAGAAGTCTGATATTGAGTCTCTTTCAAGATTTCCATCCCCACAGAGTTTTGGGGTTGGTCGTTATAAGAATACTCAATCCAAACACTATCAATACCGAATCCGTCAGTAACGAATGCATTAATTAAAATTGAATCCTGACCTGGTAAAAGGAAAGTATTAGGAAAATGCTTAATAAGCGGAGCTATTGTGTCGTCACCAATAAAAAAGCTATAACTCTCTTCAGGAGCATTGACAGGAATGATAAAATCCCTTGCATACTTATCGTTAGCTTTAATGTAATAACTAATATAGCCCGACTTTGCAACAGGTATATTAGCTGAATATTTTGAAGTATCGGAAGAATTTTTAATCAAAGGAACCTCAATATAAGAAGCACTATCTATAGAATAAAAAAGTTTAGGATCAACAACCTGAGAAGAAAAATCAGGATAGATTCTTGCTTCAACCTTAACATTTTTGACCTCTTCAGAACTAATTAAAGGACTATGTTCTATGTGTATCTGTTTCCAGCCAACATCAGATAATACATTTTCAGCAACTATTCCCGGGTTGTGAATTGATTCACCTTTATAGCTGGTAGCAGTCATTAAAGAGTTATCTCCAGTAGAATAAGCATTGCTTAAGTGTGAGATACTAGAACCTGATTCCCATGTTCCAGGAGCATATAAAGAAACTTTTTTGCCATATTCACTTGCCAGAACAGGTCCGTCAAAATAAAGCACCCTGCTTGTAAGAACATCTTTCAGTTCAGAAGAATTAACAGGATAAATCAAAGTATCGATTAAATGGTTTCCTTTAGAATCAATAACAAATTTATCGTAAATCAAGCCGAATCCACTACTCAAGCCCCATCCTCCTGTGTTGTTCTGTACATAAAAAGATTCGGCAAAGCCAAGTCCATGACAAATTTCATGCAAGAGAACAGAAACGAGATCGTATTTATCGGAAGGAGTTTTACCATCAGTACCATAATACCAACTGGCGTCACTATCGATAGCAATTTCCATATCAAAGCTTAAAGAATCGTTCAGGTTCTTTCTAGTCATCTTTTCAGCCAGCACTACAGGGAAATAAGTGCGGGGTTCCATCAATCCGTCGTAGCCAAGATAATAGTTTATTGAAGAGCAATATGCCAAGGTTGAACCAGATAATTTTGTCCAATAAGCATCAATTTTTATATCGATAGGAGAATCAATAATACTTTCCCATATAGCAGTTGCATAATTGAAAGCAGCACGGGATTGATTGCTGAAACCATTAAAGCGGATTATAAAATTCGCTTTACCTTTTAAATTTGCTGATTTATCGGTAAAACCTTCAGGAGGTGGAATCCTTAAATCTCTTGATTCATTGAGCCCTATTTTAACACCTTTGATTTCATAATTTTTATGAGATCTTTTTACTGTATTATCCGCACCAAAGCTATTGTAGAGGGCAAATAATAAAATTAGAACTGTAATAAAATATCTTTTCATGTACTAAAATTTTCTGAGTTCAAAATAATAAATAAAATTTGAATTTATCTAAATAAATCAAAACATCATTCCCTGAACAATAATTTTAAAATATTGTTCAGTTTCAGTTATCTATAATAACTTTGTGCTAAATTGATAAAAAATCAAAAATGAATAAAAGTCTGTGGATATTTATTGGGTTAATATTATTGAGTAGCATGACATTGTCTGCTCAAAGGTTTGTCAAAAAAACATTCCACAGTAATGCACTAGGGGTTGATAAGACATATTACATATCACTCCCTGATGGATATGATGAAGCAGATACAACTAAGAAATTTCCTGTAATTATTTTTTTACATGGTGCAAGTGTAAATGCTGATCAGATGGTAATGCCGCTGGAATTAGTACTACCCTATTCACAAAGCATCTACAAGAATCTTTTTAAGGTCATATTTGTTATCCCTGACGGCAGTTCTGCCCCCTTTCTTGGAAGTTTCTATACAAACTCTGAACTATACGGAAATTTTGAAGATTACATAGCTGTTGATTTGCGTAATGAAATAAAGACTAAATACAACACATATACCAACAGAAAGAAATGGTCGATTATGGGTCATTCCATGGGGGGTTATGGTTCAATGAAATGTGCTTTAAAAAATCAGGAACACTATATTGGAATTGCTTCGTTAAGCGGTCCTCTTCATGTAACCTACTATCAAGACATGTTGCCCAGGATTTTAACTGAGAATGGCGATTCACCACCTTATAATTTCACATATACCAGCAGTCTTACAAAACTAATTTATTCGATGGCCGGAGCCTTTTCGCCAAATTTGAGCAATGATCCGCCTGTAGACTTTCCAATAACTTCAGAAGGGATTATTGATCAGGACATAGCAGGAAGGTGGGAAATCAATAACCCCATCAACATGATAAAAAACTGGAACCATGATTTGGAGATGGCTGTTTACATGTATTGTGGAGAACTTGACGGGTATAAGTTGCTTTCCCAAAACCAGTTATTCTCCGACACCCTTACAAAATATCAAATACCGCATACTTTTAAAATTGACCCTGAAGGAGATCACACACAAAGTTTAGCATCAAGTCTGCCACTAGGAATCAATTTTCTTTACAATGTGATGGATACATCTAAAATAGATACAAGCAGTTCATTTGTCAGAAACAATAGCATCAACAATGATTATATTTTTCCTAATCCAGCATCAGATATTATTTATTTCAAAACAAATGGGATAGACGAGATTAACAAGGTTGTCGTTTATTCATTTACCGGAGAGAAAATATTAGAAACAGGGGGAAATGGAATAGCTCACGGACTTAATATATCACAATTGAACAGTGGTCTTAACCTCGTTAAAATTACTTATGACAGTGGGGAAGAAAAACAGTTCAAGTTTATGAAATCGCCTTCAGATCAATAACTTGTTTAACTAATATTACTCCAGTTAATCTGAGCTTTTTTCATAGCAATCAGCTGTTTCCTGAAAAAGATATTATTTTCATTAGTAAGTTCAGGATCCTGTTCGATAATATCAGAAGCAATATGTCGGGCATAAGATAGAATCTCGCCATCCTTAGCTAATTGGGCAATTTTAAGTTCTATTCCAATGCCACTTTGTTGAGTACCCTCAATATCTCCAGGTCCCCGAAGCTTTAAATCAGTTTCAGCAATATCAAAGCCATCATTAGTTCTGACCATTGTTTCAAGCCTGATAGTGCTTTCTCTAGAAAGTTTGTAAGATGACATTAAAATGCAGAACGACTGATCGGCGCCCCTACCTACCCTACCTCTCAGCTGATGCAATTGAGATAAGCCGAACTTTTCAGCACTTTCGATAACCATAACAGAAGCATTAGGCACATCAACTCCAACTTCAATAACAGTCGTTGAAACGAGAATATCGGTCAGGTGGTTTTTGAATCTTGACATTTCTTCCTCTTTATCGGAAGACTTCATTTTTCCGTGTACCATACTCACTTTGAACTCTGGGAATACTTTTAGAATAGTCTTATATCCATCCTGAAGATTCTTGTAATCAAGCGTTTCAGATTCCTCTATCAAAGGATAGACAATATAAATCTGTCTGCTTTTCTGAATTTCAGTTCTAATAAAATTATAAACCTCTTTCCTTTTATTATCGTGGAAATGAATCGTTTTAATAGGCTTTCTTCCCGGAGGAAGTTCATCAATTATAGAAACGTCAAGATCACCATAAACAGTCATTGCTAATGTTCGAGGAATAGGAGTAGCTGTCATTACCAAAATATGGGGAGGGATAGAATTTTTTGCCCAGAGTTTTGCTCTTTGAGCTACGCCAAAGCGATGCTGTTCGTCAATAACAACAAAGCCAAGATTTCTAAAAACTACTTTATCCTCAATAAGAGCGTGAGTACCGATAAGAATATCTAATCTTCCCTCTTCGAGTTCGTTATGAATAATTTTGCGTTCGGCAGTTTTTGTAGAGCCAGTCAGCAGTTTGATATTAAGATCAAGGGGGGCTAACATTGATGAGATAGTATTAAAATGCTGAATTGCAAGAATCTCTGTTGGAGCCATCATGCAAGCCTGAGTCTTATTATCAATTGCAATAAGCATGCACATCAAAGAAACCAGAGTTTTACCACTACCAACATCCCCTTGCAGTAAGCGGTTCATTTGTCGGCCTGAGCCAAGGTCTTTTCTAATTTCCTTTATAACTTTTTTTTGAGCATTAGTCATTTCGAAGGGAAGACAATCTTTGTAGAACTTATTAAAATAATCGCCAATTCTACTGAAAACATGGCCTTTAAATCTTCTTTCTCTATTAGATTTAAGGCTTAGAATTTTAAGCTGAATATAGAAAAGCTCTTCCAGCTTCAATCGATATCTTGCCTTTCTTAACAACTCATTATCTTTAGGGAAATGGACATTTAGCAGTGAGTCATGAAGATTCATCAGCTTGAATTTTTCAACAAACCAAGCGGGAAGAGATTCTTCAATAATGCCTTTCAACGATTCAAAAAGAGTTGCCTGTAATTTCAGAATAGCCTTAGAAGAAAGAAAATTCTTCTTCATTTTTTCAGTAGTATTATAAAACGACTGAACAGAACCTGAAATATTAAGTTTAGAATCTCCGGGGATTTCCAGTTCAGGGTGAATAATATTCTTCTTTCCGTTAAAAACGGAAGGTTTACCAAAAACGATGAATTCTTTTCCCAGCTTCAGAGTTGGTAGTACGAATTTTATTCCTTTAAACCAAATCAACTCAAGAGAGCCAGTATTATCAGAAAAAATAGCAGTCAACCTTGATTTGTTGCCAACTCCCACAACTTCAAAAGAATCAATTTTGCCAACAATCTGAACATAAGGCATATTCTCATTTGTCTCGGCTATCGAGAAATACTTAGTTCTATCAACATATTTGTAAGGGAAATAATACAAAAGGTCATTAAATGAATTGACATTTAATTCTTGTTTAAGAAGTTCTGCCCTTTTGAGGCCTACCCCTTTCAGATATTTAATATCTTGCGATAATTGTGAAGGCATAAACAAATATATCGCTTATCGGTTAAACTTTAAACTAGTATCAACTTTAATAAAAAATAAAAAATACAACAATTATTTGCATACTTTTACTTATAATACTTAAGTTCAAAATTAAACAATCAGAAGAATGGTAAAAATATATACAAGAACCGGAGATAACGGGACCTCTGGGCTTATTGGCGGAACCAGGGTAAAAAAGTCTGACATAAGACTTGAGTCATACGGAACAATTGATGAATTAAATTCATGGATGGGTCTAATAAAGTGCTCGATAAAAGACAGCACTCAAGGTGAAACAATATTTTCAATACAAAACGCTCTATTTATAATTGCTTCTAACTTGGCAACAGATGAAAGTAAATCTGATTTAAGGAAAAAGATATACATAAAAGAAGAAGACATAACATTAATAGAAAAAGAAATTGACAGGATGCAAGATATTTTACCTGTCTTAAATAATTTTATAATTCCGGGAGGAGTTATATGTTCAAACTACATACATATTGCCAGAACAGTATGTAGAAGAGCTGAGCGCAGAATATCAGAGTTATATGACTCAATATCAAACGATGACAGGATATTAACATATATAAACAGATTATCTGACTACCTTTTTGTACTTTCAAGATATGTAAATTTCATTGAAGGAGAAAAAGAGACATATTGGAAAGTATAAAAATCAGCATTTTTTAGTTTCTTTTTTGAAAAATTATATATATTCGCATAAAAACAAGAATGATTTATTGTTAAACATACTATACACCTAATTATGTACTGGACATTAGAATTAGCCTCGAAACTTGAAGATGCACCTTGGCCAGCCACCAAAGATGAGCTTATCGATTTTGCCATTAGATCCGGAGCACCTCTAGAAGTAATTGAGAATCTTCAGGAGATTGAAGACGAAGGAGAAATATATGAGTCAATTGAAGATATTTGGCCTGATTATCCTAGTAAAGACGATTTCTTCTTTAATGAAGATGAGTATTAATCAAAAATAAAAAAAGCCCTTTAACAGGGCTTTTTTATTTCGTACAAATAAAAAAAAGCCGTCTAGGACGGCTTTTTAATTTTACTATAAAGTCTTAAGTGGCTTCTTATTTGTAATAGAAGCTGCAGTACTTTTAGCGCTATAATTATCTAAATTCATCAAAGTATAAGTAGCATCTCCAAAGCATCCTATATCAACACAAACTCCGGTAGTAAACTGGATTGATTTTTCACAAGTGTTTACTACACCTTTAAATTTATCAAAATAAAGAGCACCATAAGCAGCAGGGTAACCTATTGCTGCTACATCAGGAACGACCATTTGTTCTTCTTTACTATTGAAACTAAAGTCTTTAAGGTCAATATAAGCTTTTAGAACAGATATATCTGCTCCATCAAAGCAACCTGTAACAATAAGGCCAATTCCATCGCCTGTATAATCAGGATCTTCCATTGAAGTAACGGTATATTCATAAAACTCACCGCCACCCCAGTCTTCTTTACAATACATTACACCTATGTAATCAGCAAGATTGAAAGCACAAGGTACGCTTATCATTACATCAGCATCGGCACCTTTTAAATTAGCTAATTCAGCATATACTGAAGAGCCCATTGTATTGTATGCTTTTCCACCAAGCATTTGATATGGAGGTAATGCTTTACCATTAACAGTTGGAATAGCAAATACATGGAAACTGTCACCTTCTTTAATATCAGCTGCTGAATTTAATTCTGGAACAGCAGCAACCAACGTTGCAGTAGTAACTGTAATTTCCAAAGGAAGAGTTTTGATATCATCCTGAATCACATATTGCTTGTCGTAATTTCCGTTATAAACTACCACGATAGTAATTTTGTCGAACGAAGAATTATACAAAGTATCCAAAGTAGCTTTGAATGAGTATTCATCAGGCTTTGTAACATCAATGTAACTATCGGATGCAGAAGCATCGACATTAATAAAAGGCACGCATCCATTCATCATTCCATCAGGCAGCGGACCATTTTCATCAACCTCACAACTATAAGCAAGAAACAGTACAGCTGCAATTATTGAAATATATCTAAATAGTAATTTCATATTCTTTAATTTTTATATTATCAATTATTTATCCCAAAAGATTGGAGCTGATCCAACAGATTTCTGAGCCGGAGCATTATCATTCATAGATAATTCATCTGAACTCCAAGGCAATGACAGAGGGTATGGTCTAGTACATTGAACAGGAACCTTTCCGCTACCTTCAGGTCCGCCAGTTGCCAAATCGCCCATTGTATTAGGGTCAAACATTACAGGATAACCTGTACGACGATAGTCAGTATATGAATCGTTAGATGAACCAAATTTAGAAATCCATTTTTGAGTCATAACGATTTCAAATTTCTTTTCTGCTGATGATGCATCAAATTCGCCCATTACTTTTTCAATATATTCAGTTACAGCTTCAGATCCAACTAGTTCAGGTTCTGTACCCATACCGGCAACTGCTGTAACCTGGTCAACTAAAACAAAAGAAGCTTCAATTGCAGATTGGAGTATTGTTTTCAAGTCATCAGCAATTTTACCTTTAGCAGCTAATTCAGCTTTTAGATATAAAACGTCTGCTGCTGTAATCATTCTATAAGGTGCAGCACCTGTTCCGTCATCAACTCCAAGAGGACCAGATTTATCTAAATCGTCAGAATCAAAAGCACCACCAACAGGATATAAACCAATTAAAGAAAAGGTATTTCTCCCTGCGTGATCACTGTTTACTCCAACAGAGCCGAAATAGATAGTTACAAAATTACCATCTCTGTATTCAGAAGGATTTTCAGGAGTATCACCATCGCTTAATTGAGTGCAGATATAATAAGGAGTCCTTGGATCAGGAATACCTGAAAAAATATGAGTAGCTTTTCCATTCAAAATTTCCCAGAACCATGGGCTTATATATGAACTTACTTGTCCACCGGCATATTCATCAACAAATCCAGGATTTCTGTTATCCGGAGCAACTGAAGGGCCATAAGGTATTGCAAAGTCTTCGCCTTCATCGATTAAATCACCGGCCAGGAGAGCGTCAACTTTTGACTGATCATATATTCCGGTATTTATTGCCTGAACATATAATTTCAATTTCAAAGAATTTATTGCCTTATTCCATAGATCAGTATCGCCACCATAAATAATGTCGTCAGCACCCGGAACAAGTTCGTTTTCTGCTTCAGTATTTGAAATATCAGCAAGTGCTTCATCAAGTAATGCAATGCATGCTTTATAAATTTCTTCATCTACATCAAACTTTGGATTGAAGTTTCCTGGAGCACAAGCTTCAGAGAAAGGAACGCTACCCCAGATATCAACCATCTGACTGAATAAATAAGCTTTATAAAACTTACCGATACCGGCATAAATTGTATTTCCGGATTCAGTAGCATTATCGATAAGGTTCTGAACTTCTTTAACAGGTCCAACATATAAATTAGCCCAAATATTCTCCACATCATCGCCAAGAATACCATATTGATCCAATTTCTCACGGGTAACAACCTGATGGACATATACAGAAGTAATATAACCTAGATCATAATAGCCATTACCCAGAATAGCACCAATATCTTGGTTAATCACGGGTAAAACTTTATTTATTTTTATTACAGAAGGATTATTAGGATCGGTATTAATATCGAGCCATCCTTCACATGATGATAACAAAAGCGTTATCAATACTATAATAGGAATTAACTTTTTCATACATTGAAAATTTAAATCAATTAAAATACTAGTTTGATATTAAAACCAATACGTCTAGTCGACGGTGCTGCGTCATATTCTACACCTAACACGTTTGTAGCTCCATAAGTACTTACTTCAGGATCGAAGTTTGTATGTTCCGGAATAAATGGTGTAAAGTACCATAAGTTTCTAGCAGTTACGCTAAGATTTATCTGACTAAAAGGTGATTTTTTAATCCATGTTTCAGGAATGCTGTATGCTAATGAAACTTCACGTAAGCGAAGAGTTGTTGCATCATAAATCTGCCATTCAGCAAATGAATTTATTGCGAAGGTATCACCAAAATAAAGGTCATTAGTTGAAACTTGTGTTGTGTTCTGAATTGTATTTCCATTACCATCAAGTATTGGTTCCAATGTCTGAGCATCTCCGTATACACCTGGAATTATGTGTGTTTTTTCACGGTCTTCTGTATCCATCGTAACACCACGTCCAAGAAGTGTTGAAACAGTATTTGTATATATATCGCCTCCGTATTTCAGGTCAATAAGGAATGACAATGAAAAACCGTAAGCACTTAAAGTATTTGTCCAACCAGCCATAAATTTGGGGTTAGGATCGCCTACAACTTGTTGTTCATCGTCCTGAATCATAAATCCAGTTGATGGATCTATTAAAAGGTTTCCCTCATTATCACGAGCTGTAGCAGTACCATATAATACACCGTAAGGTTGTCCTACTATTAAAGCAGATGCTGGGTCATCAAAAAGCAAATCGATGTAAGCAAGTGAATCAACACCATTGATGCTTACAACCTTGTTTATATTCTTAGTAAAAGTTAACCTCATATCCCAGTCAAAATGTTTAGTGTCGACTGGTTTAGCCATAACAGATACTTCAATACCTTTATTGTTGAGTTCACCAACATTTGTGTATGTTTGGTAATAACCTGATGAAGAAGGTACGATAATTGGATATATCTGATCAGTAGAATTACTATTATATAAAGCGATATCAAAATTCAACCTGTTTTTAAAGAAGTTGATTTCGGCACCAATTTCCATGTCCTCTTTATATTCAGGAGTAAGGTTAGGATCATAAGAAACATCAGGAGTATACATATATGATTGTCCCATGAACGGGCCACCAAGTTCGTAAATATCATATACCATATATGGATCTGCATCCATACCTACTTTACCCCAGCTAGCCCTTAGCTTACCAAAGCTCAATATATCGCTGTCGATATTAAATGCATCAGTAAAGATGAAAGACAAATCAACAGCTGGATAGAAATATGAATTGTTAGATTTTGGAAGAGTTGAAGACCAGTCGTTTCTTCCTCTTAATGTCAAGAAAGCAAAATCTTTGTAATTAAGAGTTACTTCACCTAAAAGTCCCATTAAACGACGTTTTGAGTAACCTCCACCTATTGCAACAACATCTTCTGTGTTATCAATGTCGTATAATCCTTCAACAATAAAACCGAATCCACGATATGCCTGACGATTTGTTTCTCTTTGATTATGGTTCAAACCAATCAAACCATCGATTGAGAAACCTGAAACTATTTCTTTATCAAAAGAAAGGAACAACTGGGATTCAAGCTCTGTTGACCTAAACATATCTTCAGTAATACCACCTGATTTTCCAAACATCGGTGCTCTTGAGCCAATATCGATAATTTCGGCACGATCTTGGATAAATGAGTTAAATCCAAATTTATAAGACAGGTTCAACCAACTTAAAATTTCATACTTTAAGTTAACATTACCTGAAATACGATCCATATCAGTTAAAACTTGATTATGTTTCCATGACCAGAGTGGGTTATCAAACTGATCTCCGTTTGGCTGCATTGGTGCACCTGTAAGAGGATTTTCGTATGGGTCCATAATCCAATTTCGTCCAAGATATAATGCACGTGCAAAAGAAGAGGCACCATAACCTTCAGATGATTGGTTATTACCAAAAATACCTCCAACCTGACTTGTTGCAGAATAAGAAAGTGAAGCACCAGCAGTAAGTTTCTTCCAAAGTTTAATGTTTCCTCCAACGCTAATGTTTGTACGGTTAAAATTAGAGTAAGGAATATAACCGTCATTTCTCGAATCTGAAATAGTTAAATTGTATGAAGACTGATCAGTACTTCCTGAAACATTAATTGAGTTATCGAAAGATACCCCTGTTTCAAATAAACTTGACACATTGTCTGGTTGAGCAACATATGGAATATTTTTACCCCAATCAAATGCAGCAGAATATCCACCCCAAGTTGGGATAGAGTCTCTTGAGTCAAAACTTGGGCCCCAAGAACCATTGGCATTTGAATATCCAAAAGATGAACCAGGTCCGTATGTATTCTGATAATCAGGTAAACTAGAAATGGTTTCAAAATTCACAGAACTGTTAATAGCAATAGAAAATTTCTTTGCTCTTGCACTTCCTGATTTTGTAGTGATAAGAATAACACCATTTTTAGCCCTTGATCCATATAAAGCAGCTGCAGCAGCACCTTTTAGTACAGAAGTAGATTCTATATCATTGGGATCTAAAGTTCCAATACCACTACCATAAGCACCACCACCGGTACTAAGGTTTGTTGTGCTGACATAATCATTACTGTAAGGGATTCCATCAACAACAAATAATGGTTGGTTATCACCTGAAAATGAAGAGTTACCACGAATGGTAATTCTGGTTGCTGACCCCGGGGCACCTCCAGTTGAACGAATTTCAACACCGGCTACTTTGCCATCGAGAGCCCTGAGCATGTCATTTTCAGATCTTTGCAACATCTCTTCTGATGCAACTTCTGTTGATGCATATCCAAGAGCTTTCTTGGCCTTGGAAATACCGAAAGCTGTTACCACAACTTCGTCAACTGAAAAAGCACCTTTCTGAAGTTCAACCGAGATGCTGGAAGCTGATCCGATTTCAATTTCCTTTGTTTCAAAACCAACAAAAGAAAACCTCAATGTTTTGGCGTCCTTGGCTACACTTAAAGAAAACTTCCCATCGATATCTGTAACAGTACCAATGCTAGTCCCCTTTACTACAACCGATACACCCGGTAACGTACTACCATCATCGGAGTCAGTTACCGTACCGGTAATTGTCCGACTTTGGGCGAAAACTACATGTATCCCACATAGAAGCAGGCATGTAAGTAAAAGCGCAAATTTTCTCATAAAAAATTAAATTTAGGTTAATAAAAAGACTATCTCGCAATTTCTTTGATTATTAGCTTGTTAAGTTAATACATTTAAAAAACAAATTTTTATTTTTTTTGAATATTTTAAGGAAAAAAAAAGAATCATTTTTCACCATTAGATATAATATTAGATAAACACTTAGAAACTAAAATGAATATTTATGCAATTATTTTGTTTAATATTCGATTTTTTATAATATCCACATAACACTTCTTAGCAGTAAAATTAAAAAAAATTAACATTTAGCAATGGAATTTTGGCTTATTTTAAGAATTCATCTATAAAAAATATTGAACTGAAAGGAATACTATTGATCTAACCTTTAATTAAAAGATCTAGAAAAAATAAACTAACTAATCGAGATTATTGGATGGAATTAATTTTCAACTTTTTATAAAGAATGATAAAGACTATAAAATCTAAATTCAGTATTTTAATTTACTCAGCCATTTTATTAATTCTCCCTTGGTTTCTTCATCTTTCAGTCCAAAAATCAGGTTAGTTTTTATAAAATCCAGCTTATTCCCAATATCATATCTCACTCCATCAAAACAAAACCCGTATAAATCATGATCCTTCAACATCAGTTTCATTGCATCTGTTAGTTGAATTTCATCGTTGATTCCCGGAATAGTATTTTCAAGGTATTCAAAAATCTGTGGAGTAAAAATGTATCTGCTGGCGAAAGCTAAGTTTGACGGAGCAAGTTCAGGCTTTGGTTTTTCTACAAAACCATTTGCTTTGTAAAAATTCTCTTCAATTAATTCACCATTAATCACCCCATATTTGTGAACTTTCTCCATATCAACTCTTTCAAGAGCAACAATAGGGCTCTGATATTTATCAAATTTATCAAGCAGTTGTTTGGTTACCGGCTGATTGTTTCCTTCCATTAAAGTGTCACCAAGCAATACCGCAAATGGCTCATCTCCTACAAACGTCTTAGCATGCATGATTGCATGTCCTAATCCTCTTAATTCTTTTTGCCAAACAAAGTGGATGTTGGCCATTGAAGTTATTCTCCTAATTTGCTCAAGTTGTTCAATTTTGCCCTTTTCCTCAAGTGCTTTCTCCAGTTCCCAGCTTCTATCAAAATATTCTTCTATAGCTCTTTTACCTCGACCAATTATCAAAAGTATATCAGTTATTCCAGATTCAACTGCCTCTTCAACAACATATTGAATTACCGGAGTGTCAACAACTGGAACCATTTCCTTAGGTTGTGATTTTGTTACCGGTAAAAACCTTGTACCAAAACCTGCCGCAGGTATTACTGCTTTTCTTACTTTCATTTCTAATGCTATTGAAATATTAATTTTTATTGCTAACAATCAGTGGTTTAATTACCTCTATCCCCTTCTTTGATAAAACATTAACCAATTCTTCGTATTGATTTTCAGTCGAATATGTTCCGATAACAGCACCACCTGAACCTGTAAATTTGGCACTTGCACCAACCGAACGGGCTAATTTTACCATTTTTTTGTTTTCTTCAGTAATTTCAATTAACGACTCTCTAATGTCGTAATTGTGGTTTATCAAGCTGTGCATCTTGGCTGAATCGTTTCCAATCAAAGCTTCTCTAAATTCTTCGGTAAGCCTTGCCCACTCTTTCATGGCTTTATGAACCTTTTCTTCCCCTATATCAAATCTCGCCCTCAAGTTATTGTGCGTAACCTCTGAACCCTGCGATTGATCAGATCTGAATGCAATATATATAGGAGGTAAGTTTGAAAAATCTAACTTGCTGTATTCTCCATAACCTTGTCTCATCATAATTTCCTTATCAAAGTTCATAAAAACAGGGTGTTCATATGCCTGAGCAACTCTGTCCTGCAAACCTGCTGAAATTCCAAGTTGGTCTTTTTCTGTTGATAAAACAAGATTAGCTAAAATTGGTTTTGGAATTTCAACTTTATAAAATTCCATCAACGCTTTCATCCCTGCAGTAATAATAGCACTCGATCCTGCAAGACCTAACCTTAGGGGAATATTCGAACTATAACAAATCGTAAAGTTTTTCTTTTCTAGTTTTAAAGAATTAGCCTTGCAGTATTTTTGAAAAGTTATTATTGCTGCCTGCAACAACCTCACACCTCCATAATATCCATATAAATCGATTCCTTCAACAAGGTCATCCATCGATTCGTATATAGTACAATCAAGTTTTTCGGGTTTAATTTCCAACTTAGGAGTTTGATATAATTGTATATGGGCTGAAAAATTACTAAAAACAAAAGCAATTGTTTTCCCGAAATATCCATCAGAAGGATTTCCTATTAATGCAGCTCTGGGATAGGATTTTGTTTCAATTATCATATCAAGTAGATTATATTATTCATTTCACTATAGCTGATATTTTTTTAAAGGACTGATCTTTTGCATCTCTGGTTAATTCAAACAGAATTGACTCCATACTTGTAAGTAAAATATCTTCTTGAATAAGTCTGATTTTGGCAAGTTTCATACTTTCTTTTTCTCTAGATGAAACGCAGTCAAATACAACTATTGGATTAAATCCTTTCATCTTTAAATCAACGGCTGTCTGCAACACACAAACATGAGATTCAATACCACACAAAATAACATTCTTCGGATTCAAGGCCTTTAGTTGCTCATTAAACGCCGGATCATCACAACAACTGAAGGCTGTTTTTTCAATATAGCTGAAATTCTCAACTAAATCTGAAATATCGCTTATTGTTGAACCAAGCCCTTTGGTATATTGCTGTGTAAAAACCAAGGGTAAAGATAATTCCTTCAACCCCAATATTAATTTATTAATTTTACTGATAAGCTTCTTTTTATCATTCATCGCAGGCACAAGACGTTCCTGAATATCAATAATCAATCCTACGCTTTCTTCTTTATTTATCCTCATAATTTAAATGTTATTCTTTTGCTTGTTGTCTTGATTTGTGACCTAAATACCCCCCATGATGCCTTTTAGCATAATCAGCACAAGTGAAGCCAATCTTTTTCATCATCATTACCATAAGTGCATCCCCAATTACAGTCATTACAGTGGTAGATGTACTTGGAGTCAATCCCAGTGGACATACTTCTTTTGGGTTTCCTGTAAAAATTGAAACCGCACATCTTTTTGAAATATCACTTTCACAATTACCGGTGATAACAATAAACTGTATGCCGTGATGTAAATTTTCAGATAAGTCAATTAATTCTATTATCTCTCTGGTTTTTCCTGAATTAGAAATCAGTAAAACCACATCATTTACAGACAATACTCCTAAATCGCCATGCTGAGCGTCGCTTGGATGAAGGAATAAAGCAGGTGTCCCTGTAGAGCTGAAAGTAGTTGCGATATTTTGTGCTATCTGACCAGCCTTTCCCATACCACTAACAATCAGTTTTCCGCCTCTTACATGCACCCTATCATAAATAATATCTATCGCTTTACTAAAATTTTCTGTTATAGGAATATTATTAATTGCCTCTGCTTCAAGAGCAAATATTTGTTGAATATTTTCCATTATTTTCTAGGTTCGTAAAAAAATTATAACGAAAATATATAAAACCGTCCAATTATTAAGTGGTTTTTTATAATTTCGACACCACAATAGAAGTATGGTTTTGGAAATGAGCGAAAAAAAGTGGTTAGTAATTCTTAATCCTAATGCCGGGGGCAGACAAGCAGAACGTGATTGGCCTAATATCGAGGAGGAATTGATTAAGGAAGGTTTTGATTTTGAACTGGTAAAAACGGAAGGGCCTTTGCACGCTGTTCTAATTACTAAAGAGAAAATTCAATCAGGATACCGGAAAATTATTGCAATTGGAGGTGATGGGACGCTTCATGAAATTGTTAACGGAATAATGAGGCAAAAGATTATCACTGCAGATCAAATATTATTGGCAATGATTTCAGTTGGTACAGGTAATGATTGGATTAAAACTCATAATATTTCCTCGGATTACAAAATTGCAATTCAGCAAATTAAAACTGGAAATACAATTCAACAAGATGTAGGAAAGATTACATTTAGGAATGAAGTTTCTAATACCGAAACTCGATATTTTATTAATTCTGTTGGAATTGGCTTTGACGCTAAGGTTGTAGAATATATTTTACCTCAAAAAGCAAAAGGAAAATCTTCGAAATCAGAATATATGCTGGGATTAATTAAGTCCCTGTTTACCAATAAAAACGTTAGCAGTCAACTTAAGTTAGACTCTCAAACAATTAACACAAAATTATATAACCTCTCTGTTGGATTGTGCAAGTTTAAGGGCGGAGGTTTCAAAATGTTGCCAAACGCAATACCTGATGATGGCAAACTTGATGTTACTTTAGCATCAAGAATATCTAAAACAAAACTTTTAGTCTCATTACCAAAAATATTTGGAGGCAAAGTTGAGCAAATAAGATATTTCAAATTTTTCCAAACCGAGAATCTTACTTTAAATATATCTGGTCCAATGTGTACTGAGGCCGATGGAGAATTTCTTGGTCATTATCCACTTGAGGTATCAATTATTCCTAATCAGATAAAACTTATTTCCAATTTCAACACTATTTTGAATTAATAATCAAAACAGTTAAAATTATTGATGAAAAAAACTGTTTTCATATTATTGGGTCTTTTATCACTCAGTGTAGGAATTATTGGGGTGTTTTTGCCAGGACTACCCACTACCCCATTTCTTCTTTTGTCGGCTTCTCTTTTTATAAAAAGCTCTGAAAAATTATATCGCTGGTTGATTAGGAACAAATACCTTGGTTCGTACATAACAGATTACCACAAGAATAAAGGACTTAATAAAACAACTAAAATTCTTTCTATTTCCCTAATGTGGATAATGACAGCAATTTCAGTTTTTCTTGTTGTTAAACTTTTAGCAGTAAAAATTCTAATCACTCTGCTCGCAGTTACAGGTACCATAGTAATGGGCTTTGTTATTCCAACAACAAAGGGCAAATAAAAGATATAAAAAAAGGCAAGATATATTATCCTGCCTTTTCCTGAAGTATTTGTTTTTTATCTCTTTTTAGCGTTTTGCTGTTGTTGTTTAGCCATTTCTTCAAGTTTCAATTGAAATTTCGATTTAACAACAGGCTTCTTTTTATTCGCATGAAGCTGAGCCCTAACCTTATTTTCATCAATAAAACTCCTCATTATGAATGTCTGACCAATGGCGAAAATATTTGATAATGTGTAGTAATAACTTAATCCTGAAGAATAAGAATTAAGAATAAACATGAAAAAGACAGGCATAAAATACATCATATATTTCATTCCCGGCATTGCGCTAGTATCTTGACTTGAACCACTGATCTTTGTTTGTAGTATGGTTGTTGCAGTCATAAGCAATGTGAAAAGACTCACATGGTTTCCGTAAATACTGCTCAAAAGAGGAATGTTTGCTTTCCAAGTAAATATTGCATCATAAGTTGATAAATCGGTTGCCCACAAAAAGCTTTGTTGCCTTAACTCTATTGAACCAGGGAAGAAAAAGAACATCGCCATAAGAATTGGCATCTGAAATAATAATGGAAGACAACCTCCCATCGGACTTACCCCAACCTTCTTATAAAGAGCCATTGTGGCCTGCTGACGCTCCATAGCTTTTTCAGCAGGGAATTTCTTGTTAATTTCATCAATCTCTGGCTTCAATACTTTCATTTTAGCCTGAGACATAAATGTTTTGTATGTTGGGAAAAATACTATTATCCTGATAAGTATTGTCAATAGAAGAATAATAATTCCAAAATTTGAAATGCCCTTCATCAAAAAGTTAAATACAGGAATAATAAGATACCTGTTAACTTCCCTTACAATTGGCCAACCCAAATCGATCAGCTTCTCCATATCGTTACCATGTTCTTTTAAAGATAGGTAATGATTAGGACCAAAATAAAACGACATTCCATATTCCTGAAGAGGCTTTGACTCAAATGGAAGTCCTATATCAGATTTGAAATCAGCGACATAATTAGATTTAGCATCTTTCTTATCTGTTGAAATCAGTGCATTTGGAAATGATTCTTTTGCCATGAGCACTGTAGAAAAGAAAAGCTGCTTATATCCAATCCATTTCACAGGTGTTTTCAATTCATCATCATCTGATTTATTTGTCTTTAAATGATCAATTTCAGCATCTTTAAATTTGTAATACATTGTCGTATACCTGTCTTCACCATATGTTGAAGCCCTCTCTTGTCTAGGTACCGAAAAATTAAAGTTTAAGCTTAAATAGCCGGTATTTGTGTTGACAACCTTTTCCATACCAACCATTCTAACATCGTAACCCACAACATAAGAGTTATGTGTGATTGTATACACATAATCAATATAACGACCGTTGCCAGCATCCAATCTTAAAATAAGTTCCTTACTTTCTCCGGGGGTTTTCTCGTTAAATTTCATCCTGCCTTCTTTTCCTTTAGGAATTGCAGGTCCTGATACCGCAAGTAATTTTTCGTTATTTAATGGCTTGAAATAAAAATCATCCGTGGAAATATTTCTGTTTTGAGCAAAGAATGAAAGATAATGTTCAGATTTACCTCCTTCTATCAAGAATAAATCGGAAGAATCATGCCTCTTATAATTTTTCAATTCAACAGAGTGTACCTGCCCCCCTTTAGTTGATAGGGTCAACTTCAAGAGGTTATTCTCCAATACAAGGAATTCTTCGTTACCATTGGCCGAAACATAGAAATCGCCGTATAGGTTTCTTAATTCATTTGTAGCGTTTATGCTATCTTCTTCTTCATTTATAGGCAAAGAAGCCTGGGCTTCCTGTTCGCTTCTAATAGCTATGGCTTCTGCTTGTTTTTGCATTGCGCTTTGAACAAGTGCAATAGAATCTCTTTTGTATTTTGCAGTTTCTATCTCCTCTTTTGAAGGTTTATTGATATAACTGAATATTACTAAAACAGCAAAAATTAAAACAATTCCTAGTGTTGATTTCTTATCCATTCAATTATTTTTATTTTATTGGTATTTATTTTAGTCAATAATTACATTCTTTCTTTATTTTCAACAACTGCTTTCACAAATGCCACAAACAATGGACTTGGGTTTAAAACAGTACTTGAGTATTCAGGATGAAACTGTACTCCGATAAACCACGGATGATCAACCATTTCCATTGCCTCAACTAATTTCGAATCCGGATTTATTCCAACAGGCCTGAACCCTGAGTTAATGAAATCATTTAAATATTTATCGTTGAATTCATATCTGTGCCTGTGTCTTTCTAAAATTATATCTTTTTGATATGCATTGTAAAATTTGCTATCCCTGGTAACCTCGCAAGCAAAAGAACCTAACCTCATTGTTCCTCCCATGTTGACTATTCCTTTTTGCTCTTCCATCAGGTCAATTACAGGAAACTTTGTTACTTCGTTCATTTCAGTAGAATCAGCACCAGCTAACCCAAGAACATTTCTTGCAAATTCAATCACAGCTATCTGCATTCCTAAACAAATCCCTAAAAATGGTACTTTGTTTTCACGAGCAAATCTTGTAGCCTCAATCTTCCCTCTTATGCCCCTGTGACCAAAACCCGGAGCAACAAGTATTCCGTCAAGATCTTGAAGCATCTCATCGACATTCTTCCTGGTTATTTCTTCCGAATGTATATATCTTATTTTAACCTTGCATTCATTAACAGCTCCAGCGTGAATAAAGGATTCTGCGATAGATTTGTATGCATCATGTAATTCAACATACTTACCTACAAGCCCTATCTCTATTTCTCTCTTTGGGTTTTTATGTCTTAACAGAAAATCATTCCAGCTTCCAAGATCTGGTTCTTTGCTTGTTGGCAGACCAAATTTCTTAAGAACTGTTATGTCCAATTTCTCTTCCTGCATTTTGAGGGGAACCTCATATATTGTTGGCACATCAATTGACTGAACAACAGAGTCTTCTGCTACATTACAAAATAATGCGACCTTTCTCCTAAGGCTATTGTTCAGATTGTGTTCAGTTCTAAGAACTAAAACATCCGGTTGTACCCCATTTTCAAGCAAAGCCTTAACTGAATGTTGTGTAGGTTTGGTTTTTAATTCGCCTGATGCAGACAAAAATGGAACTAAGGTAAGATGTATTACTAATGCTGAATTGCCGAGTTCCCATTTTAATTGACGAACAGATTCTATATACGGCAATGATTCTATATCTCCAACAGTACCTCCGATTTCAGTAATAACTATATCAAATTTACCCTTGTTTCCCAAGAATTTTATATGCCTTTTAATTTCATCAGTTATATGAGGAATAATCTGAACCGTTTTACCCAGATAGTCACCTTTCCTTTCCTTGTTTATAACAGTCTGATATATTCTTCCCGTTGTAATGTTATTTGCTTTTGAAGTAGGAACATTCAAGAATCTTTCATAATGACCAAGATCCAAATCTGTTTCAGCCCCATCGTCAGTAACATAACATTCACCATGCTCGTATGGGTTAAGAGTTCCCGGATCAACATTTATGTAGGGATCGAGCTTCTGAATCGTAACTGAAAAACCTCTGGCTTGTAACAATTTAGCCAATGATGCAGATAAAATTCCTTTACCTAAGGAAGACGTTACACCACCTGTTACGAAAATGTATTTTGTTGACAAAACTTTAAATTTTAATGGATTACGAACTGAAAAAACAAAGATAATTATTTAATAAATGTTTCATATTTTTTTTAATAAAAACGGCCTGATGTTAACAGGCCGTTTTTATTTATTGTTCAGTATAGTCGACATCATCGATAACCCTAATCTTATCCTTAAGGTAAACGATTTGTTCTTCATTAAGTGCTATCTTTCTTTCAACATCCTTTATCAAAGCTTCGGCATTTTTTGAATTTGCAAAAAATCCAATATTGTTCTTTAATGTAATAAGATCGTTTTCAAGATGTTTAAGTTTTGTTGCGTATTTATCTCTTTCAGCAAACATTTTATTCTGACCCTTTGAGGAAGTCTTCCAGTCAGTCATTTTATTCTTAAACTTCAATAAGTTACGATCTTTATCCTCTACTCTTAGATTATCAAACTGAATGTTGATTGCATCTCTAAATCTTTTCTGCACATCGTTCTTTTCCTGAATTGGAACATGACCAATTTCTGTCCATCTCCTTTGAAAATCTCTTAGTAGTTCGAAATCTTTTTCATCGCTTCCTGTTGATTTAAAATTAACAACAGCATCAATAAGTTCATTTTTCAACTTAAGATTTTCAGTCTGTTCTGTATCCTTTGAATTAAAGAATTGAGATTTGTTCTTAAAGAAGAAGTCACATGCTGCCCTAAAACGTTTCCAAACTATATCAGACTGTTTTCTTGGAACCGGACCAATTTCTTTCCATTTTTTCTGAATGTTTATAAACTCGTCAGTTGTCTTCTTCCAATCAGTACTGTCTTTCAATGCTTCAGCCTGAACACACAAATCAATTTTTAACTGAAGATTATTATTTTGATCCTCTTTATGTTTTGAATAAAAATCTCTTTTCTTATCAAAGAACATATCACATGCATTCCTGAAACGGTCATAAATTGTATTATTTTCCTTTTTAGGTGCAAATCCAATTGTCCTCCAATATTTTTGTAATTCAACAAGTTCCTTTGATTTTTCTTCCCAGTCTTTATGAGAATCAAGTTCCAGAGCAAGAATCTCTTCAACTTTTTCACATAATGCTGTTTTGGCATCAAGATTCTTCTTTTGTGATTTCTTCCTGTTTTCAAAGAAATCCTGATGCTTTTTATTTATTTGAGTTGTAGCTGCCCTGAACCTTTCCCATAATTCTTCTTTTTTATCACGAGGAACAGGTCCTATTTCACGCCACAAATCATGATATTTCTGTAAACTATTAAATGATTTAACAACTGAAGGCTCAAGTATCAACTCTTCTGCCTTTTCGCAAATAGAAATCTTCTCTTCAAGATTTTTCTTAAGATCAAGATCTCTAAGCTCTTTGTTAATTTTAATATAATCGTAGAAGTTTTCAACATGATGGTGATAGTTTTCCCAAAGGTCTTTCATATTAGCCTGAGGCACTAACCCTGTTTCCCTCCATTGCTGTTGTAAATCACGGAATTCCTGAAATGTTTTGTTTATCGACTCTTTTCTGTTTACAAGGGTTTTAATCTCCTCGATAATTTCGTATTTCTTTTTCAGATTGTCTTCTTTTTCAGATTCTATATCTTTACTGTGTTCTGCTTTTTTCTGTTTAAATTGTTGTAACAGAGTTTTTAAATCTTGTTCGTAAGGATCAATCTCCGCTACATACTCCTCTTCAAAACCCCCGTCATCAATAAATTTCTTTTTGAGTTCCAGTTGCTTTTGTTTATGCTTTTTATAGAAATTAACCTTGATACTTTCTACCTGATTTAAAATATCAAAGAAACTCTTTGTTTCAAGTAAGTTTTTAAGTTCATTGATTAGTTCAACTTCAGAATAAGCCGAATAATCAAAATCAAGATCAGCTAATTTTTCCTCAGCAAATTCCTCGGAGTCTGCAATCTCACTAATATCCTCTTCCTCAATCTTTACTTCCTCTTCCTCAATCTTTACCTCCTTTTCTTCAATCTTTACTCCCTCTTCTTCAATCTTTACTTCCTCTTCTTCAATCTTTACTTCCTCTTCTTCAATCTTTACTTCCTCTTCTTCATTTTTTGTTTCTGTTAGAATAGCTTCCGAAACTACATCTAGTTCAGAAACTTGTTCTTCAACAATATCATTACTAACAGATTCCGGTTCTTGAACCGGGATACTAACTTCTTGTATTTCATCTGAATTAACAGATGAAGTATTTTCTGTTATTTCGTTGTCAGAAGCATTAACTTGATCTTCATTAAGCATATTTTCAGAAATATTTTCTGATTCATTAGTCTCATTCTGAGCTTTTGAGTGCAAATTGTTATTAGATTCCATCTTATAAGATATTAGAGTACAACATGTTGTTTTTAGAGCATCACCAATTTTTGAAACGTACGAAAATAGATATTATAATGTAATAGTCAAACTTTTTTTTTTCATAATTTATTAAATATGCGATTTTTAACAAAAAAAAGTATCATAAAAAACTAATAAAAATGCCATGTCCTCAATGCTCATCTCCCAATATAGTGAAATGCTGGTAACAATCAAGCTAAACCAAACAAGTATAATGTTTATACGCTTTAAAGTAAAATACAGTACTATTTTTTAAATACCATTTCATTAAATTTGCAGAAAAAAAATTATGCGAATTGACATTCTTACTCTTTTCCCTGAATTCTTTGATAGCCCCTTTAATTGCTCAATGCTTAAACGGGCAACTGATAAAGGATTTGCCGATATTCATCTTTACAATATCAGGGACTTTTCTACTGATAAGCATAAAAGCGTTGATGATTATGCATTTGGAGGAGGTGCTGGTATGGTAATGATGATTCAACCAATTGAGGATCTTATCTTAAAGCTTAAGAATGAAAGAATCTACGATGAAATAATCTATTTGACTCCTGACGCCCCTGTTTTAAATCAAAAAGAAGCAAATAAGTTATCAATGCTAAATAACTTAATTATTCTTTGCGGCCATTATAAAGGTGTTGACCAACGCATCAGGGATAATTATGTGACTAAAGAAATTTCTATTGGCGACTATGTTCTTACAGGTGGGGAAATTGCTGCTGTAGTTTTAACTGACTGTATTATTAGATTGATACCCGGAGTTCTTTCTGATGAGACCTCTGCCCTATCAGATTCTTTTCAGGACGGTTTATTAAGTCCTCCAGTATATACTCGGCCTGCTGATCATAAAGGCTGGAAAGTACCTGATGTGCTTTTGTCTGGTAACGACAAACTAATAAATAATTGGAGAGAAAACAAATCATTAGAAATTACCGGCAAGATAAGACCTGATTTACTTGATGAAAATTAATACTATTTCTTACAAATCGTGTTAAATTCACAATACCCACATTTATCATTTTTATTCCTTTGACTGAACGTAATCTCAGGATTTAGAATATCCTTAAGCAAGTGCTCAACTCCTTTTTTGAAATCATCAGCATAAACTTGATAGACAAAATTTTCCCCATTTATTTTAAATTCAGGACTGAATTCTTTTGTAAAAATTGTAGTAGCTCCGTAAATTCCCGGTATTATTGATTCCATCGGCTTCAGACTCTCGTAAACACTTAAAGAATAGAGCATTGTTTGAAATCCTGGACCGTTATTGTTTTCTTCTTTAAAAAGGTCATCAATATTTTTTATTTTTAAATCTGAAGCTCCTGTTTTGTAATCAATGACCCTTATAACATCACCTACCTTATCAATTCTGTCTACCTTGCCTCCTATGCTTATCTTTCGAATGAAACCGTCTGCTTCTATTTCAACAGAAGTCTTGTAATTTTCTTCTAAGCTTATCAGTTCAAATGGAGCAGTTGCTTTGTCATATTCAAGAATCTTGTAGATGTACTTCTTAATTATCTCAAAAACAATGAGATTATTTCCATTTAATTTAAAGTTATTACCCTTAAAAAGCTCTTCCTCAAGTGATTTTCTTAGTGTCTTTTCTATTCGCTTTTTATCATTGATTATCAAACATATTTCTTCGGGTAATATTTGTTTTCCTACAAACGGCAAATACAAATTCTCCATCGCTTTATGAGCAATTCTGCCAAATAGCATGTTATCAATATCTTCAGATATTTCATCTTTTTCCCGGATGCCCTTAATGTATCTCAAATAGAATTTAAGTTTGCAAAATAAATAAGTATTCAAAGCTGTTGGCGAGACTGTTTTTGATGTTAAATAACTGATTACAGCTTCTAATGTTTTGTCATCCTTACTAATATTTATTGGGAGAATTTGGAATGGACTACTCTCAAAAAAGGCGTTTATTTCATTAATCTTTATGCTCTTGGCTTCAAATTTTATCTGATTAAGATACCGTGATACTTCTCCTCTCGACATTCCTTCAGTCCTCGAATCAAATACCATTGAAATATTTTTAGCCCTTTGGATTAATCGATAAAAATAGTAGGAATACATTGCGTTCTTCTGTTCCGATGCAGGCATTCCAAACCCCTTTCTCAAAGAATATGGAATAAAAGAAGACTGGTTACTTCGCCCAGGTAACTTGTCATCGTTAAATGAAAGCAAAATGATATTTTCAAAATCCAAACAGCGTGTCTCCAGAAATCCCATAATCTGAATTCCTTTCAAAGGCTCACCTTCAAATGGGATGGAAAGTTGTTCTAATTTTTTAATTAAAAGTTGATACAAAAGCTTTTTGGAAATTAAAACTCCCTCGGATACTTTTAATATTGAATCAAAAAATATATTGATTGAGTTATAAACTTGGAATATTGATTCTTTATTAATCGGCTGATCTTCTTCTATTGAAGAAAAAACTGACAAAATTATTCTTTGCAGATATGTTCTTATTTCAGAGAGGGTTTCAGGAATTGAAAAAACTGAATATAAAAACTCATTCTCGCTAAAATCTTTTTCAGATAAATATATTTTACCTTCATTTTGAATAGAATCAAGAAGATTTGATATAAAATCACCTCCGGAACAACTTGCTATCAATGAATTACTAAAAACGGATTGCACATCCCTATAGTAAAAAACATTATCGCTCCCCGCTATTTTTCGAACTCTACCATCAAGTTCTGCTAAACTTTTAATAAGTCCAAATACTGGTAGGTTTCTTACCGGAAACCCCATTGTAATATTAAAATTGCCTAAGCCGGAAGGTAGATTATTCAACATCGGTAATAACATAGACTCATCACATAATACAATGGCCGTGTTATCGAATTCTGTTTCTTTTGAAATATTATTTTCATCCAACCATTCAGGCACATACGATGCTTGACCTGAAAATCCTGGCACTGAAACTATTTGCAAAGCTTCAATTTTAGAGAAGTTGTCGCTTGAAAAATCAAAATCTTCAGGTGGAGGAAAAAATTTTAAGTTTAGCTTCATGAATAACGACGCTTCATGAAATTCTTTTGACATATAGTAATCGTCGAAATCCCAAAAGAAATCAGCCGAATAATTAATCTTCAAATAATTAAACAGTTCAAACTCGCATTTATTTAATGCATTGAATCCGATAAATGCAAATTTCTTATACTTAAAATCAGGAAATGTTTTCAGCTTTTCTGTCATTTCCCGGTATTGCATCCCTTCGTATGATCTGTTGTCAGCTTTTAGTTTTAGCCGGAAACCGGAATAAACATCAAAAAGTTTAGACCAGATATTAACAAATTCCTGCTTGTTTTTTGAATCTCTACTCCTTAAAATATTATCCCAAAAACCAGAAAGGAACCTTAACTGATCTTCAGATAGAAAATCAAAACCGTAATCAATATCTTTCAATGACTTGATATTCTTGAACAACTTTTCAGCATCAACAAGATATTTATCAATATCATTAAAATCTTGAAGCAATATTTCACCACGATAATAGAAATCATCAAGGGTTTCGGTGGAAGAGGTTATTTCGCAATATGTCTTCCAAAGGTCAACTATCAAAGAAAACTCATCATCTTTTAATAAACCAGAAACATTTCCAACAAGGTCAGATATTGTATATACAGGCGGAGAAAAAAATGGTTTGCTTGAAAAAGAACTCAAGTATTTTTGAAAAAACAACCCCGATCTTCTATTTGGAAACACCAACGCTGTGTCTGTCAGAATATCTTCGTATTTACTCAGAATATAAAAAGCAGTTTCCTTTAAAAATTTCTCCATAGTACTTTAAAAAACTTGACTGCAATTTATATTTTTTATTCCAATTTTCAAGCTCATTAACAATCACATATCTTCTACAAGCACCGTCGAAAACGTTTGCGACATAAAAAAAGTATTTTTTTTATTAAAAAATTTGGAAATAATATTAAAAATATATTCTATATTAGCTAACCGAAAATAGAAACTAATTTAATTACATAAACACCTAAACACAATAATCTTCCTTTTCTCTTTAAACCATCATCTATTTTCTGATCTAACTAAACTATGAACAGCCGGGTTATCCAAAAGATAACCCGCTTTTTTTGAATAATTCTTGAAATTGAATTCTCTATATTTAAGCTTTATTTCGATTTAATTTTTTCAATTAATCCCATACAACCATCTTCTAGCAAGTCCAATACATGCTCAAACCCCTCTACCCCTCCGTAATATGGATCAGGAATTTCTTTTTCATTATGACATGAAAGAAAACGATAGCATGCTCAATCATTCGCCTATCAGCCCTTTCACCTGAATGATATCCCATTATTCCTGCTGAATCAATTTCATATTCTTTTTCCAATCCTTCTTCATTAACAAAATAACTAAAAACAGCTTCTGCTGCAGGAGATCTGTAAATATTTCCTATACAAACAAATAAAACTTTCTTCATAGAATTTCAAGTCAATTGATAAATATTTTATTAAAACATTCAAAAATTGAAATAATTTTTAAATATCCATTAACAGCTGAAACAAAAAGTGATAAAGAAATTTTTTCTTAAGAAATTACTATTCATATTAAATCCTTTTGTGAAAAACTTCATTCTTGTTTCATTTTTTTTAAATTAGAGTCGCAAAAAATTGGTTTATCAATATTTATGCAAATTAATTAATCTTTGTCTTCTTGATCAGCTTATATTACAACTAACTGTTTGGGAGACAATAAACCTAACAATTAATTCTTAACTTATGAATTATTTCATACTTATTCCTGTAGCAGCAGTAGCTGCTCTCCTTTTTGCCTTTTACTTTTATAAAACCATGATGAAAAGCTCTGAAGGCAACGACAAAATGAAGGAGATTGCACAATATGTGCGTGAAGGGGCTATGGCGTATCTAAAACGCCAATATAAAGTAGTGACAATAGTATTTGTTGTCCTGGTAGTATTGCTTCTCTTACTGGCATACATGGGAGTCCAAAATCCTTTTGTTCCTGTTGCGTTTTTAACAGGAGGTTTTTTCTCCGGCCTTTGTGGTTACCTCGGTATGAAAACTGCTACAAATGCATCAGCAAGAACAGCCCAAGGTGCTTCTGAATCATTAAACAAAGGTCTGAAGGTTGCATTCCGAAGCGGTGCAGTAATGGGCCTTGTTGTTGTAGGTTTTGGTCTTTTAGATATTTCAGCTTGGTACCTCATTCTGACCAAAGTAGTTTATACTGCTGAAAACATGCGCGAAGGTCTTACTTTTATGGGACTTACATTTGTTAGACCTGGCCTCGAAGAGTCTCAAAAACTTGTTGAAATAACTGCTACCATGCTTACTTTCGGTATGGGTGCATCAACTCAGGCTCTCTTTGCTCGTGTTGGAGGAGGAATTTATACTAAAGCAGCTGATGTTGGTGCCGACTTAGTTGGTAAAGTTGAAGCCGGTATTCCTGAAGATGATCCAAGAAATCCTGCAACAATCGCAGATAACGTTGGCGACAACGTAGGTGACGTTGCCGGAATGGGAGCCGACCTTTATGAATCATATTGTGGTTCAATTCTTGCCACAGCCGCCTTGGGAGCAGCATTATCTGTAAACATTGAAGAACAAACTACTAAAGTTATTGCTCCGATGCTTGTTGCTGCAATTGGTATTTTCTTGTCTATTGCAGGTATTTTTATGGTGAGAGCTAAGGAATCTGCTACACAGAAAAACCTGCTTAACGCCTTGCTTTTAGGCACAGGAGGAAGTTCTGCCCTAATACTTGTTGCTGTAGCAGTAATGGCATATTTTGATATAATTACCTGGGGTGTATTCGGATCCGCAGTTGCCGGTTTAGTTGCCGGGGTAATTATTGGACAGGGCACTGAACTTTTCACTTCTGATGAATACAAACCTACCCGAGGAATTGCAAAACAAGCTCAACAAGGACCCGCTACCACTATAATTGATGGTATTGCTACCGGTATGTATTCAACCTGGATTCCTGTTGTTACTATAGTTGCAGGTATAATTGCAGCCTACGGTTTTGCAGGAGGGTTCAATGATTTTGGTGAAGGTGTTTATGGTATTGGCTTTGCCGCAGTAGGTATGCTCTCTACTTTAGGAATAACACTCGCAACTGATGCTTTTGGACCAATAGCTGATAACGCCGGAGGAAATGCTGAAATGTCTGAACTCCCAAAGGAAGTGCGCCAACGTACTGATGCACTTGATATGCTTGGAAATACAACTGCTGCTACAGGAAAGGGATTTGCAATTGGTTCTGCAGCTCTTACCGCAATGGCTCTTGTTGCCGCATACATGGAAGAAATCAAGATATGGATTAATAAAGGTCTGTCTGAGGGTGAAATTTTTGTTAACAACGGAGTTCAATTCGTTGTTGCTAATACAGAAGCTGTAACAGAAGGTGTAAAACAGGTCGCTATATCTAATGCATCTCTTCATGATTTTTCATCTTACTATAATCTTACCCTTCTAAATCCGATTCTAATCAGTGGTTTATTTATCGGAGCTATGATGGCTTTTGTTTTTTGTGCAATGACAATGAAAGCCGTAGGCAGGGCTGCCGGAGCAATGGTTGACGAAGTAAGACGTCAATTTCGCGAAATACCCGGAATCCTCGAAGGTAAAGGTAAACCTGAATATGCTAAATGTGTTGAAATTTCAACCAGAGGTGCACAGAAAGAAATGTTACTTCCTGCTCTCCTTGCAATAGCTGTTCCTGTAGTAATTGGACTAGTTTTTGGCGTTGCAGGTGTTGTGGGTCTCCTGATGGGAGGAATGACTACCGGATTTACTCTTGCAGTTATGCTTAACAACGCCGGTGGAGCATGGGACAATGCTAAAAAGTATATTGAAAAAGGAAACCTTGGAGGTAAAGGCAGCGAAACTCATAAAGCAGCTGTAGTTGGTGATACTGTTGGTGATCCTTTTAAAGATACATCAGGACCTAGCTTAAATATTCTTATTAAGCTTATGTCGATGGTCTCAGTTGTAGTAGCAGGTGTTACTGTTGCTTATCACATTTTCTAAAATCAAAATATAATAATAATAATAAATCCCGGTATTATTACCGGGATTTATTTTTCTATAGCGCTAAATATCTATTTTATACAACCTACTTTGTATTCAGAAAGTATGTTTTTGACATCAGCAGGAGAAATCCTTCCATGAACTTTATCTCCTATCATCACTACAGGTGCAAGACCACATGCTCCAACACATCGCAAAGCACTTAACGAAAACTTTCCGTCAGCTGTAGTTTCACCTACTTCTATTTTCAATTGTCGTTTAAATTCATCCAGAACTTGTTCTGCACCTCTCACATAACATGCTGTTCCCATACAAACAGAAATTGGATGTTCACCCTGAGGTTTCATTGTGAAAAATGAGTAAAACGTCACTACTCCATAAACCTTGGCTGCAGAAATATTTAATTCCCTGGCAATCAATTCCTGTACTTCTGCAGGAAGGTATCCCAATTTATGTTGAACTTGATGTAATACATTTATTAGTTCACCTTCCTGATTTCTAAAGTCTAAACAAACTTCTTTTACAATACTGATTGCGTATTCTGATAATTCTATCTTTGGCATGATTTTGAAAATTAGGGTTAATCTTCCTTGATAAATGTTTTGCTTCGGTCAAAATAACATGTATGCAGCAAATGATGAGCCTTATCACTCATCGGTTTGCCAAGAAATTCTTCATATAACTTGATTATATAAGGATTCTCATGCGATTTTCTTATAACTTTCATCGAGTCTTCACTATATAATGCCATCTGTCTGCTTTTAAGAACTTCAGAGTTGCTATGATGATATGGTTGACCACCTCCTCCAATGCAACCTCCGGGACACGACATAATTTCAATTGCATGATAATGAGATTTCCCTGATTTAATATCTTCAAGTAGCTTTCGGGCATTTCCTAAACCATGTGCTATACCAATATGAATTGGAAGTCCGTCGAAATCAATTATTGCTTCCCTTACTCCTTCCATTCCTCTTAATTCCTCAAAATCAACTTTCGGAAGTGTTTTCTTAGTATGTAATTCATAAGCTGTTCTTACTGCTGCTTCAATTACACCTCCTGTTGTTCCAAAGATTACACCCGCTCCTGTAGATTCACCCATGGGTTGATCAAAATCTTCATCATCAAGCGAAAGAAATTCTATGTTTGCAAGTTTGATTAATGCTGCCAATTCTCTTGTAGTCAAAGCATAATCAACATCAGGATTGCCATTTACACTGAACTCTTCCCTACTGCATTCGTATTTCTTTGCAACACATGGCATTATTGAAACAACAATCAAATCTTCACGCTTAATATTTAGTTTGTCTGCAAAATATGTTTTTGCAATCGCTCCAAACATTTGTTGAGGTGATTTAGCGGATGATGGTATGTCTATCATCGTTGGAAATTGATGCTCAAAGAATTTTACCCAAGCAGGACAACAAGATGTCAAAATAGGTAATTTTACTGTTGAGTCTCCTTCCAGATGTTTGGTCAATCTTGTTAATAATTCTGTTCCTTCTTCCATGATAGTCAAGTCGGCAGCAAAATCAGTGTCAAAGACGAAATCAAAACCTAGTCTCTTTAATGCAGCCGCCATCTTTCCTGTAACCAAGGTTCCGGCAGGCAAGCCAAATTCTTCACCTAAAGCAGCTCTTACTGCAGGGGCAGTTTGAACTATAACAGTCTTGCTTGGATCAGACAAAGCCCGTATTACTGCAGGAGTATGATTAACTTCTGTTAAAGCGCCGGTTGGACAAACAGCTACACATTGACCACAATATGTACATACTGAATGATCAAGATTTTCTTCAAACGCAGGAGATACTACAGCATTAAATCCTCGGTTTATTGCCGAAAGTACTCCAACCGTCTGTACCTCATTGCACATCATTTCACATCTCCTGCACATGATGCACTTATCCATGTCCCTGATTATCGCCGGTGATGTGTCTTCCCTATATGTCGATTTCTCACCTTCATAATGTATCTCTCTGATACCCATATCGTGAGCTAGCTGTTGCAATTCACATTCTCCAGCTTTTGCACATGTAAGGCATTCAAAAGGATGATCAGATATTATAAGCTCTATTATTGTTCTTCGAGAATTTATCACCCTCATGGAATGAGTATTTATAACCATTCCGTTATCTGCTTCAGTCACACAGGCCGGAGCTAAATTTTTACGTCCTTTAACCTCAACAACACAAACCCTGCATCCGCCCGGTTTATTCTCAATACCCATGTCGTCAAGTTTCATATGACATAAAGTAGGAATATGAACACCAACTTTACGAGCTGCCTCAAGAATGGTCGTTCCCTTTTCAACTTCAATTTCTTTATTATCTATGGTTATCTTTATCTTGTCCATTTCTGATAATTTTCAAATCAATTAATTTACCACTATTGCTTTAAATTTGCATTTCTCGTAACAAATACCGCACTTTATACAAATTGATTGGTCGATATAATGAGGCATCTTTCTCTCGCCTGTAATCGCTCCTACAGGGCAATTCCTATAACATAGTGTACAACCTGTACATAATTCAGGAATTATTTCGTAATGTAAAAGGGTTTTACACTGACCTGCCGGACATTTTTTATCTTTTACATGTGCTTCATACTCGTTATAAAAATTGTCTAACGTCGACAAAATAGGATTTGGTGATGTCTGTCCTAGTCCGCAAAGAGATGTGTCTTTAATCACAGCCGACAAAGTTCTCAATTTCTCAAGGTCTTTTGGGGTACCTTCTCCTTGCGTTATTTTTGTTAAAATCTCATGCAATCTTTTATTCCCAATTCTGCATGGGGTACACTTTCCACATGATTCATCAAGCGTAAATTCAAGATAGAATCTTGCTATCGAAACCATACAATCGTCTTCATCCAAAACAATCATTCCTCCTGATCCCATCATTGATCCTGCTGCTATCAATGTATCATAGTCAATCGGTGTATCAAGATGCTTCTCTGTCAAACATCCACCTGAAGGACCTCCTGTTTGAACTGCTTTGAATTTTTTACCGTTTCTTATTCCTCCCCCAATATCAAAAATAACTTCTCTTAATGTTATTCCCATTGGAACTTCTATCAATCCAACGTTGTTAACCTTTCCTGCAAGTGCAAAAACTTTTGTTCCTTTTGATTTTTCAGTTCCGATACTACTAAACCATGAAGCTCCTTTATTGATTATTACTGGAATATTCGCAAAAGTTTCAACATTATTAACATTGGTAGGTTTACCCAGATATCCTGAAACTGAAGGGAAAGGCGGTTTGAATGTTGGCTCACCTCTTGATCCTTCCATCGAATGTATTAATGCTGTTTCTTCTCCACAGACAAATGCTCCGGCACCGTATCTAATTTCTATTTCAAACTTAAAATCTGTTCCAAGAATCTCTTCTCCAAGTAATCCATATTCTCTGGCCTGACTTAATGCTATTTTCAATCGGTTAATTGCTAAAGGATATTCTGCCCTTATGTACACCAAACCTCTATCTGACCCAATGCAATAACCACAAATAGCCATGGCTTCAATTACTGAATGTGGATCGCCCTCAAGAATAGATCTATCCATGAATGCTCCGGGATCACCTTCGTCAGCATTGCAAACTACATATTTCTGAGTGCTTACTGATTTTGAGGTTATTTCCCACTTCAGCCCCGTTGGAAATCCACCACCGCCACGACCCCTTAACCCGGAATCTTTAATTATTGATATTACTTCCTCCGGTGATTTTTCTGACAAACATTCACCTAATGCAGCATAACCATCACGTGCTATATATTCTTCAATGTTTTCCGGATTAATAAATCCACAATTTCGAAGTGCAATCCTAACTTGCTTCTTATAAAAATCTATATTGGAAGTGCTTGCTACCTGGTACTCATTTTTTGGATTTACATATAGAAGCCTTCTCAATGGCCTTCCCTTCACAATATGTTCATCAATAATGTCTTTTACATCATCCGGACTTACTTCAGTGTAAAAAGTGTTGTCCGGAACAACCTTTACAACAGGACCTTTCTCGCAAAATCCGAAGCAACCTGTAGTCACTACTTTTACTTCTTTATCGAGATTCCTTTCCTTTAATCCTGTTTTTAAGTTTGAAACAATTTTCTCAGATTGTGAAGCCCGGCATCCTGTACCTCCACATACTAAAATTTGCATTTTATAATCAGCCATTACAATAATGTTTGATATTTGTTATTTTTCGTTGATAGTCTTGTAGTTAACAGGGATTATGCCATCAACCAATTCTCCCTTCATTATGTGTTCAATAATTATCTCCTTTGCCTTTTCCTTTGTTACAAAGCCATAAACTACGGGATTCTGACCCGGAATTATTACTTCAATTGTAGGCTCAGCATAACAATAACCCATGCAACCGGTCTGTGTAACTATTGCATCTATTCCTTGAAAATCAAGCTCATCTATCATGAAACTCATTATCTCCTTTGCCCCTGCTGCAATTCCACATGTAGCCATTGCTACTTTTATTTGTACAATTTTATCAGCATTCTCGCCTTGTTCCCTCAGTTTAATTTTATCCTGAACATCAGCTTTAATTTTCCTTAAATCTGCTAAGGTTTTGATTTTCATATCTTAATAAGTTTTAAACTTTATTTTTTAGCCTCTATCATTTCCAAATTCTCTGATATTAACTCTTTTAAAGCTCTCAGAATATCCGGATGATTTATGGGAATTCCATCAAGCTCTTCTTTAGCCTCTTCAGTATCAAATTCAAATTCACTAATATGTGTTTTGTGTTCGTAAATAAAACGTATTTGAGGATTAGCTCCAATGAGTAATGTCATAGTGCCTGAAATATCACCCAAAATTGGCCTGTCAATATGGGAAAGTCCAAATATTGCAATCACCTTGGTTCCAACACCTAACGATGATTCAATTTTCAAACTTCCTCCTGTCTGTTCCGCACTTTGCCTGTATAACGATGTGCCAACCCCTACCTTTCTTGTTGTCCTCGAAGTAAAAAAAGGATCACAAACTTTTTTAAGGGTCTCTTCATCCATTCCTTTGCCATTATCTTCGATTATTATCGTGTATTTGTCATTAGATATATCTTCTTCGATAAGAACTGCTATTTTCGATGCTTCAGCAGTTATGGAGTTCTGTACAATATCGAGGATATGTAGTGATAGTTCGGTCATTTTCTTGCAAAATTCAATTAATTTTCAAAATTACTTGAATTAATTCAATACCGACAATTTAAATAATTATATCAAGAAAAAACAGTTTTAATTTAATAATTTACCTTCCTGTTTCATTCAATACTTATTGATCTTCCTTCCTTACCCAATATCGCCTTTTTTATTTCACTGAAAGAAGCTGTTTCAATACAAAAAATTGTTTGTGATTTCCCTATAAATTCTGGAATATGTGCATCGGAACTATAAATCCAACCTAAATTGCCTGGTATCTTTTTATTTTTATAAAATTCTTTTACATTTTCTTTTTTTGAAAACTCAACTGCATCAACTGTCAAGTTCACTGGAATAAACCCGAGCTGACTTATTATTCCGTTATAATTTCTTTCTATATGAGCCGGAATAAATAGACCATTTAATTCATGAACTTTCTTTTCAACATCAATTATGCCAACATCAAGGGAACTTATTAGCAACCTTTCCTCTGTTTCTAAAATATTCTCATTTTCATCAACAACTACCTGAAAACCGAATTTATCTGAATCATTCTTGATACAAACAAGATGAACATCTAAATAATCCTGAAACTGATTTAATTCGTTGTCATCCCCAAATAATGCCAAACAGTGAACTTCTTCCTTTGTGCTTACCTCTGCCCCGCATATCACAAAAAGTCCTTCCTTTTCCGCCAGATCTCTTATTATCGTTGATTGTTTTGTTGAATTATGATCGGTAATGGCTATTATGTCCAACCCTGCATTCAAAGCTTGCTCCACAATATTTTTTGGACTCATATCAAGACTCGCACATGGCGAGAGTACTGTATGAATATGCAGATCAGCTTTGAATTTCTTCATTCAGCTAATTAATTGATATAATTCCCCGGTTAATTCGAATGTCCTTTTGCTACTTCCCAATACAGGAATACCTTCTTCATTAGCTTTTTCTATTACATCTTGTCCCGGTGAAATATTCTTAACCAGTATTACACACGAAAGATCCTTAAGCGATGCAATTGCTATTACGTTGAGATGGTTTTGTATGGTTACCCAAATATTGCCTTCTACTGCAAAACCCATAACGTCGCTTAATAAATCTGATACATATCCGCCTGAAATTTCTTTATCAAGATTATCTTTTCCGGCAAATACTGTTAATCCAAGTTTTTCAATAAGTTCAGAAACCTTCATTTTTAGCTCCTTTTTTTGTACAGTCAGGGTCAAACCTTCCAATACCCCATTTCTTTTCCATTCTTTCAAACGCTTTGGCAGGATCAACCTTACTATTTTTTTGCCAAAGCTGTTGTATAAAAATGCAATCCGACATTTTTGCATGGTTATTTGCCATATCTTCTGCTAATGCCATACATGTTGGTGCCCCACATGCACTGCAGTCGATCCCCGGCAAATGACACATAATACTTCTGGCCTTTTGCATTTTTTCAATAGCTCGCACCCTGTCCTCTCCATATCTAAGCATAGGACGAGGTTGTATTTCTTCAATCTTCATTTTAGTCTCAAGCCATGAATAATCATTTTCTCCATCAATCTGAGTCTTTTTATCTGATGAAGGGTATTTTTTTGCCCTTCTTTTTAGTCGTTCAACTGTCAAAAAACGGTTTTGGGATAAAAGTACACCTCCTGCACAACTTCTGTCACATGCCCTTAGCTCAAGGTAATCATATTCAGGCACATCATCATTTTCAAGCCTTTCAAGAAATCTGATTGTGTTGTGTATCCCATCTACTGCAATTGTCCGTGCTGTCTGCCACCATGTTTCTCCATGTGTAAGGCTCCATTGTATTCCTTCTTTTGTAAGCTCTTTCCTCAAATCTGTACTATCAACAGGTACAATCCTGTCTGCAATTCCCATAACTTTGTTGTAAATAACTCTTGAATTTACAACTCCTGTTATTATCGACTGTTTTTCACCCAGAGGACTTTTTACAGCCGTAATTTTTGCAGCACAAGGTGTCACATAAAAAATACCAACTTCTGACCTATCAATACCTTTATTTTCAAACATGTTCAACACATAATTGGCAACCATATCATGAGGGGTCTTTACCTTCATAATGTTTGAAACCAATGATGGATACCTTGTTCTGATAAGCCTCACAATAGCAGGACAGAATGATGAAATAAGTGGCATTCCTGTCTGGTTTGCTTTTATCTCCTTTCTTATCTGGTTTTTCAATACTTCAATTGGTTGCTCAACTTCGTAGGCATGGGTAAAACCTATTTCCAATAGTGATGCGTAAATTTTATTCTCTGAAATCCTGTCAGGAAATTGACCTATAAACACTGCCGGGAAAAGAACAACCCGGTATTTATAGCTTTGAATCATCTCAAGGTCATCATGTTCTATGTGAATTGCCTTCTGTGGGCAAACTCTCATGCATTCACCACAATCAACACATCTCTCTTCTCTAATCACAACTTTACCTTCTACAATCCTGATAGCTTCAGTTGGACATTCCTTAACACAGTGAGTGCAAATGATGCATTTTTCTTCATCAATCACCAGAGAATGATAAAATTTGTTATTATTCAACATCATTAAAATATTTTGTCAGTCTTAAAGTTGTTCCTTGCCCTACAACTGTCTCTATTTCAAAATTATCAACATTCCTTTTAATATTTGATAATCCCATTCCTGCACCAAAACCCATATCTCTTACAAGTTGAGATGCAGTTGAAAAACCTTCCTGCATAGCTTTTTCAATATCAGGAATTCCCGGACCTTTATCTGTTAGTATCATTTCTATCTTTTCAGGCAAAATGTATACTTCAATTTCTCCACTATATGCGTGAGCAACAATATTAACTTCAGCTTCATACAATGCAACAACAATTCTTTTTATCAATCTTTGATCCGTATTCAATTGCTTGAGTACTTTCTTTACCTGGCTAGATGCATGCCCTGCCCTGTTAAAATTCCCGCCTTCTATTTCATACTTCAGCTTTATCATATTAATATACAGGCCTTAACCCTGCTACATATAGTAATCCACAACACTTGAATGAGGAAAACGGTGTTTCAACTATGTTTATTCCTGCTTCTTCAGCAAGTCTTATCATTTCTTCTGTGGCCTTCTTGTTCCTGACAAGCAAAATAGAATGTATATCTGCCATTTCTGCTGTCCTGATGGTTTGCAGGTTTGCCGTTCCTGTTATCATTAACATTTTATCAGGATCTAGTGTCAATACATCGCTCATCAGATCAGAACAAAAACCAGTCTCAATTTCTTGATTTTCTGTCTTGCCGGCTACAAGCTTCCCGTTTAACAGGCTTATCAATTCTTTTAAATTCATAATAATTTTCAGAATACTAACTAAATACAAATATGCAAAATCAAAAATTAGTTTCAGACATGTGCCCCTCAAAATATGATTTTTAAATTTAATTTAAAAGGTTATTGATATTCATTTCCTGAATGACTATTTTTCAGATAGTTTTATAAGAACTTTATTAAACATGAAAGTACCTGAAGATAAAAAGGAAAAATCAGACATTGAAGAGATGTATACCCAATTGGTTAACTCCCTCCCTATCCCGGTCTTTTGCCGCAATACTGAAGGAAGAATTATCATTTGTAATACTGCTTTCGAACGTATTATAGGTCTTGCTTCTGATGACATTAAAGGCAAATTGACTTCTGATATTACCCCTTTCAACCAACCCGATGTTTTATCTTTTAAAGACAAAGAATTACTCGAAACTTGTATTGACCAGTTTTATGAGACTGATTTTAAATATTCTGAAAACTATAAAGGCTTTATTACTGTCAATAAATCAGTTCTTCGTAATAAAAAAAGTGAAATAATCGGTAATATTATTTCTATCATTGACATTACTAAAAGGAAAAAACTGGAAGATAAACTCAAAAGATCAGAGTCAGGAATGTTGATTTCTTCTACTATGCTCCAGAAAATCAGAGCCGGAATTGTTATTGTTAGCGATGATATGAAGATTATTGATAGCAACCTGGGATTTGCTAAAATGATTGGCGGTGAAAATGAAGAACTTTATGAAACAATTCCCGGATTAAGGGGTGCCGAACTTGAAATGTTAGTCCCCGGAGTAATAACAGATATGTTCAGATCAATATTTGAATCTGGAGAAAGCCGATTGGACAGAGATATCAAATATCAAAATAAATTGCTGGCTATCGAAATTGCTACTATCCAAAAACATAAAATCGCCGGCGCATTAATTAGAGACTTATCAGCTCCTATGCTCGAACGTGCCGAAATAATTGAAAGAGCAAAGCAGGTTAATCGAAAAAACATGAAAACAGTTCAACAAATCGCTTACCTCCTGGGAGAAAACGCAGCTCAAACCGAAGAATTATTGAATTCTATAATCGAATCACAGAAATATAGCCATGAAGAAAATGAATGATAAATATGACATCAACATACCACACAGAAATTGATGTTCAACAACTTAAACCCAAAGGGCAAGAAGTTAGCGGCGACATTTTCATCTCCAGACTGATGAAAGAGGACGGTCGTACTGTGCTTGTTCTTTCCGATGGTGTTGGCCATGGAATCAAAGCTAGCGTATTGGCAACTTTGACTGCTACAATGGCTCTAAATTATACCAGTTTTCATACTAACCCTGAAATCGCTGCCAGAATAATCATGGACGTCCTCCCTTCTTCCGGAGAAAAACCTAACTATGCAACTTTTACTGTCATTGAAATTTTAAGCAACGGATTAATTAAAACTATCAACTACGATAACCCTCCTATTTTAATTATTCGCGGAAATCAACGCTTCAGACCTTCAAACGTTTATGAACTGAATGTCGGAGGTATTGAAAACAAAGGCAAAATACTCAGATGCCAGGAGTTTTATTCTATGAAAGAAGATAGAATGATCTTCTTTACTGATGGAATAACTCAGTCAGGAATTGACGATTTCAAATTTAATATGGGATGGGGAACTGAAAACGTTCTTGATTTTGCTCTGAAACAAATCGAAAATCAACCCCATATTTCTGCTACTCAGCTCGCAAAGAAAATTGTCAACAAAGCTTTGATGAACGACAAATATGATCTTAAGGACGATACAAGCTGTGGAGTTGTTTACTTTCGTGAACCCCGCGAAATAATGCTTATTACTGGCCCTCCTTTTTATAAAATCAAGGATATCGGATTTATCGAAAAGATTAAAGAATTTACAGGAATGAAAATTATTTGCGGCGGTACTACTGCTGAAATTATATCCAGAGAACTTAACCTTAAGCTTGAAATGGTTCAGCACCACTCAGACCCAACTTTGCCTCCTATTTCCATACTCGACGGATTCGATCTTGTTACTGAAGGAATTATTACTATCGGAAAAGTTGAAGAGATTCTGGAAAACTACAATAGTGAAACTCGCCTTTATGGCTCTCCCGCTGAAGAAATTGTCAAACGACTTTTACAACATGATATTATTAACTTAATTGTCGGAACCAGAATTAACTGGGCACATCAGGATCCCGACCAGCCAGTGGAAATTGAAATCAGAAAAACTGTTGTTAAAAGAATTATTAAACTTCTGGAAATGAAGTTCTTCAAAAAGGTTAACGTCGATTATATCTGACATTCTGAACTTCTGTTTAATTTTATTAATACTGAAATATGTACAAATTCATCGCAATAGCTTTCTTATTGATTATTTTCTCTTGCAGAAATCATAGTGGCACATCAAGCAATTTCATTTCAAATGAAAACTCCAACTCCAATATGGCCTTATTTTATATCGGAACTTATACTAATGAAGAAAGTAAAGGAATATATAAGTCAACCTTAGATCTTAATACAGGCAAATTTACTGATCCTGAACTTGCAGCAACTATTGAAAATCCTTCATTCCAATGTATTTCAAACAATAACTCAATCCTTTGGTCGGTAAGCGAATTATGGAATGGTACAGGTAAAATATCAAGTTACTCAATAGATTACGAGACCGGAGACCTTTCTCCTCTCTCAAGTTTTAGTTCATTAGGCGATGCTCCTTGTTATATCGACTTCCACGAAAAAAACAGAAATATTCTTGTTGCCAATTACAACAGTGGAGATATTATTACTGTTCATACCAATATTAATGGCACTCCCGAAGGCAAATCTCACATAGCTAAACATCATGGAAGGGGCCCCAATATTTCCAGACAGGATAAACCTCACGCTCACTGTGCTATTGCTGATCCTCAAGAGAAATTTATTTACTCATGCGACCTTGGAACAGACGAGATTTATGTCTACACCATTCAAAATGACTCCCTTATATTCCATAAAACAATCAAATCAGATGCCGGAGCTGGTCCCCGACATATTGCCTTTCATCCAAAAATGAAAACTATGGAGGTTATTAATGAGCTGAACGGTTCAATTGTCACCTTTCTCCCTGACAGCGAAGGGTGCTTTTCTATATACCATCATCGAGTTTCTACTCTTCCCGAGAATTATAACGGTGACAATAAGAGTGCCGATATTCACTTCTCTCCCGACGGAAAATTCCTTTACGCTTCAAACAGAGGACCTGATAATATTGCTATTTATAAATTTGATGATATAAACTTAATCCCTGTAATTATCGGATGGCAAAGCGAAGAAATTAAAACTCCCCGCAATTTTGCTATTGACCCATCAGGGAAATATCTTTTGGTCGCAAACCAAGACGGCAATTCAATTGTTGTATTTAAAATTGAGTCCCTGACTGGTAATCTTATTTCAATCGGAAATAAAATTACTGTTTCTCAACCTGTATGTTTAACGTTTTTAGATTCAAACAATTAATATGGAAAAAATTATTGTCTTTTTAGCTGACGGATTTGAAGAAATGGAAGCTATAGTACCAATTGACGTATGGAGAAGAGCCGGATTTAATGTCATTACAATCTCAATATCAAATGATAAAGTTGTAACCGGATCTCACAATATACCTGTTTTTGCTGATTCTTTATTCGATGAATCTCTTTGTTCGGATGCCAAACTTATTTTCCTTCCAGGAGGTATGCCCGGTTCATCAAATCTCGATAAACATCCGGGAGTCAGAAAAGTAATAAGAGATTCTTATTCTCAGGGTAAATATCTGTCTGCCATTTGCGCTGCACCAATAGTTTTAGGCCATAATAATCTTCTAAAAGGTAAGAAAGCTACCTGCTTCCCCGGATATGAAAAAGAACTCACTGAAGCAATTGTAACAGGCAATAGTGTCGAAATAGATGGCAAAATAATAACCGGCAAAGGTGCAGGAGTCGCTCTTAATTTTGCACTTGAAATTGTTGCCCTGTTCAAGGGAAAGTCTTTTTCTGAAGAACTTGCAGCTAAGTTACAAGTTATTTAAAATTCTCACTTCCTTTCGTACTGCTCCATGTTTTTTAGATGTAAATCAAGCGCATGTACAGAAATCTGTATTTCCCATGCTGAAACTGCCAAAGAAGCAATCATCAGCAATATACTAATACCAAAAACCCATGCTCCGGATATTTCATAATTCACATATAGCAAAAACATAGAAATAACTGAAAAGAAAAGGCTTAAAACCCCCAGTATCTGCATTGAGCGGATAAGATATAATCTCTTTCTAAGGTTTGCTATCTGATCAAAGAGTACATTATCAGGATTTTGTTTAAATTTATCATACAAGTTGCGTATAACCTGAGTATAGGTCAAAAATCTGTTTGTGTACGCTAATAAAATTAATGAAACTGCCGAGAACAGAAGTGCTGGTGTCGTCAATGTTAACTCTTCCATATTTTATTTTTGTTTGTATGTTTAACAATTATTGTCCTTAAGAGTTTAAATATAGTGTTATTTAATAACTTTATTTAGTCTTAAAATGTTATCAACATATTACTAATCGGCTATTTTTGCGGCCACTCTATAAATATAAAGTACATGAAAAAAACAAAAATTGTCGCTACCATATCTGATTGGAAAAGTGAACCTGAATATATAAAAGCGCTGTACGATAACGGCATGAACGTTGTCAGGATGAATACTGCACACATAAATCGTGATGGCGCAAAAAAAATAATGGATAATGTCAGGTCAATCTCTGATAAGATTGCTTTACTTATTGACACTAAGGGGCCGGAAGTAAGAACTACTAACCTTGAAGCAGACTTCACTGTTTCTTTTGGAGATAAGATAAAAGTGACCGGAGACCTTTCTCAAAAGAATTGCTTATATGTCAATTATCCCCATTTTGTTAAAGAAATTCCTGTTGGATCAAGACTTATGATCGATGATGGCGAAATTGAACTTGAAGTAACATCAAAGGATAGCAACTTCTTATTCACTGAAGCTACTAACAGTGGGATAATCAAAAACAAGAAAAGTGTCAATATTCCGGGTGTAAGTATTAACCTCCCCTCTCTTACTGAAAAAGATAAAGATTTTATCCTTTTTGCTATTGAAAACAAAATCGAGTTCATCGCTCACTCTTTTGTAAGAAACAAACAAGACATTCTTGACATTCAAAAGATTCTTGACGAATATAAAAGTCCGGTTAGGATAATCGCAAAGATTGAAAACCAACAAGGTGTTGACAATATTGACGAAATTCTTGATAATGCTTACGGAGTAATGATAGCCAGAGGCGATCTTGGAATCGAAATTCCTGCTGAAAAGATTCCTCCTGTATCAAGGATGCTGATTAAGAAGTGTATAGAAAGAAAGCGCCCCGTCATTATGGCTACTCAAATGCTTCACACTATGATAGATCACCCACGACCTACCAGAGCAGAGGTAAGCGATATTGCTAACGCTGTTTATAACCGTTGCGATGCTGTGATGCTCAGCGGTGAAACTGCTTATGGAAAATACGGCGTTGAAGCAGTGAAAGTTATGTCAAAAGTTGCTGTCGAAGTTGAAAAAAACAAGGATAGAAGGAATGATATAGTTCCACCAATTAATATGGATACTTCAAATTTCCTCGCTGCTACTGCTATAAAAGCTATGGATGAGATGAAAGCAACCTGCATTATAACTGACACACTTTCTGGTCATAATCCTCGTCACATCTCAGCTTTTAGAGGCGAAATGCCTGTTTTTGCTAAGTGCTACCGACCAAGAGTGATGAGAGAACTCGCTCTTTCTTACGGCGTTTTCCCATCCTTGATTGACCCAAGTAAAAATCGCGACAAAACTATAAGAACAGCACTAAAATCACTTTTAAAAGAAGGTTTTATTAAGGAAGATGATAGAGTTGTTTACGTAGGAAGCAGCAACGGAATCAGAAGTAAGGCCTCCTTTCTTGAAATAATTGAAGTTAAGAAAGGTCTTAAAGTCAGAACAGAAGAAGATTTAAAAGGTCTCATAGGTCCTTTGGATATGTAAATCTCAACTTTTTTGGATTTCATTCCGAAAAAGTATCAACTTTTTTGGATTTCATTCCGAAAATACATCAACTTTCTTGGATTTCAGAATAAATGCCTTTACCTTTAGTGTATAATTCCAATCCAAATGATAGAAAGATTTCTGACAAATACGATAAAGGAAAAGTTTTTTAAAGGAAAAGCCATAATAATACTTGGTCCCCGCCAGGTTGGAAAAACTACCCTTATCCACGAATTAACTGACAATAATGATAATGTATTGTGGTTCAATGGTGATGAACCAGATGTGCAAGCATTATTTGAGAACATTTCTGCTACAAGGTTAAAAGCTTTACTTGGTAAAAAAAACATTCTGGTAATAGATGAAGCCCAACGTATTGAAGACATTGGCATAAGGTTGAAATTAATCACTGACACTATAAAAGATGTCCAGCTTATTGCATCCGGAAGTTCATCTTTTGAACTTGCTAATAATGTTAGTGAACCTTTGACCGGAAGAAAATGGGAATATAACATGTTCCCTCTTTCTTTTGCTGAGATGGTTGCACATCATGGACTATTAGAAGAAAAAAGGCTCCTTCCGCAAAGGTTGCTATATGGCTATTACCCCGATGTTATTAATCACCCGGGTGAAGAGAAAGAAATTTTAAAGCTTTTGTCTGACAGCTTTTTATATAAGGATATTTTAAGCTGGGAACAAATAAAGAAACCTGACAATCTGGTTAAGCTTCTTCAGGCTATTTCCTTTCAGGTTGGTTCTCAGGTTTCGTATAACGAACTTGGACAGTTATGTGGAATTGACTCAAAAACAGTAGAAAAGTATATTTTATTACTTGAAAAAACTTATGTCATTTTCAGACTTGGCTCTTTTAGCAGAAACCTCAGAAATGAACTCAAGAACAGTAAAAAGATTTATTTCTGGGATAATGGTATAAGAAATTCCGTTATTGCCAATTTTAACCAAATTGAATTACGCAATGACACAGGTGCTTTATGGGAGAACTTTATTATTTCTGAAAGACTAAAATTTCTTAATTATTCCGGCCGCTGGGCTAATAAATTGTTCTGGAGAACAAAAGAACAAAAGGAAATTGATTACATCGAAGAATATGACGGGAGCATTTATGCTTATGAATTCAAATGGAACGATAAACAAAAGTTTAATATCCCAAAAGCTTTTTCTGACAATTACCTAAACGCTGATTTTAAGCTTATAAACAGGAATAATTTCGATGAATTTATCCTTTAGAGGACAAGAGCCCATTTATCTTAAACCCTCTTAAAAATACATTTATTCGCCTTTTATACCATTGAGGATCAATCACCCTTCTCAATATATATATCCGTACTACTTTATTTTTAAAGAAATTTAAAAAATAATAAATATAAATAGCCGCTGCTCGTGCAATGGAACTTCTTGCAATTCTCATATATCTGAAAAACTTGTTTGATACTAAAGGATTATCTGCCCTTTTAATAAAACGACGAACAGATGCCTTCCTTTCCTTATCGGGTTCAAGTCCAAGAGTATGTTCCATATATTCAGCATAAAGCATCGCCTTTTTTGAATATCCCTTTAACCCTGAATATATTTCTTTAATGTCCGATTTCTCCGACATCTTATACAAATCATTAAAATTCCTGAGCAATACATTGCTTGTTATGCTTACATCCCTTGCCATAAAAGCATGAAAGAAATTCAAAATGACAGCATGTTTTTCAGAAGGCACAAAATATATAGATTCCTTTACTATACTTTTCTTTTCTTTATCAATAACTGAATAATTTAATCTTCCGGAAAACTCAATATCTACAGGTACCCTATGTATTTCTACTTCAACCGGCAATCCTTCCTTTACAAGTGGAGGATAATGTTTGCAGATAATCATCTCATCTTCATAAAATGGCTTTCCGCTTTCATATCCATCTGCTTTTAAAAGATCTACTGCCTTTAAAAAGTCATCATCCGAAACAAGAAAGTCGATATCAGCACTTATCCTTTCACTAATATCATCATACAGATTTTCAAGAAGGTAGGCACTCCCTTTTATGTAAATTGGTACCACCACTTTTTCAATAAGCAAAGAATGGATACTCTTAATCTGATTCAAAATTTCTTTATTCCTCTTCAGATTGATTTCATATATCATCTCCAGATGTTCAGAAACTTCTTCCGGTATTTGCTCTAATATCCCAAACTCTTTGAATTTCAAATAAACAGAGGGCAAGACCAAGTGATTGGCGGCGGTTAAAATAAACTTATCCCATTCAAAATTGCTATCTACAATCGTTGAAATCAACTCATTGTCTTTCTGACTATTATTTCCCAACAAAAGACACTTCCCAACCAAATAATAACACTCCCTGTAGTTCATCGCTCAAAAAGGTTTTTAATGGCATTAAGTGCTTTTTCGTTATCCGAATATTTTAAAACGAAGAAGTTTAATTGTTGATACCAATTGATAAAACTTTCAGTATTTTCATCTGAAGGATATGTCCATGTTTCTTCCATAAATTGCGGAAGGGCATCTTTATTTGATATCTTTTCAATAATGAAATCAATATCAGGATCGTATTTTATTAATACTATATCTGTAACTTTTACTGAATTAACTGAATATTCTATAGGAATAAACTTTACTTTTTTATTTGTGATAGTTTTGAATTGTACCTTGTCATTCAATAATTCAGGGTAATATTCTGAAAGCATTTCAGATGAACCTTCTTTAACAGATAAGGCAGCAGGATACTGAAATACTGCCTGAGTTTTCCTGTCAACCGGAACAAAGTCATCCGATAATATCTCATAGCCCCTCTTGTTCAATAAAGCAGCTATAGTGCTCTTTCCACTTCCCGGTGCCGCAGTAAAAACAATGGCTTTCTTACCATCACTTACAGCTGAAGCATGAATAACTGCCATCCAGTCAGAGTCGGTTTTATCATAAGCAACGTTGAGTATCTGCATGCTGGTCATCCCTTTAATCAGATGAGACTCATCAAATTCCCAAAGTCCTTTAACTTTTTTATCAACTCTTAGAACAACCTTCCCTCCATAAGTAAACATTTCAAATACTACCGAATCTGCAGGAGATGCTACTGCCTCCAAATGCTTTATAAACGGATGTGTATAATACTCATATTCTGCGTTTCCAAATTCAAAACACAGACCTTTACCATTTATGTTATAGTATCTTCGTGAAAATGATTCAAAGTTATAGTCCTTTATTTCAGGAGAATCAATAATTTCCTCTTTTAATGGATGCTGCTTGTATGATTCAAAGCTTGCAATTATCTCATCAACAAACTTCTCACAATCCTGTAAGGCATTATTATATCTTATTGCACTCTCTCTTGCAATTTGTTTTTTATCTTTCCCTGAAAAATAACTTACCAGAACAAAATGTGCCGGTTCCTCGAGTTTTAAATACTGATTACCATTTTCAAGCCATAAAATAAAAAAGTCGTTTATCTCTTTTATAATCATACGTTATTACCAAACCGGCATATCTTGCGGTGATGACGATTGTGCCACCGCCTTATCCGGCTTGCCTACCAATATCATCATCGTTGCTGCCGATAATGCCACTAATCCTGCCTTTTTTATTGCCTCCTTGCGACTTATTAACTTTTCTTCTTTCTGCTGCTCTTCAGTTGAAATAGCTTCAGATAAATCGTTACTTATATCCTTACTTATTTGATTATTTATATCCTTATTCATCGCTCTTTGGTTTTATTGTTTGACAACTACTTTTTTCATAATAAGATTATCTCCGTCATTTACCCTTAACAGATAAATACCCGATCTTAAATCCGATGCCGGAATACTATTCAATCTACCTTCGCTTAGCTTATGCTCGCCAAGATTTCGGCCACCAATATCATATATCCCGAGTGTTGATCCTGACCTTACTTCTCCACTCAGATAGATAAACCCATCAAAGAAATATGCTTTGATATCAGATATGCTTTTTTCTTTCGAAGATGTTGTTTCTCCACTTTCTTCTTCCTCTTCCTCTTCTACTACTTCTTCTTCCTCTTCTTCGTTGTTAATATGGATATAAAACCTTCCGTTGCTTTTCATGCCCTCTTCAACTTGTATCTCCAATGACAAGCTTTCGTCTATCTTTGTCATTGTCTCTTCCTGCCTATCCTCAAGCATGATAATCCAGCCTTCAGGTATGTCTTTCAAGGCTGAGCTTAGAACCAAATCACCGCTCTTGCTGCTTTCTATGCCAAGTGGTATTACCAGACTTTCAAATTCATCGGGAAGGCACTGAATGGCAAAATCAACGCCATTGTCTTCTACAAGACGTGTGTAGATGTTTACTCCGTTTGATCCTCTTAATAGTCCCGCATCGTAGGTAACATCCAATCCTGTTGTCATATTTTCATTGAAGGTAATGCTTGCTGATGATGTATTGCCATTTATTGTTGCCATAAGCTCAAAGCCCGGCCATTGAACCTCGGCCGATTTAAAAGTAGTAGCCGGCTGATGCGTTTGCATTGCAGGTGTAAAGCTTATCGTTGCTCCCCCTGTTTTTGATTTAACAAAGAAGCCCTGACCTGACTGAAGATAATTCTGTCCAAGGTTCCTGCCTCCATAATCAGTATTGCCCAATATCTTGTAAGTTGATGATGCCTGATCCCAAACATATACGCAGGCATAACTGCCATCAAGATTTAGATTAGTAATCGCATTAACCCTTAAAAAATTATTCGCTGCATCAGCTGCATCGTTCATCATAATAGCTGAAGGATACGGGTTGCCGATACAATTCCAGCCCTCTCCGCTTGCTGTAATTGCTACACTCTGGTTGCCGCTGTTTATTGTCCCTGTAAATGTTACTACTCCATCGCTTGTTCTTCTTACGCTGTAGCCTTTGCCCTTTTCCAAAGTTTCTAGTGTAGATTCTTGATAATAGCTATCCCAGACATTTGTGCTTTCAACATAATCCATCATACCATAAGAAGTAGTCTCACCAACAAGTTTGCCGGGAATAGCATTTCCTGCATTCTGAATAAAGTCGCTGATAGATCCTCCTGTAAATGTTGGTGAAATTACATGCCAGGCATTTCCAGTCATATATCTTTCTGATGAGGCGGTTCCGGAAACTGTTAATGTTCCGTTATTAATTAGTGATCCTGTTGCAGTAGCATCACTTTCAATGTTCAAATCACCTGCAACTGATAAACTAGACGATTCATTCAATGAAAGCTTACCCCCCGGTAAAATATTTAAATCATTGCAAGACATTACACTGCTGCTTACTACCGGATTATTTGAAACATTTGGAATAAAAACATCATAACCAGGATCTGGAATCCAATTAAATTCCCAGTTAGCCGTTTCACTCCAATCTGTTGAAATATCTCCTTCCCAAACTGAATAATCCGGCTCATAAGCTCCGATTGTCGGAAGAGAGTGCCTGTCCTCTCCCCGCTGATCAGTTATGAGAGTAGCATCATAAACTCCGGCTCCAATGGCAAAGCTCCCTTTATTGATTGCAAGTGTCTGGGTAGGGCCGCCATTATCGGCTAATGATGAACCAATATTCAGGTTCTGATTTGATAGCACTGTTCCTCCTTGACTCCATGCAGTAAAATCTGTTGATGATGAGCCATAACGGGTATTGTACAAAATACTGCTTGCTGAAAAATCAGCATGACTTGAATTTTTTATAATATTATACCCATTATCAATTACTCTTACAGGCCATTCATTAACAAATTTATATATATCATAGTTAGTATTGTTTGCTATAATACTATTTTTCAAATACAAATCTTCATATTGAGTATAGATTCCTCCTGCCTGGTTGGCACTATTTCCTAAAATAGTGGAATTGAATATTTTGCAACTTGCTCCATCATATCTATATATGCCCCCTCCTTTTCCTTCTGCCCCTGTAACTATATTACCTGTTATTGTACAATTATTTATTTCACCAATTGCATTTTGAAGGTTAATACCTCCCCCTTGAGTAGTTGCAGTATTGCCATTAATTGTGCTGTTATTTATCGAAAATGTCGTAGTATGAGATAATTCTTGATTTATTGAAATTCCTCCTCCAAAATTGCTTGTGTTTCCACTAATAGTAGAGTTATTTATTACACAATTCATATGTGTAATATTTAGTCCCCCACCTATTGAGTTTCCATCAGCTGCTGAATTATTTGAAATTGTAGAATTGTTTAACTGGAAACTCAAACCATTATCACTTTCAACAAAAATGGCACCACCATAAACTGAATAATTATTGGAAATAGTGCAATTATTTATAGTCAAATTAGTATTTGTACAATGCACTGCTTTACCTAAACTGTTTCCATTTATCATTTTCAGATTACTAAGGGTAACAGTACTTGCAGAAGATACTATAGACAAAATAGCTGACTTATTATCCCCACTAATAGTAATATTTGTTCCGCTCCCTGCAGCATTATCTCCATCAATTGTTAAAGATTTATATAAAATTGGCAAAGACCACAATTCATATTCTATTTTTATTGTCTCATTTCCGGTGCCAAGTTGGAAAACTATATTATCGCCTGAAGAAGCAGCAGCAATTGCTTCTCTTAATGTTGTGGTTTCACTACTTCCATCATCATCATCATCAATATTACTGTTTACAGTCCGGGTTGTTTGCAGATGAAACTCATAATCCTCAATCTTTAAACCAGTAGTTTCAATATTGCCTGACTTGTAATCAAGGGTCCAGTTGGCAAGCAATCCTCCAACCACTTCTGTGGCTGCTGCTACATCTGCTCCGGTTAGCTCAGCAAGCTTCCTCACCAGTGCCTTACCTTCTTCCGCTGCTGCTACCTTACAACCATATAGCATTATGTCGGCATCTTCCGACAAGGCTTTACCCCATTCCCTGAATGTATCGCCATTTTCTGCTATATACTTGCTGTCAATCATCTCACCATCTAGATCAAAATATCCAGCATTCCCATGCGAGATTATACGCATGGCATCTATATCCTTTCTCTCTGATAGATACTCAGTTATTTGAACAATACCGTTCTTTTGACCTGACAGATATACTATCTCAGCATTCCCGGGCAACGACTTCTCAAACTCTTCTGTCCTTACCACCGTGGAACTAATGAATATTATTTCCTTGTTACCATTTAGTAACAAAATCTTACTGTCAATGCCTGAAACAAGCACCAGCAAAAGGATGACTATATTCAATGAAAGTATCCTTAAAATACGGTTAAGTAATTTTTCCTTCATATTATTCTATTATTTCTTGAAAAAAACACTATAAAAGTTTTGGGTTTTGTTAGTTCTATCTTCCATTAAGAATTGCTAAAATTCATACCTAAAATATTCATTGTAGTATGCTGCAATTTTTAAAAAAACCGCTAACTTAAAGCAAATACCCTTTTAAAAAAAATAAATTACGGAGATTTTGTTATAATTTTTTCAACCCAAACGTAAAGGTAGGAGTTCGATTACTTTCTTTCCTTTGACTAAGAAAACTACCAAATCGCCTCATACAACACCTCTACCGGATGTAAAGCTTTTCGCCCTGTCCCATGC
>CAYMTR010000003.1:0-137858 GCA_964393405.1 uncultured Prolixibacteraceae bacterium
CTTAGAATAGTTAGTTCTACTTCAATGCATTCTTATAAAATGGTTAAGTATTGAACGGATAAAATTCCATATGTAGCATTATTTTACTTAATCTTCCGATATTTATAAGAGATTTGTTTATCCTTCAATTTTAATGAAAAGTGCTGAAATGAATTCAATTATCAAAGTAGAAAACCTTCAGAAAAAGTTTGGGGAATTTACTGCAGTAGATGATTTAAATTTCTCGATTTTCGAAAACGAGATATTCGGTCTGCTTGGTCCTAATGGTGCAGGAAAAACAACTACTATAAATATGATTTGTGGTCTGTTACCTCAAACCTCTGGTTCGATTGTTTTTGGAGGTGGTAAAGACCGAAAGTCGATGATCGGTTATTGTCCACAGGAAAATATTTTCTATCCTAAACTTACATGTTTTGAACAGGTAGTCTTTGCCGGACTAATGTATGGTGTTTCAACATCCGTCTTGAAGGAAAGGGCTAAACAACATCTTGAGTTGCTTGGTTTAGAGGATAAAATGAATGTCATGGCTTTAAAGTTATCAGGAGGAATGAAGAGAAGGCTCAATATATGTCTGGCAATTATTCATGATCCTGAAGTACTTATACTTGATGAGCCTGAAGCTGGGCTTGATCCTCAAAGCCGGTTGCTGGTCAGAGATTTTATTAAGAAGTTCGGAAAAGAAAAAACTGTTGTTCTTACGACTCATAATATGGATGAGGCAGACCGTCTTGCAGACCGACTCGCTATAATCGATCATGGAAAACTTCTGCTTCTTGATACTCCACGAAATATAAAGAAGAGCATAGGGGAGGGGGACATACTTGAGATTTGTCTTGAAAACGGAAATGCGGACTTATTGGCCAAACAAATAAGGCATATTTCGCCTGATGTAAAAATCAGTGATAACTCCCTGTTCATCAAAAAGAATAATGTGATTGAGTGTTTGGGTGAAGTAAAAAAGATTGCTGACGAAAACGGAATGAAGATTTCGGAAATAAGGCTTCGCGAGAATACCCTTGAAGATGTGTTTATTCATTTAACCGGAAGAAACTTACGCCAATGAAAACACTGAGCATAATTCTGAAAAGTATAAAAGAGCAGATAAGGAACTTTTGGGTTTTGTTGTTGACTTTATCAATGGGGCCATTCTTCATCTTTGTGTATTACCTGATAACGGAAACTACTAAAGTTCAGTATGATATTAAGATTGTTAATCAGGATAAAGGTATCGTGCTTGATGATCAGTCTTTTAATTATGGAGACCATATGATTGGTTTCTTCAAAGATTTTGAGTTCGACATAAATTCGATGCCGTTTAAAGTAACAGAGGCTGAAAATAGAGAAACGGCAATTGAGGAAGTGAAAAAAGGGGATATTGATGTTATTATTGTTGTTGATCCAGATTTTTCGCAATCAATTGAAAAACAACAATTAAAAGATACTTCATTTGTAGCAAAGGTTGAATTCATAGGAGACCTGACAAAGACGCCGTATCTGATTGGGGCTGTATGGGCAAACGAGGCTTTAAATGAATTTATTAATCGGTCGACTGACACTCGACGTTTGGTTCAAGTACAAGAGACAGCACTTGGTTCATCGGGATATATGTCTGATTTTCAGATGATGGTACCCGGCTTGCTGATTGTTTCTCTCATAATGTTGATGTTTACAGCAAGTATTGCTTTTGTGTCGGAAGTCGAAAATAAAACAATAATGCGGTTGAAGCTATCAAAATTGAGGACAATGGAATTTCTGGCAGGGAATACAATTGTTCAGCTTTTGGTTGGAATATTTTCAGTGGTATTGACATTGATAATAGCGGTTTTGCTGGGTTACGAATATTCGGGCTCATTGTTGATAATGGTTCTTATTGCGGGATTGACGAGTCTTTCGTTAATCGCTTTCAGTTTGATAATTGCGGCAGTCACAAAAACCGCAGGTGAAGTTTTAGTAGTAGGCAACTTCCCGATGTTTCTGTTTATGTTTTTTACTGGAGCAGCCTTTCCGCTTAAAAGCGATCCTTTGTTTTCGGTGTTTGGTTACCCTATCAATTTTCAGGGGCTTATGACACCTACACATGCGATTTCCGCATTGAACAAGACTTTGACAATGAATATGGACATTGTGAGTATCCTCCCTGAAATAATCGCAATACTCACTTTAACGATAATATATTTCTTTATTGGGGCGTTGATTTTTAACAGGAGGCACCTAAAACTGAACTAGAATATAATAAAATGATTTTATATGATTACTATAGAGGAAATTGCAAGTATGATCGATCATTCGATTCTTCATCCAACATTTACAGATTCTGATCTTATAAATAATTGTGATATAGCATTAAAATATGATGTTGCTACAGTATGTGTAAAGCCGTATCATGTAAAAATGGCTGCTGATTATCTGAAGGGCAGCAATGTAGGTGTGTGTGCAGTAATAGGTTTTCCTCACGGAAACAGTACAATTGACATCAAGGAAAAAGAAACCATACAGGTTATACGTGATGGGGCAACTGAAGTCGATATGGTAATAAATATTGGTAAGGCAATACAGCACGACTGGGACTATCTGAGTGAGGAAATAAGGATTGTGAATATTGAGTGCCTCAGCAATAATGCAATACTTAAGGTAATCTTTGAAAATGATTATCTTACAAGTGATGAGGATAAGATAAAATTATGTGGGATATGCAATTTTAATGATGTTGCATTTGTAAAAACATCAACCGGATATGGATTTGTTAAAGGGAAGGATGGAAATTACAACTATAATGGAGCTACTGAGCACGATATTAAGTTAATGCGGAAATATTGCAAGCCTTCAGTTCAAATTAAAGCTGCTGGAGGGATAAGAAACCTGGATCAGCTATTGAAGGTTAGGAGTTGGGGTGTTACAAGAGTAGGTGCCACTGCTACTGAAGCAATAATTGAAGAGGCCAAAAAGATTTACATTATAAAGATAGCCCGATAATATTTAAGTACTTACCCGATTTTTAGGAATTAATATTTTATTCTTCATTTCAGTCTATACTGAATCTGAGGTGTTATAAAAATGTTAATAAATCAAAAAATATACTTTCACGATTAAACTTTAACCTTTCTTTGGTGTCTACTTAAGTGTTATAAATCAGAGAAGGAATTTAATTAATTTAAAAATAGATGAATAGGTTAGTTTTTACAGCAATATTGTTATTGTTTTTTTCTAGTTCAATTTTTTCACAGCCATCAGGATATCCCTCATCAGCACCACGTATTGGGACAATTTCAGGGAAGTTAGTTGAAAAAGGGAGCAACACTCCTCTGGAGTATGCAAACGTTGCAATTTACTCAGCAAAAGACTCATCTCTGGCAGGTGGAGGCATAGCTGACTCGAAAGGCTTGTTTAGCATTACAAATCTAGCACCCGGTAAGTATTATCTTGATGCAAAATTTATTGGGTTTGAGCACACAAAGATTTCAGATATAAAGATTGGCAGGGAAAGCATAAGTGTTGACCTTGGAATATTAGAACTTATACCTGCATCGGAAAACCTTGGTGAAGTAAGTGTTTATGCACAGGAAAAGCCAATAGCATATGAAATAGATAAGAAAATTGTTGACCCGAGTCATTTCCCGACAGCTGCAAATGGAACAGCTGTTGATGTGCTGGCAAATACACCTTCTGTTTCAGTTGATATAGAAGGAAATGTAAGTTTAAGGGGAAGTTCAAATTTCACTGTTCTTATTGATGGCAGGCCAACACCTTTTTCTGCATCAGATGCTCTTGAGCAAATACCTGCAAGCACAATACGTACAATCGAGATAATTACCAATCCATCAGCTAAATTTGATCCAGATGGGAATGCAGGAATTATAAACATTAATCTTAAGAAAACTAAGATGACAGGGATTAGTGGTATAGTAAATGCAACAGGAGATACTTACGGCTCATTGTCTGGCGATTTTTTGTTAAACCTCAAGACCGGCAAATTTAATTTCTTCCTTGGAGGAAATCTTGCTGATAGAAGGCATGGAGGTGAATTTGAAATGCTTAATAAAACTTTTGGAGAAGATACACTTACTACAATTTCAGTTGGAGAAAACGATAGAGCGCGTCTTTCGAGGTCCTTAAAGGCTGGTGTTGATTTCTTTATTAACGATTATAACACCATTTCTTTTAGCGGTAATATTAATGGGAGATCAAACAATAGTGGAGGAGTCAGAAGTTTTCAAGAAAGTTCCACCAACGGATATCTTTTAAACACTCTTACAAAGAGTTATGATTTTGGAGATGGTCTAAACTATTCTTTTAGCCTTGATTACAAAAAGACTTTTGAGAAAAAGGGACAGGAATTTACTGCTTACTTGTTTTATAGGTCGGGCCAAAATGAAGATAATTCGAGTTATGACCAGTTTATAAATGATACTATTTTTTATAAAGGACAAAAAGATTGGGAGATAGGTACTGACGATGATGTCAGATTCAAGTTAGACTATGTTCATCCGATAACTGACAAAATGAAGTTTGAAACAGGTTTTCAGTCAAGGTTGGGCAAAAGTTTTGAATGGAACGACGTTCACTGGTATTCAGAGAAAGATGATTATACGCCTTCATCAAGTTCACCTTATTATACTGATTCTGATCACAGAGAAAATATTCATTCAATTTATGCAACCTTCAGTAATGGGGGTAAAGTATTTGGATATCAGCTCGGATTAAGGTCTGAGTACACTGACAGGCAAATAACATATTCAGGATCAAACGAAGTATACGGAATTGACAGATGGGATTTCTTTCCTACAGCACATCTTTCATTTCATATTTCTGATAAACATCAGCTTACAACAAGCTACACAAGAAGAATTCAAAGACCAAGAGGGTGGTTTCTTGAACCTTTTAAAACATATACCGATGCCTATAATATAAGGCAGGGTAATCCGGCTCTCGAACCTGAATATATCGATTCTTATGAAATGGGATATCAATTTCAATTAAATAAAGGATTTATTTCTGCAGAAATTTATCATAGACAGACAAACAATAAGATTGAGAATGTAAGAAGCGTATATGCTGAAAATGTAATGTTGCAAACTTTCTCAAATATTGGTACTGACTATTCCACAGGTGTAGAATTTATGGGAAATTACAATATCACAAAATGGTGGGTTGCAAATCTTATGGGTAATCTGTACAACTACCGGATAAAGGGTCAGTTATACGGAAACGAAGTTGACCAGTCGAGTATCAACTGGCATGCACGCCTAAGTAATACTTTTATTATTACAAAGACAACAAAAATTCAGGTTGACGGGATGTATAACAGTCCGACTACTTCTGCCCAAGGAAACAGAGATGGTTTCGCATTTACGAACATAGCGGTAAGGCAGGATTTATTTAAAAATAAGCTGAACATTACACTTTCTGTGAGGGATGTTTTAAATACTGCAAAGTTTGGATTTGAATCGACAGGTCCTAATTTCTATTCTAAATCGAAGATGGATATGAGGTCACCAATTGTTTCGTTAACCCTTTCTTACAAAATAAATAACTACAGGCAGCAAAGAAAGAATGGGGAGAACGGGGAAAGAATTGAAAACGGAGGCAGCGAAATGATGGAATATGGTGCAGAAGGTATGGAGTAAAAGTTGATATTTTAGTTTGACTTCATTTTATTACCTTTGTGGCATTGGTTTACAGTTTTCAATTTAGAAAAATACTGTATTGAAATTCCATTAGTGAAATATGAAAAAATCAGATAAAAACAAGAGAAAGCCAAAGCCCGACAGTGTCTTTCAGGTAAAGGAAGAAATAGAGTTGATGGATTTCCTCCTTGAAAAGATATCCTTCAAAAATAAAAACAACGTAAAAAGTTTGCTTGTTAACCATCAGGTTGAGGTGAATGGTAAGCCTATTTCAAAGCACAACCATAAGTTAAAACCCTCATCAGAAGTTACAATAAAATGGGAAAGGTCGCCTGTAACAAAGTCATTCCGAGGATTTTCGATTGTTTTTGAAGATGAGTATATTATTGTAATTGATAAGCATGCAGGAATTCTGTCAGTAGCATCAGAAAGTGAAAGAGACCATACTGCATACAGCTTCCTCAGTAAGCACGTAAAAAGGGGAGGTCCTGATAAAAAGATATTTATCGTTCACAGACTTGACAAGGAAACTTCAGGACTAATGGTTTTTGCTAAAAGTCAGGAAGTACAGCATATTATGCAGGACAATTGGAGGGATGTATTAGTTGAGCGTGCATATATTGCAATTGTTGAGGGAGTTATGGAAGATGATGAAGGAGAAATTTCATCATACTTACATGAGACTAGTGCGCATATTGTGTATTCAGATCAAAACGCTGAAGGAGGGAAGAAAGCAGTTACAAAATTTAAAGTTCTTAAGCGCAAAGAAGATTACACTCTTGTAGAGGCAAGGCTTCAAACAGGAAGGAAGAACCAGATCAGGGTTCACATGAAGGAGATAGGCCACCCGATTGTCAACGATAAAAAATATGGATCAACAATTAACCCTATTAATCGCTTAGGGCTTCATTCAAAAATATTAAGCTTTGTTCATCCGATATCTAAAAAGGTAATGAGGTTTGAAACGCCTATGCCCAGGAAATTTACTTACCTGTTTTAAGAACTATAACTTATCGAAATGAAGATAACTGATATAAATGGGACTTTGACGTTGAATAACGGTATGGAAATGCCTTATTTAGGTCTTGGAACATGGAAATCGGCTGAGGGGGCTGAGGTTAAAGAATCAGTCAAGAGTGCACTTAAAATAGGTTATAAGCTGATTGATACTGCTACTTTATATCAGAATGAAAAAGGAATTGGAGAAGCTTTAAAAGAGTCAGGAATTAAAAGGGAAGATATTTTCATTACTTCAAAGGTCTGGAACGACGACCTTGGATTTGGATCAACATTAAAGGCTTATGACAAAAGCTGTAAACTGCTTGGCACTGACTATCTTGATTTATATCTGATTCACTGGCCGGTGAAGGGGAAATATATTGAATCGTGGAAGGCTTTAGAGAAAATATACAAAGAGGGTAGGGTGAAAGCAATTGGAATTAGCAATTTCTTAAAACCTCACCTTGATAAATTATTGGAAGTAGCAGAAATTGTTCCTGCTGTCAATCAAATGGAGTTTCATCCGTACATTATTCAGCAAGACCTTATTAGTTTTTGCAGGGAGAAAGGCATTGTTTATCAGGCGTGGGGACCTTTAATTTTCGGAAAAGCATTTGAAGAACCAATACTAAAGGAAATTGGTGAAAAATACAACAAGAATGAAGCTCAGGTTGTTCTTCGCTGGGATCTTCAAAAAGGAGTACTGACTATTCCTAAGTCAGTAAAGTATGACAGAATTAAATCAAATTCAGAAATATTTGATTTTGAATTAAGCAATGAGGATATGATAAAGATAGACTCTCTTGACCGTAATGAGAGACTTGGTTATGATCCAATGCTAGTTTGATAGAAATTTAAAAAGTAAAAGTTAATATTTACTAATCGCACCAGTCATCTATCAGTTTTTCATTCCAGCAATGCCAATTTTCGTCTTTATAGTAATCAGGACTCTTAACCTTTCCGTTGTTATTTGCAGAATTCCATTCTATGTCAATGTATTTGTCACCAATACTTCTGTAAATTCTGAAATAACGGTCAAGTTCAAGTTTCGGATTTTTTCCACTTATGATATAGCTGTTTAAGTCGTCATCATTAGGTGTTACGATTGTATGCTTCAATTCAAAAGTTTTATGGTCCGGAGAAGATTCCCAATCAAGTAGAAGATTAACAGTGGGATTTGAATGATTTTCGTAAACTGTCCATTCTGCTTTAGTTGAATCAGTTGCTGTTCCTTCAAACCATAAAAAGTCTGAGAAGCCATCTTTGCCGACTTTATCAATATACATTTCCCATTTAACTTTCTGTTTTTTAAGAGTTATGCCATTTAAAGTTGCATAATAAGTAGATCCAATTGCGGGAAATTCATAGTTCCATTGCCAGGTTTGGTCTCCTATATAAGTTGGTTCTTGATTGAAAGATGCATTAAAAGCAACTGATGGTACAAATAAAGTTGCTGAAGAAATAGTGCTGAAGAAGCCTACATTCATTGAGCTGTAGAGCCAATTTTCTATCAACATAGCACTTTTATCAGTACTCTCGTAATCGGAATAGTCGATTGAAAAAGAGCTTTCAGGAGGTAATACCGGTATAGGAGGTATAGTATCTTTCTTGCATGAGTAAAAAGTTAACATTGAAATTAGTAATGCTGTTAAGACACTTAGCTTTTTCATAATACAATAAATAAAGGTTAACATAGAAAAATTTGCTATTTCTAATAAAACGGAAATAGTAGTAATTAATTTTATTTAATACAATCTAAAAAGAATAATCCCTCCTAAAAGGAATGATGTTTATTCTTCATCAGCATTAATTATTTTACCTTCAGCAGCTTTATCGAGATACCATTTCAGTGGAAATGAAGAAGGTCTTTCGATAGGGAGTCCGTATAGTCTGTCAATAATAAGCGAAGAAAGAACTCCCAATGCTCTTGATACACCGAATAAAACAGTGTAGAAAGAATGTTCTTTAATGCCATAGTGATAAAGCAGAGCGCCTGAATAAGCATCGACATTAGGCCAAGGATTACTAATCTTGCCAATGTTGCCTAATATTGGAGGCACAACTTCGTAAAGGTTGTTTACAATACTGATGATTGGGTCTTCTTTTATATATTTTTTAGCAAACTCCATTTGAACCAAAAACCTAGGATCGGTCTGCCTTAGAACTGCATGTCCGTAACCGGGGATCACCCTTCCTTCCTGTAAAGTTTTTTGAACGTAGGCGGCAAGCTGTTCTTTTGAAGGATTGTCAGTGCCAATATTTTCAATCATTTCAAAGATCCAATGCATTACATCCTGGTTGGCATAACCATGCAGAGGTCCTGCCAGACCAAGCATTCCGGCAGCAAACGCATAGTGGGGGTTGCTTAAAGTAGAACCGACAAGATGAGTTGCATGGGCTGAAACATTTCCACCTTCATGGTCGGCATGGATAACCATATAAAGTCGTAGGAGGCGTTTAATTTCTTCAGAATCATGCCCCATCATGTGGGCAAGATTTCCTGCCCAGTCAAGTCTTGGCTCCGGTTCAATATGTTTGTCTTTATAATAAAGGCGGCGGTATATATAAGCAGCAATTCTGGGGAGTCTGGCAATCAGGTTCATGACATCATCGTACATGAAATCCCAGTAGTATTTTTTATTAACACCTGAATGATATGCTTTCTGAAAAACTGACTCTGTTGCTTCAGCTACAATAGCAGCTGAAAAAATAGTCATAGGGAGAGCAGTTTTGGGCATTGAATCGATAACATCAAAAACATGCTGAGGAACTTGAGAACGGGCAGCCCAGGCTTTAGAAATGTTCATCATGTCTTCGTACTCAGGAATTTCACCCAGAAGCATAAGATAGAACAGACCTTCAGGCAGCGGTTCCCCTTCAGGGGTTAGTCGGGGAAGTTTCTCCCTGAGCTCAGGAATTGAATAACCTCTGAATCTAATACCTTCGATAGGATCGAGTTTAGACGTTTCGGTTACTAATCCCGGAATACCTTTCATTCCAGATAAAACCTGACCAATAGTAACATTAGCGATAACCTTATCACTATATTCATTCTTAAGTCTATTATATTCAGCAACACATTTACTTGCTTTTTGAAAGAATCTGTTTTTGATGTATTCCATTTTAATTTTTTTTGAATGTTATTGGTTCAATTATTCCCATTAATTTGATCGACAACATAGTCTGCAAATTCTGAAGTTGAAAGAAGAGTAGCTCCTTCCATTAATTCGTAAAGGTCGTATGTAACTTTCTTATTAGAGAAAGCCTTTTCCAGAGCAGAATAAATAAGCTGTGCTGCTTCATTCCATCCAAGGTATTCAAGCATCATAACGGCTGATAGTATTAGTGAACAAGGGTTTGCCTTGCCTGAGCCAGCTATGTTCGGAGCTGTACCATGGGTTGCCTCAAAAATTGCATATCCGTTAAGAAAATTGATGTTAGCACCTGGTGCTATTCCAATTCCTCCAACCATTGCTGCAAGTTGGTCTGAAATATAATCACCGTTGAGGTTCATAGTTGCAATTACAGAATGATCCTTTGGGTGAAGAAGAGTTTCCTGCAAAAATGCGTCAGTAATTACATCTTTGATAATAAGTTTATTTTCCAGTTGAGCTTTTATTAATTCATCCTGAGCAGCAGCTTTACCCTTTTCCTTTGAAATTAAATCAAACTGTCTCCAGGTAAAGACTTTACTTCCAAACTCCTTTTCCGCCAGGTCGTATCCCCAGTTCTTAAAAGCTCCTTCAGTGAATTTCATGATGTTTCCCTTGTGAACTATTGTAAGTGATGGCAGATTGCGTTCGAGGGCATATTCAATTGCTGATCTGATAAGTCTTTCCGAACCATCTTTAGATATTGGTTTAACTCCAAAGGATGAACTTTCAGGAAATCTGATTTTTGAGATATCAAAGTTTTCCTTAAAAAGCTTTAAAAACTTTTCAGCTTCGGGAGTACCTGCCATAAATTCTATCCCGGCATAAATATCTTCAGTGTTTTCCCTGAAAATGTGCATGTTGACATATTCAGGATGTTTAACAGGAGAGGGGACTCCCTTGAACCATCTTATAGGCCTGAGGCAGACAAATAAATCAAGATTCTGGCGCAGGGCAACGTTAAGAGATCGAATGCCTCCACCGATTGGGGTAGTCAACGGACCTTTAATGCCAACAATAAATTCTTTAAATGCATCAAGTGTTGCCTGAGGGAGCCATTCGCCTGTTTTTTTAAAAGCCTTTTCGCCGGCAAGTACTTCCATCCATTCAATAGATCTTTTGCCTTTATAGGCCTTTATAATGGCAGTATTAATGATATTTTGGGTTGGCTGTGTTATGTCATGGCCAATTCCGTCTCCTTCGATGAAAGGTATTACAACATTTTCAGGAGTTATGACTTTCCCGTTTATTACTTCAATTTTGCTGCTCATCAGTAAATGTATTAATCATTTTGGAGTTTAATCAAATTTAAAGCAGAACCAGCTTTAAACCATTCAATCTGCTGATTATTGTATGTGTGTTTAGCAATAATAAATTCTTTACTGCCATCCCTATGTTCGAGTTCGATCTTTAAATTTCTACCTGGGGTGAAATTTTCCAGGTCGACAAAATTGAATGAATCCTCCTCAAGTATTTTGTCGTAGTCGGTTTCGTTTGCAAATGTTAATGCAAGCATGCCTTGTTTTTTCAGATTTGTTTCATGAATTCGGGCAAAAGATTTAACAAGGACAGCCTTTATCCCTAGGTGTCGGGGTTCCATTGCAGCATGTTCACGTGAAGAGCCTTCGCCATAATTATGGTCTCCAACAACTATTGAAGGTATTCCGGCAGCTTTGTAAGCTCTTTGTACTTTGGGAACTTCATCATAAACACCGGATATTTGGTTTTTAACCTTATTAGTCTGATCATTAAAATTATTAACAGCTCCAATCAGGCAGTTGTCAGAAATATTATCAAGATGACCTCTGAACCTCAACCAAGGGCCAGCCATAGATATATGGTCAGTTGTACATTTCCCTTTTGCTTTTATCAGAAGCTTAGCTCCAGTGATATTTTTTTTGTTCCATTCAGGAAAAGGTTCAAGGAGCTGTAATCGTTTTGAATCAGGTTTAACAACAACATCAATATTTGATCCATCTTCAGCAGGGGCAATAAAACCGTTGTTACCTACTTCAAATCCATTTACTGGTAATTCCCATCCGGAAGGTGGGTCTAACTTAACTTTTTCCCCTTCTTCATTGATGAGATAATCAGTTAGCGGGTTGAAAGTCAGGTTGCCAGCAATAGCAAGGGCGGTAACAATTTCAGGAGAAGCGACAAAAGCGTGAGTATTAGGATTGCCATCAGCCCTTTTTGAAAAATTTCTATTGAAAGAGTGGACAATAGTATTCGTTTCACCTTTTTCAGCGCCCTCTCTTTGCCATTGGCCTATACATGGACCGCAGGCATTAGCAAAGACGTTTCCTCCAATCTTGTTGAAAGTATTGATAAAGCCATCACGTTCAATAGTATACCTTACTTGTTCGGAGCCAGGAGTTACTGTGAACATTGATTTGGTTTTTAATTTTTTATTTACCGCCTGCTCTGCAATCGAAGCTGCTCTTGAAATATCTTCATACGAAGAGTTTGTGCATGAGCCAATAAGTCCGACATCTATTTTTAGAGGCCAATTGTTTTTGACAGCCTCCTCTTTAAGTTTGCTTATTGGAGTTGCACGGTCGGGGGTAAAAGGACCATTGATGTGAGGTTCAAGCTCTGAAAGGTTAATTTCAATAACCTTATCGAAATAAAGTTCAGGGTCAGAGTGTACTTTATCGTCACCGGTAAGATAATCTTTGATAGAATCAGCAAGTTTTACAACTTCACTTCTTCCGGTTGCATTAAGGTATCTTCTCATCGAGTCATCATAACCGAATATTGAAGTTGTAGCACCAATTTCTGCGCCCATATTACAAATTGTGGCTTTCCCTGTACATGAAAGAGACTGGGCTCCTTCTCCGAAATATTCCAGGATACAACCTGTTCCACCTTTAACGGTAAGTATTCCGGCAATTTTTAGGATTATATCTTTAGGGGCAACCCAATTATTTAATTTTCCGATTAATTTGACACCAATTAACTCTGGCATTTTCAGTTCCCACGACATACCTGCCATTACATCAACAGCATCAGCTCCTCCAACACCAATGGCAATCATTCCAAGGCCACCTGCGTTAACAGTATGAGAGTCAGTACCAATCATCATACCTCCCGGGAAAGCATAATTTTCAAGTACAACCTGATGAATAATGCCTGCTCCCGGTTTCCAGAAGCCAATGCCATATTTGTTTGAAACAGATTCAAGAAAATTATAAACCTCATCGTTTTTATTCAAAGCTTCCTGCAAATCAATATCAGCACCTATTCTAGCTTGAATAAGGTGATCGGCATGAACAGTAGAAGGTACCGCTACTTTCTTTTTTCCGGCCTGCATGAATTGCAAAAGAGCCATTTGTGCTGTAGCATCTTGCATTGCAACTCGGTCAGGAGCGAAATCTACGTAATCGATGCCTTTTTTATGTTCTTTCAGATTATCTGAGTCAAAGATATGTGCATAAAGTATTTTTTCAGTAAGGGTTAAAGGTCTGTTCAAAAGCTTTTTAGTATTATCGACTTTTTCTTTGAAACCCTTGTAAAGGTTGGTGATTAATTCTAAATCAAACATAATTAGAAGTATCTTTTTTTTAATAATTAAGGATATCAACAATTGCTTTGTTTTGATAAACAAAAAGTAAATATAAAAGTTTACTGTTTTCGTAAGAAAGAAGAGCAAAGTGTCATAAGAATTGTTGAAGATTTGATAATACAGTCAATGCCTAAGTTGGAAGGGAAAATGGAAAGATTCTTTTGAACTGTTTATAAATCTTTATAAATTGTAAAAATAATTATTCATAAAATTTTGTTCAAACATAAAAGTATGATAAACAAGAATATCCTTCAAAATGATTTTATCTCTAAGCTAACGATACAATCGGATGAAATTTTCATTCCTCAGGCACAAAATTTCGTTCTTTTCAACGCTAAACTTTTTGGATTCAATGACAGCGAACTTCAAAAGATAGAGCTTATAACCGAGGAGGCTGTGTTGAGCACAATAAGTAATTCTTTTGATATTGATGATCCGGGTTTAATTGATATCAAGGTCATTTATCGGCCAGGAGAATTTGTTATATCCATTGAAGACAAGGGAATACCTGTTGATTTAAAGAGAATGGAAACTCACGAAAAGAGTTCTTTGGGGGTTCTGTTAATTAAAAATCTTGCTGATGAATTTCATTTCTTAAATCTGGGAAACGAAGGCAAGAAACTAGAGATGGTTAAATACCTTCCTGAGGAGAATATTTCAAATATTTTGAGTCCCGAAGAAAAGCTAAAGATAGAAGGGGAGAATAGTGATGTTGCATCGGATAAACCAGAGATAAGACTAATTACACCTGATGATGCAGAGATGTTGTCTCGCCTTGCATACAGAGTTTATGGATACACATATGTTTCGATCTTTTATTATCCGGAGAAAATAAGGGAATTGATTGAAAACAAATTAATGGTGTCGGCAGTTGCAGTCAACAATGAAGGTGATATTGTTGGCAGTTTGACTTTATTTTTTGAAATAGCTGATGATTTTGTTGCAGACTCAGGTGCAGCAATGGTAGATCCGCGTTACAGAGGGCATAAGCTTTTCAAAGAAATGAAGTATTATCTCCGTGATTACGCAATTGCTAATGGCATGTATGGAATTTATAGCGAGGCAGTTACGATTCATCCATTTACTCAACAAGGTAATATTTCAATTGGCGCTACTGAAACCGGCATAATGCTTGCATATGCTAGTGAGAAACTAACATTTAAAAAGATTGGCAACGAGGTGACAGAACAAAAGCAGTCAGTTGTTATGTATTATTTGAAAACAAATACTGAACCTAAGCGAACAGTTTATCTGGATAAAAAGTTTTATCATTTATTGAAGAAAGTTTACAATAAGGCGAAATTAGACAGGGAAATCGTCATGGTTGATTCAAAATATGAATTACCTCAATACAAAGATAAAACAGTAATGAGTACGAAGGTAAAAACTGATTTTAATGTTGCATTGATATCGCTTAAATCAATAGGTGATGATGCTTTGGGATTAGTGACTCATCAATTAAGGGAATTCTGTCTTAAAAAGATAGATACAATTTATGTAGAGATGCCTATTTCAACACCTTTGTCAGCAGTGCTGTCCAGGAAATTGAATGACGCTGGATTTATTTTATGCGGAATAGTCCCGGAATTTAGTGAAGGGGACTATATAAAAATGCAGTTTTTGAATAATGTTTTTATTGATCCTGCCAAGATTGTAATCGCATCAGAAATGGCCGGAGAAATTTTAAATGAAATAATGAAGGATTATAATTAAATTTCAAAAAAGTAAATTTTTAAATAGCTGATTGAAAAAATCTTATTAAATTTAATAAAAATAGATAACCAAAAAGTCATGCGAAGATTAATGTTGATTATAATGTTGCTGTTTGCGTTTCTGTCATTGAGTTCGCAAGTACGGAATGGTTGGAGGTCAATTTATGATACTTCAGGCAGACTGGCACGCATGAATTTCTATGAGGATGGTGTACAAGTAGCAGATTCTAATTATTTCTTTCAATATTTTGTTGACAACGTACTTAAAGGGATTGTAAGGGGAGAGATTACTCAAGGTGAAGGTTGCTATAATGGATCTGTTTATCTTCTCAATGAAGCAGGAAATTTAAGTTCATACAGTATTAAAAAAACGGGACAACTTGTTTTCAGTACAACTTGTGATCCTAACGGTGAATGTTTGAATACCTGGGTAGACCAATTTGATGCCGACTCAAAATGTTGGATATATGATAGTGCGACTTTTGAAAATGGAGATTTAATAATAAACAATATTAAAGACATTTCTACGGCAATTTACAATCCCCCGGTAGAGATTGATATTAATAATCCTTTTGTTTTTATTGTTCATATTCCGAGAAAGAAGAATTCTGCGAAACAAGGTGTGGTTGTTGGATGGAAGGATCCTGACAATTATTATCTCATTGAAACATCATTTGGCGAATATTTTTCAATTCTATACTATAAAGACGGTCAATACTATCCAATAACAGACGGAAGAAAGCCTTTTCAAAAGCTAAATGAAGAATCGAATGAAATTAAGATATTAAGCAACGGGAAGAGTTTGATATTTGAAATAAACCAGAAAATGGAAGCAGTTATTCCCTTGCCGGAGTTTCAAGGTAATCAGATAGGTTTGGTCGCACGAAGCAGGGGTAATGCTAAATTTTCAGATATACTTTTTAAATATCCAATGGCTCCTGACTCGAAGTTCTATACTGATAAGTGGATAGGGAAGTGCACAGGTTTTTTTATTTCTTCAACAGGAAAAATTTTAACTACTTACGATGCAATTTCTGATGCTAAGAGCATAAGAGTAAAGGGTGAGATAAACGGGAAGAAGTTTGTATTGCCGGCGAGAGTAATTAGAAATGAGGAAGATCTAAACCTTGCTATTCTTCAGGTTGAAGATTCTGCTTTTCAGGCGTTCAATGAGTTGCCTTTTGGGTTTAAAGATAAAAAACCAGCCAGTGAATCAAATGCTTTTTCAATTGGGTTTCCTAATGCAACTGGTGGTCTACTCTTAAAACCTGAGGTTTTTTACGGTAAGGTCTTGCCAAATACCTCTTCATCAAGTTCTAACGACAGAATTCTTGAAATGTCTTTCAGATATGGAATGATAGGTGCCCCGGTTTTTGATATGGATGCCAACCTTATTGGACTGGTAGCAGATAAGGGTATTGACCTGAAATATTCTGAAATAATTGAAATTTCAGAACACATAAGATTGTTGGCAGGTCATATGGGTAAATTCACCAGAAGTTATGACTCGCCCTTAAAGGAGTTGAATAAAAAAGACAAAGCGATAAAACTTTCTGACTTGACGGTAATAATTGAATCAAGTATTTTCGATTTAAATCCTGTTGTTCAGACAGAAGACATCAAGGAATTTATTCCTGAAGAAGATGAAATACCTTTGGATGAAGAAAATGAAGATGACGTTTCTGAGTAATTAAATAGCGCTTTCTTTTAATTTTTCTGAATTTTCCTCAATCTGTAATTTTTCAATTATTTCTTCAATATCACCATCAATTATAGCAGGTAGGTTATAAAGCGTTAGGCCAATTCGATGATCTGTAACTCTGCCTTGCGGCCAGTTATATGTTCTGATTTTAGCAGACCTGTCGCCTGTTGACACCATTGTTTTTCGTTTAGAAGCTATTTCATCAATATATTTTTGGTACTCCATATTATAAATACGGGTACGTAGTTCAGTCATAGCTTTTGCTAAATTTTTCAATTGAGATTTTTCGTCTTGGCAAGTGACAACAATACCTGTAGGGATGTGAGTTAAACGGATAGCAGAGTATGTTGTATTTACACTCTGACCACCGGGTCCTGAAGAGCAATAAGTATCCTTTCTTATATCACTTTCTTTTAATTCAACATCGAATTCTTCAGCTTCCGGTAATACTGCGACAGAAGCGGCAGAAGTGTGAACACGGCCTTGAGTTTCAGTCTGCGGTACCCGTTGAACTCTATGAACACCTGATTCGTATTTAAGTATTCCATAGACACCATCACCGCTTACCTTTGCAACTATTTCTTTATAGCCACCGGCAGTACCTTCGTTTGAATTAGTAACCTCAAGTCTCCAGCCTTTACGTTCACAGAATTTTGAGTACATTCTGAAAAGGTCTCCCGCAAAAATGCTTGCCTCATCACCACCTGTTCCGGCTCTTACTTCAAGGATGGCATTCTTGTTGTCTTCCGGGTCTGCAGGGACAAGCAATATTTTTATTTCTTGCTCTTTAGGTTCAACCTGACTTTCAAGCGAAAAAAGCTCCTCTTTAGCAAGCTCCTTCATTTCTTCGTCAGTTTCGACTGCTAGTAATTCCTTTGTCGAATAAATATTATCAACGATGTTTTTATATTCAGTGAAGGTTTTTACAAGATCTTCCAGTCTCCTGTATTCCTGATTTAGTTTCACATAGCGTTTCATATCACTTGTTGCATCAGGATCAGTAATCTGATGAGAGACTTCGTCGAAACGGTATCTAATGTTTTCGAATTTTTCGAGTAAATTATTGTCTGCCATATATAATATCAATATTCAAAAATTTCATGCTCTGATTTAATCGTAACTTTTTTGCCATTCCAAGGTTCAACTCTTCCAATGATTTGAGCATCGACATTGAAAGATTTTGAGATGTTGATAATTTGGTCTGCAGATTCAGGATTAGTGTAAATTTCAAGTCGATGGCCCATGTTAAAAACCTTGTACATTTCTATCCAATCAGTACCTGATTCTTTTTGGATGATACTAAAAAGTGGAGGAGTAGGGAATAAGTTATCTTTAATTACATGAACATTTTCAACAAAGTTGAGGACTTTAGTTTGCGCACCCCCTGAGCAGTGTATTATTCCATCTATATCTTTTCTGAAAGAATCAAGCACTTTTTTAACTATTGGGGCGTAAGTACGGGTAGGCGATAAAACAAGTTTCCCAGCATCTATGCCAAGTTCTTCAATCAGCTGAGTAAGCTTGTAGGTGCCAGAGTATACCAGATTTGATGGTACTTCAGGATCGAAGCTTTCAGGGTATTTTGAAGCCAGATATTTTGCAAAAACATCATGACGTGCTGAAGTAAGGCCATTGCTTCCCATACCACCGTTGTAAGATTTTTCGTATGAGGCTTGTCCAAATGAAGAAAAACCAATAATTACATCTCCCGGTTTGATGTTTGATGCATCAATCACTTCGGAACGTTTCATTCGGCAAGTGACTGTTGAATCTACAATAATTGTACGTACAAGATCGCCCACATCTGCAGTTTCACCACCAGTAGGAATTATTGTTATGCCTAGGTCAGAAAGTTCGTTACATAGTTCGCTGGTTCCGTTAATAATCGCAGCAATAACTTCACCGGGAATTTTATTTTTGTTGCGTCCAATTGTAGAGGATAGAAGAATATTTTCACAAGCACCAACACAAATAAGATCATCAATATTCATGATTAGTGCATCCTGAGCAATGTTTTTCCACACAGATATATCCCCTGTTTCTTTCCAGTACATGTATGCAAGAGAAGATTTGGTTCCGGCACCATCTGCATGCATAATGTTGCAATAATCGTTATCCCCGCCAAGATAATCGGGCACAATCTTACAAAAAGCCTTAGGAAAAAGCCCTTTATCAATATTTTTTATAGCATTGTGAACATCTTCTTTTGAAGCTGAAACTCCTCGCTGGTTATATCTACCTGAATCATTCATCACTTGAAAATAATTTGACTGCAAAGGTAATATTTTTTGCATATTTGAATCAGGCAATATTGAGCTGTTTAGATGTGATTTAAAGTAAATATTTATTGCTTTGCAGCTTTGATAACATTTATTGGAGCGTCATTTACTATTATCTTGATATAATATATTCCTTTATTTAGCACAGATGTTTCATTTTCCGTTATTGTTATTTCATTATACCCATTAACCTTATTAAGGTATTTATTACATCTTAGGCGACCATTTAAATCAAATAACTGAACTTTAATGTCACTTGTTTCTTCGAGGTTAAGTGAGATTGTAAAGTTGTCAGTAAAAGGATTAGGATATACCTTAAGTCCTAAATCATCCGATATGGAAGATTTTTGATTGTTGTTAACTACAACCAAAGGAAAATATATTTTGTCGATATTGTTGTCTATCCATTCAAGCCTATTAATAATCCATTGTCGGGTAATTTCAATTTCATTTTCATAACTATCCATATAATATCCCGGCCAAAATATAGATTGGTCAATTACCGGCCATATATCGTAGTTTCTTTTTTGTGCGAAACTAATTTCATTGACTAATTCATCAAAGAAACCTAATATTGAATCATTACTGTATTTTTGTGATCTTAATTCATACCATCTTTTCTGAAACATTTTTACAAATTCAATGTCTTGAAAATACCTGGTAGGATTCATTACACTTCTATTATACTCAAATTGCCATCCTTCAATAATATTGCCGTTCTGAAAGCTGGTATTCCCAAAAGCAAGGTCATAATCCCATACCGGACCAAACTTTATTCGTCCATCAACATCATCCCGATCTTTGTACATATAGGTACTTGTCAAATATGAGTCTGCATTTTTTGTTATCTCATTAATTATAAAGAAATCAACTAAGGAAGAGTCGCTTGCGTATTTTCTGAACCCTTTAAAAGGATCCATAAAGTCATTTGTTTTCGTTAAGATAGAATCATAAACAGTAAAGAGACGTAAAAGGTAGTAACTTTGCTCAGGTTGCAATACATCAGGATCGGGATACACAATTTCCCTGCTTTTTATAAACGAACCCTTTGGATGAGGAGCTTTATCATATTTAAAAATGTAGCCTCCTGTCTTGTCAAGGCCTATAATATCAGTTTCGGTTAATTTGGAGATATTCACCCGATTTTTATCCCTTTTAACTTCTTCAGTTAGAAGATAAATCCCAACAGACTGTCCATTCAGGACTAATTCACAAAAACGAGAGCGGGGAGCATATTGCCCCATTCGGGATGCGAGGTCGTAAACGAATTTATTCCTAATCTGACTTTTATCTGCAAAAGGGCCGGACAATATCCAATCGCTTTCTTTTGGCATTCCAAGCAAGGCAAATGAAGTGTCAGCTTCTTGGTCATTTATCAATTCCAATCGGTAAGATTGTTTTGAGAAATCTCTCGATGATTGCCCTCTTAACCTGATAAAAATTGGTCCGTTATATTCATTGTACTGATCGTCAATTCTATTATACTGCCTTTTACTATTGCTGATTATTCCCATATTGGCTTTTGACCAGATTGATTTGTCATAAGGAATTCCATACTGGTCCGTTTCAATAACAACAATTGGAATATCGGTTGAATCGGTATCAATTAGTCTTTTATATCTATATCTTGAGTTGTAGAAATATTCTTTTGATTTTTTATTAATATGTGTAATGTCAGTTAATGATGTAGTTAACATTAAATTATCACTGTTTCTGGCATTGGCAACATGAATGGCCATAGTGTTTTCGCCGTCAACCAGGCAATTTGAAAGCAAGGTTGAATCAAGGTAAATTCCAAGTACCGGACTTGTAATTCTCATAAAGTATTCTGATGAATGTGAACGTGTTGCAAAAGAATTATATGCAGGATAAGTAATACTCTTGTCAATATTTACTCGCGCAATCTCAGTGCCATTCAAATAGGCAATATACCCGTCGTCATAATCAACAACAAAGTTTAGGCATTTGATAGATTTTTTATTTATAACATTAAAGTGAAATCGTGAATACAATGATTTAGTACTTGGATCAACAGCAGTATATTCATTATCTCCGTAACCGAATCCAATAGCTCCAACGCTTGAAGGCCATGAAGAATCATTAAAATCAGGCTTATACCAGGAAAGGTCAGGCTCACTAGTTGCAGGAAAATATTTGATTTCATCAGTGCTTGAAAATAGGACAATAATTGTGTCATACAAACGAAAGCTGTTAGTGACGATGATAGTATCCTGAGATTTGGCTGTCAAAAACGAAAATATGAGAAGGAAGAAAAAAACAGTGCTTTTTTCCATATTAATTGAGTTGGGTTATTATCAGTTGCAATTTAGGACAGTTTACTGAAAGAATACCCTTAGGACTTTCTTTTAAAATTTTTGAATAACGATATAACTATATAGAGTATTATTATCCCTGCAATTCCGGTGATTCCGAAGAAAATTAGAAGCAATACAGAGCATAATAGGAAAAGATACTTGATTCGGTTGTTCTTCCATTTAAAATCTGAAAATTTAAGGGCAAACAATCTGATCTCAGAAATAAGTAAAAATGAAAATATTACTGTGATAATTGTTAGTAAAAAAGGGTTGTTAAAAAAATCAATAATACTATCCTGACGATATGTCAGAGTCCAGGCTAATGATGCTATAAATAAAGCATTTGCTGGAGTGGGCAGTCCAATAAATTCATTATGCTGTCGTTCGTCAATATTGAATTTTGCTAGTCTTAATGCAGAAAGGAGAGGAATTAACAAAGGCGTTAAAACGAATGATAGTTGCAATGGGGATAGTTTTGAAGATATTGAAAAGTCAGGTATATGCTGTGTTTGTAACCAAAAAATCATTACTCCCGGAACAATTCCAAATGTAACCAGATCAGCTAATGAATCTAGTTGTTTGCCTAATTCACCGTCAATTTTTAAAATGCGTGCAAGGAATCCGTCAAAAAAATCGCAAACAGCAGCAAAAACCATTAATGCCAAAGCAATATTAATTTTGCCGTTTAAAGAGAAATATATAGCAGTAGTACCACATAAAAGATTTAGAGCAGTTAACGAATTTGGTACAAAGGAGTACCATTTTTTCTTTACTTTCTTCATTGTTTTAGGCGGGCTAAAATTGTTTGAGTTCCAATGACTTTTTGGTTAAGTTCAGCAACTATTTCTGAATCGGCAGGTAAAAAGATATCGACTCTGGATCCAAACTTTATAAAGCCTAGATGCTCATTTTGTGAATGATATTCTCCTTCTTTAGCATAACAAACAACTCTTCTGGCAACAGCACCGGCAATCTGTCTGACAATAATCTTTTTATTATTTTCTGTTTCAATTATTACTGTTGATCTCTCATTTTCTGTAGAAGATTTAGGAGCCCAAGCTACCATGTGGCTTCCTTTCTGAATTTCTGAATGTAAAATTTTTCCTGAAATGGGATACCAGTTCATATGAACATCTAAAGGAGACATGAATATTGATATTTGTTTTCTCTTTTCATGAAAAAAATCGTTTTCATCAATATCTTCAATAACAACAACTTTCCCATCGCAAGGAGCGATTATTCCATTTTTTTCTGAAATCTCAGGTCTTTCAACATAGCGAAAGAAATACATTACGAATAGGTATAGTCCAACAAATAGTATAAGCACAGGGAATACGATGTAACTAATTCGAATATAGTTAATCACAAGATAACTTAGTACTAAAGCTACAATGGCGATTATGGTCAATGTTGTCCTTCCTTCCCTATGTATTTTCATAAATCGTCAGTTTAAAAATAAAGTTATAAAAATATAAAAAACAGGGGCTGCAAAAATAAGGCTATCAAACCGGTCAAACATTCCACCATGGCCTGGCATGATGTTCCCTGAGTCTTTTACGTTAAAATGTCTTTTAAAAATAGATTCGGTTAAATCACCAATTGTACCTGCGAAAACTGTTGTAATTGAAATTAAAATGACTACTGGGATCGAGAAATAATTAAAAAAGCTGAAATACAATATTGAAAAAAGTATTGATAGAATTGCTCCTCCTATTGCTCCCTCCCATGTTTTATTAGGGGAGATTTTCTCTACCATTTTATGCTTGCCTAAGAGTTTACCAACAATATATGCACCGGCGTCATTTATCCAGACAATAATAAATAATCCGATTAGAACTTCAGGTTTTAATATTTCCGGCGAATTTTCTATTGGAGTAAGTATTAGGTTGAATAATCCAAAAGGTATTGAAAAATATATAACTCCCGCAAGAGTGAATATAATGTTTAAAATTTTGTTTTCTTTCTTCCTGAATATTTCAATAGTCGGAATGAGGATAAAGAATGGAATTATTGCGAGGAAAAATTTCTCATTTAAAATGTTTTGGTTAATAAGGAAAAATAAAGCGTAAATAAACAAGGATATTATAATGCCTGGAATAACTTGAGAATTAAAACCTCCTTTTTTACTAATGTTGAAAAATTCATAAATGCATGTGATCATGAAAATTGCGAACAAAACAAAAAACAGATATTTATTTAATAGGGTAGAGCCTAAAACAAGAATTAAAAATACTACTGATGAGATTGTGCGTACTGTGAAATTTTTCAATTTATAAGATCTTTTAGAATTTCAATTGCATTTATTTCGTCTTCTTTTGAAACATATAATTCAATGTTTCCAAATGTTTGATAAACAGAGTCTTTTTTGTTTAGAATTACTGAATTTATGTTTTGGTTTTTCAATAGACCTTTAGCGATCTCAACTTTATACATGTCTCCCGACAAAAATACTTGTTTCCAATCTTTTTCCATAGTTTTATTGTTAATTATGTCGATAATACATCAAATTTATAAAATAAAATAAGTAATAAGGTACCCTTAGCGTGGAAAATCATAAATCTAATAGCCGTTTCTTTTCATTTAGTCGCTTTGAAATTGAATGCCAAAATTAGATGGTTTCTTTGTTTTCTTGGAATGACTATAATTTGTTTAGTATAAAACAAAAATCCATGAAAGAAAAATAATTGCTTTCATGGATTTTCATGAATGTGAAAAAGTTAATTATTCACTACAGAATTCTATTCCGGAATAATAACTTTAAGATCTTCGTTATTCTGAGATTCTTTTGGAGCTTGAACAGAGTCAGAACTATCATGTCTTGGACCAAAAATCTCTTCTAAATCATCTGAGAATATTACTTCCTTTTCGAGAAGTCTTTCAGCAAGAATTTTATGACCTTCAATATTTTTTTCAAGAACCTGCTTAGCCCTTATATAAGCTTCATCAACAAGTTTCTTTATTTCAGTGTCAATTAGTTCAGCTGTTTTCTCGCTATAAGGTTTTGAAAAGCTATAATCTGTTTGACCTGATGAGTCATAAAAGCTAAGATTTCCAACCTTTTCGCTCATACCAAAATAACATACCATTGCATAAGCTTGCTTGGTTATTCTTTCGAGATCATTTTGTGCTCCTGATGATATTTTATTGAAGACCAGTTCTTCTGCGGCTCTTCCACCAAGGGTAGAACACATTTCATCAATCATCTGTTCCTTGGTTGTTATAGATCTTTCTTCGGGGAGATACCAAGCAGCTCCTAAAGCTTTTCCTCTTGGGACAATGGTAACTTTTACAAGTGGATGGGCGTATTTTAATAACCAACTCACAGTTGCATGACCGGCTTCGTGATATGCAATTGTTTTTTTCTCATCGAATGAAATGATTTTATTTTTCTTTTCAAGTCCACCAACAATACGGTCAACTGCATCAAGAAAATCCTGTTTTTTTACGGCATCATGGTCATTACGAGCAGCAATCAAGGCTGATTCGTTACAGACATTTGCTATATCTGCTCCAGAAAAACCCGGAGTCTGTTTTGCAAGAAATTCAGAATTTACCTCGTCAGATAGTTTTAACGGTCTTAAATGAACGTTGAAAATTTCTCTTCTTTCATTAAGGTCGGGTAATTCAACATGAATCTGCCTGTCAAATCTACCAGCACGCATTAATGCTCTGTCAAGAATATCTGCACGGTTTGTTGCTGCTAAAATAATAACCCCTGAATTTGTATCAAAACCGTCCATTTCAGTTAGAAGCTGATTCAAAGTGTTTTCTCTTTCATCGTTTGAACCCATGTTTGGATTTCTGCCACGGGCTCTACCTATTGCATCAATCTCATCGATAAAGACAATACATGGAGCTTTTTCTTTTGCTTGTTTAAATAAGTCCCTAACTCGAGAAGCTCCAACACCAACAAACATTTCTACAAAGTCTGATCCAGACATCGAGAAGAATGGTACATTAGCTTCTCCAGCAACAGCTTTTGCGAGTAATGTTTTACCGGTTCCTGGAGGTCCCACTAGTAAAGCACCTTTAGGTATTTTACCACCTAACTTGGTGTACTTAGTAGGATTCTTAAGAAATGAGACAATTTCTTCAATTTCCTGTTTAGCTTCGGAAAGCCCTGCAACATCCCTAAATGTGGTTGTCACTTTCTGGTCTTTATCAAATAATTTTGCTTGAGATTTTCCGACACTGAAAATGTTTCCACCTCCACTTCCACCTCCCTTGCTCATCTTTCTGAAAATGAACCACCAAAAGAAAACGATAAGGGCAATAGGGAAAATAATACTAAGCAACCCACTCCAGTCGTAGGTATCCTTGTAAATAATTGGGATTATTTGATTTTCTTCAGTATTTAGATCTGTATAAACTTTTTCTATGTTTTCTTCAAACTTGTCGATAGATCCGATGGTAAAGAAAAAATGTGGGCCAGTAACTCCCGGTTTTGAGAAGCCTTTACCAAGTTTTTCTTTATATTTTTCGTAACTGTCTTTTTTAAGGTAAACATTGGCCTCTTCACGATTAACAACAATTATTTTATCAATGTCATTATTCTTAACCATTGTTGTTTTTACTTCATGCCAAGTTGTCTCAACTGCGCGGTTACCTGAAGTAAAAATGTTAATGCCTAATAGTGCAACAATAATCAAGACATAAAAATATGTCATATTGAATTTGGGCTTGCCGTTCAAAGGCAACTTAGACTTCTTGTTGTTAGGTGTATTATTTTCGTTAATATTATCAGTCATATTTATTTAATTATCAGATTTATATTTTTTTAGAGGAGCGTCAGCCCAAAGAGATTCCAAATCAAAATAATTACGTACATCTTTTTGAAAAACATGAACCATAACATCAGAATAATCAAGCAAAATCCACTGTGCGTTACGGTATCCATCTGTATGCCATACGTTTTCACCGGTAAATTCTTCTACTGTCTCTTCAACTGATCGGGCAATTGCTTCTACTTGAGTATTTGAATTTCCATGGCAAATAATAAAGTGGTTGCATTGGCTATTGTTTAATTCAGCAAGGTTTAAATCTAATATACCTTCACCCTTTTTTCTTCGTACTCCTTCAATAATTGCTTCTATTAATATTTCAGATGTTTCTAATTTATTTGTTTTATCCATATATTTACTTTAACATTCTGCAAAATTAAACTTTTTTAACTAATATTTTGAACTGAAATTATGTCAGAACTTTTTTGTAATAATATTATAAAATTAGATTCAGTTGATTCGACCAACAACTATGCCACAAAATTAATTTCTAAGGGCTTTGCTTCAGAAGGTACTGTTATTTTTGCAGAAGAGCAATATAGTGGAAGAGGCCAGAAGGGAAATTATTGGGAGAGTGAGAGTAAAAAGAATTTGCAGTTCAGTATTATTTTGTATCCTGAATTTTTAAATATCCATGATCAGTTTTTATTATCCAAGATAATATCATTAAGTATAAGTGAGGTTATTTCACTTTTTGTTGGGGATGTATCAATAAAATGGCCAAACGATATCTATGTAGGTTCAAAAAAAATCTCTGGTATTTTGATTGAAAATTCTATTAGCGGGATCTCTTTAAATCATTCAATTATTGGGGTTGGAATAAACGTAAATCAAAAAACCTTTTTAATTGGTGCACCTAATCCTGTTTCTTTAGCTTCAATTTTAAATATGGAAATTAATTGTGATGAACTTTTAGCGTTAATATTAAAGAATACAGATAAATGGTATAGTTTATTAAAAGAAGGGAATTATAATCTGATTAACAATGAATATAAATCCAAAATGTACAAAATAGGGGAAATAAATGAATTTACTGATAAGAGAGGTAGTTATAAAGGACAGATAAAAGGGGTCGACGAAATTGGTCAATTGATTATTGAGTCGGTAGAAGGGCAAGTTTATTTTTACGGATTTAAAGAAGTTGAATTTATGATTTAAGTTTATCTGTAGGGGAGTATAGCCAAGGCATCTGCTATTTTATTTAATCCATCTTCGAGTTTTTTGCCTATAAGCATTTTCATCATAATATTGAGATCTGCATGTAGGGTTACCCTTAACTTGCTTTCATATGAAGTTGTGGGTAAAATCTGAATCCAAATGAATAATTCAAAAGGGATTTTTCCTTTTCCGGAAATTTTAATTGTTTTATGAGGTTCTTTGTCAATAATTACCAATCCTGCTTCCCCATATGAGTCAATTTTAAAATTCATCTCATTTGAGCTGCAAGAGAAATCACTAATTTTTAATTTTGGTACCTGTTGAGATAGTTGCGCTAATGTATACTCGTTAAAAAAAGAACCAAGATTTTTTAAATCACTTAAATAATTATAAATAATTTCATAATTATGATTAACAGGTCTAATGTTACTGACATATTTACTTGTAGCCATTATTTCTTCCCCCATTCAGAAGGGTTCTCTCTCCAGCTTTGAAGACTTTTCATATCTTCAGGTCTTACTTCACCCATCTCTAAAGCAAGGTTTATTAGGATTTGATAATTACTTAATGCTGAAAGCTCAACACCTGCAGATTTGAAATTCTGAGTTGCAATAGGAAAATTATAAGTAAAGATGGCAAGCATACCTAAAACATCACCTCCAAAACTGCTGAGAGCTTCAGCTGCTTTAAGACTACTTCCTCCTGTTGAAACAAGGTCTTCGATAATTACTACTTTTTGATTTGGCTTCAAGTCCCCTTCGATCAAGTTTTCCAATCCGTGGTCTTTTGGTTTGCTTCTTACATAAACAAAAGGCAATCCCAGTCTGTCGGCAACAAGAGCACCATGAGCAATGGCACCAGTTGCAACTCCGGCAATCACTTCTACTTGAGGATATTTTTCTTTTATAATTCTAATGAATTGATGACAGATAAAATCTCTTGTCTCAGGATAAGAAAGTATTTTGCGGTTGTCGCAATAAATTGGTGCATGCCAACCAGAGGCCCAAGTAAAAGGATTTGAAGGTTGGATTTTTATAGTGTTGATTTGTAGTAATTTTTTTGTTACTTCAAGTTGAAAATCAATCATGGTAATGGATTTATAATTTTGGCCAAATGTACGAAGTTTTTTTTAATGACAGAGTTGTTTTCGTTGGTTCATCTTTTAAGAAATCATTAACAGATGACAATATTGTTGTCGATGTAAAGAGCAAGGATGATATTTTTTTTGGGTGGAATAAGTTTACAAAATCTATTGATAGTAGAAATCTTTTTCTACTGACTGATGACATAGAAGCATCATTTTCAATGTTCAAAGAAATCTTTAAAACTGTTTATGCAGCAGGGGGAGTTGTAAAAAATAGGAGTGGGAAACTCCTGTGTATTTATAGATTGGGGAAGTGGGATCTGCCTAAGGGGAAACTTGAAAAAGGAGAAAAAATAGAAGAAGCTGCCCTTCGTGAGGTAACTGAAGAATGTGGAATTGATAGAATTGAATTGAGAGGGCTGAATTGCATTACGCACCACATTTATTTGAATCCCAGAAATCCAGAGGAATGGATATTAAAGCCTACATATTGGTTTAATATGGATTATTTGGATAATATAGAAGTCTTAATTCCTCAATTGGAAGAAGGTATTGTTGAAGCACGTTGGGTTGATAAAAAAGATTTATCCAGAGTGATTGAAAACACCTGGCATTCATTAATATCAATATTTTTGAATTTTTCTAATCTTGAGTAGCTTTTAAAATATTAGCAAATTGCATTTCAAAGTTTTCATCGGGCCAAGGAGCTTGTGATCCAGCCATTCTACCCATAGGATCTATAAGGAAATAAGTAGGTAAAATACGTACGTTAAAAGAGTCGTATATTTCCCTCCTTGACTGACCTCTTAAAATTGTCCATTGAAAACCTTCACTACTTAGTAAATCGGCATTTTTCTCAAAATCCTCGTCTTCCAAGACAATAACTAATGCAAGATTTTGATTATAATTTTCCCAGAATACTTTCATTAACTCCTTATGTTGAAGAAATTTTTCATTGTCAGAGCGTGTAAAACACAGATAAACAAATTTGCCTTCGAAATCTTCCCAAGAGACCATGTTGCCCTTAGTGTCGAGAAGTGATAAGTCAGGAGCAATTGCCCCGTACATTGTTCGGGCAAGTTCGTTGAATAATTTGTTTGAGGTAACTTTATGAATTTCTACTTCAGAAGTTTCTGTTATTTTTTGCATGATATTGAAAAGCCCAACAACATTAAAACGTTTTGAGTAGAATAGTGGTTTAACTCCTTTTAAAATTACTGCTTCGGCAAGTGGTTTATCAAATAACATGTCTAAAGTAAGCCAATCCATTAGTTGATCGAAAGAGCCTGAATTAATCATGACACTTATTTTTTGTCCGTCAACCTGTTGAGTGGCGTATTGTAAATATTTTGCATATAACTTATCAAAAAGCTCACAATATTCAGGATGGTGGTACAAAATGGGTTTGCTAAAGAAGTACTCTTCCATTATAGGTGTTGGATCCTGAATGAGAGCCATATATTTCATCATTGCATACTTGTATGTTTTGTATTGTTCAAAATACTCATTGCTTGTTTCAGGGAAACGGCCTTTTAAACTTTCAATAACTGTTTCAGCTGTTTCCAGTGAACGACGATAGAAAATTTGATTCATATTTTGACTCATTTCCATATTATATTGACGATTAAAATCATCAATTAAAGTATTTGCTGATTCTGGATTTGAATTTTTTATTCCGATATGAATCAATTTAGGTCTGAAATATGGGTTAGAACTTGTATTTTCAGCTTTAGGAGGTAGAATCAGATCATATGAAATGCCAGGTTCTGCTACAAACCAACCCTTATAAATACCAAATTCACTAAATATTGGCAGAGTTTGATCAATTGTAAATTCAATCTTCAACTCACCTGCTTCAGAAACTGTTGCTTCACCAATAATCTCCTGCTTTTCAGTCAAGAAATTTGGCACTGTATAAAATGCAAATGAACTTCCTGCATATTCAGGTGCAATAATCGTTATATCAGCGCCATAAATACTTACAGAAAACATACAAAAAAGCAAAGCAAATCCAACCTTATTCAATATTCTCATTCCCTAAAAATTTTTTAATATCAAGTTTTTGAGGTATGAACATTCCTACATCACCCCCATGAATTATAATGTCACGCACTACTGATGAATTAATTGGAGTATGTTCAGGTAAAGTAAGCAAAAAAATCGTTTCAATTTCATTATACATCTTTTTATTTACCTGAGCAATTGCTCTCTCGTATTCAAAATCAGCTGCAGTTCGCAAACCTCTTAAAATATGGGTAGCCTGCATTTTTTTACAAAAGTTAACTGTTAGTCCGTCATAAATGTAAACTTCTACCTTTGGTTCATCTTTAAATAACTCTTTGATCATCTGCATTCTATTCTCTATGGTAAACAGATATTTCTTAGTGTTGTTGACGCCAAGCATTACTATTATTTTATCGAAAATAGTTAATGCTCTGGTCAAAATTGATTCGTGACCTAAAGTAAAAGGATCAAATGACCCGGGAAAAACAGCTATCTTTTTCATTTTTCAGACTTCACTCTACAAAACTAAAATTTTTATTGAAATTGAAAAGTAAAAACTCAGAAATTAAGATCTTCATAATTTTTTTGCAAATTTATAGGTTATCATTGTATATTTTATAATCTTTCGATTAACAAGATAAACTACCTTTTATACCAACAAAATGTATACCATGACAATAGAAAGGAATAATATTGGTTTTTTCGGCAAAATGAACTCTGGGAAAAGTAGTTTAATGAATCTGATAACTCAACAGGAAACTTCCATTACCGATTCAACTCCGGGTACCACAGCTGATATAAAAATTGCTCTCGCTGAAATACATGGATTAGGACCAGTGAAACTATATGATACTGCAGGATTGGACGAAAGCGGACAGCTTGGGGAGAAGAAAAGAGAGAAAGTATCTGGCGCGATAAAAGAATGTGATCTAATAATTCTCGTAATCGATCCGGCAACTGAATACTTTGAAACAGAGAAAACTTTGATAAATGAAGCTCGGGAAATTAATAAGCAAATAATTGTTGTTTATAATCTTTTTAAGAAAGAAGATGTCTCAATAATTCCCAAAATTGAAAAAGATATTCCAATTTTGAGATTTCTCCCAAGTATTATTTTATCTGCTATTGATAAAAACTTCAGAATACCTTTATTGGATTTTATAATCAAGTTCTTTGAGAATGAAAAGGAGGAAGTAGATCTTTTGCCTTTTATTGAAACTGATGAGTTCTATATTCTAATTATTCCTATGGATGAGGAGACCCCTAAAGAGCGTTTTTTAAGGCCTCAATTAATGGCAGTTGAAAACATAACAAGAAAATGGGCATATCCTATTCCTTACAGGTTAGATTTAAAAAAAGCAAGAGGGAATGTTGAAAATCAAGAAAGAGAACGCTTTGAGAAATTCATTAATTCTTTTTCTAAAAAGCCAAAGGCTGTTATTACTGATTCGCAAGCTATAGATATCATGTTTGACTGGGTTCCTGACAATATGATTTTAACTACTTTTTCTATAATGATGATTAATTATGGGAATAGGGGAAGTATTAAGGAATTCTGTGAAGGAGTAAAAGTGTTAAAAAATATTAAAGCCGAAGATAAAATTCTAATTGCTGAATCATGCAATCATTCCAGAATTGTTGAAGATATTGGGACAGTACAAATTCCTGCAATAATTAAAAAAAGATTCCCCGGAACAAATATCGATTTCAATTTTGGAAGGGAGTTTATGCAGAATGATGAATTATCAAATTATAAGTTGATTATCCACTGTGGAGGATGTATGATTAGTCAACAAAAACTTCAAGCTAGGTTAAGAGATCTTCGTAGTGTAGGAGTGCCTATAACAAACTATGGAATATTTCTATCATGGTTTAACGGTAAAGATGTGTTAGAAAGAGTTGTAAGACCTTGGTTGTGAATGATATTAGTAATGTGCTTAAAAGAATCTTTTCGGAATAAAACGGTATATTACACCAATTTTGAAAGTCTGATAAGCATAGTCTCTTAATCCAGTTTGATATTCAAATTTAAAATCAAGGTTTTTAGTGTTTTTTACAAACCTAAAGCGTAACAACAACGGATCATTGTTTCCTTCGATTCTGTTAAGTCCCGAAGAACGATCAAGGTGTTCATACGCGTCATATCCTTCATATCCTCCAATTTCTGCATATAAGTTGTTTGTTGAACTTTTTATATGAATTCCTGCTTCGTAAACAGGTCCTTCATCTTGAGCCATTTCTACCTTATTTGTTTGCCAAACATAGAATCCGAGCATACCTGCAATTCTTATTTCGTTAATAAATCCGTAATTAAAAAAGAAGCTTTTCCCCATTGCAAAGTAGAAATAATCAAGTGAAGCATCTGTATATCTACCATGATAATTACTACCGGTTGTAGTTTTAAGAGTATAATTGATAGATAAGTCAGGCAGCCATTTTTCTTCTTTTAAGATTTGGATAAAAGTGCTTATATACAGATCTCCTGCTTGGGTCATCCATCCGTTATCGTCGTAGTAGATCTGTCGATCGTCCCTAAGGTTATTCACCAATCTGAATGTTTCAGTTGGTTGACCCCATATTTTTACCATTGCCCTTCCTGGCGATATGTTCCAGTTGAAACTGAAGAAACTATTAACAGCAGTATCTCCGTTCATATAATGATAATGAGCACCAGCCTCAACCGAGCTTTCAGAGTCAATAAAAGCATAATCCATATCAGGAACGGGTAATGCATTAGGTCCAAGTTTGGCTGGTGCAATCTGCAGCCATTTGTTTGAGTGATCGAATCCAAAATCAATCCAAGTTGACATGTCTCGGGATTGAGAAAATAATGAAATCGGTATTGAAAAAAGAAAAATCTGAAACAGAATTCGCATATGTGTTCAATTTTTATGTAAAGAAAATAAAAAATGAAACATTGGGAGGCATTTAATTATCTTTGGAGTGTAATAAATTTTTATATTCGGTACTAATTACTTAAAAAAACCAATATGGAATTTCTAAAGGCTGAAAATGTAAATAAAAATTATTCTGGATTTCAGGCGCTTACCGATATAAACTTGAGTATTGAACAAGGACAGGTTTTTGGACTGCTTGGCCCAAATGGCGCTGGTAAGACTACTCTTATTAGGATAATTAATCAGATAACTGCACCTGATAGTGGTAAAGTTTTTTTTGAAGGCCGCACATTGAGTCAGGAAGATATACATCGAATTGGGTATCTTCCTGAAGAAAGAGGACTTTACAAAAGAATGAAGGTTGGTGAACAAGCACTTTACCTTTCTCAGTTGAAAGGACTGGATAGAAGGACAGCATTAAAAAGACTAAAGCTGTGGTTCGAGAAATTTGAGATTCAAGATTGGTGGGATAAAAAAGTGATGGAGCTTTCAAAGGGGATGCAACAAAAAGTACAGTTTATTTGTACCGTATTGCACGAACCGAGCCTTCTTATTTTTGATGAGCCATTCAGCGGATTTGATCCAATAAATACAAATATTTTAAAAGAAGAGATTCTTTCTTTAAGAGAAAGAGGTGCTACTATAATTTTTTCAACTCATAATATGAGTTCTGTAGAAGAGATTTGCGATCATATAGCTTTGATAAACAAATCAAAAAAGATCCTAGATGGGAATATTCATGATGTGAAGTCAAAGTTTAAAACCAATATTTTTGATGTTGTTTATAGAGGTAATTTTGGTGAAATTTCACAAAGTTTAGGAAGAAAATTTGATATTTTAGAGCATGTTGAAAAACCACATTTCAATGAACTTACTATAACAAACAATAATGGTAGCGGAAATAATGAATTGTTGAGCATTCTATTATCCAAGTCGGAGATAGTATCTTTCAATGAACGTATACCAAGCATGAATGAAGTGTTTATTAAAGTTGTTGAAGGAAATAATTAAAGAATTACTCAAATGAATAAGACGTTACTGATTTTCCAAAGAGAATATTTGACAAGGGTTAAGAAAAAATCATTCTTGATTCTTACTATACTAACTCCTCTTCTTTTTGCTGGTATTATGTTTTTGCCAACTTATTTAGCAACAAGAGAGAACAGTGAAGAACAGAAAGTTGCAGTTATTGATAAATCTTCTATCTTTTTGGGCAAAATTGAAAACTCAAAATCGACTCATTTTATATTCATAAAACCTGAAGAATTTGAGAGTGTAAAAGATAATTTTAAGAACAGCTCTTATTACGCACTCCTTGAAATTCCTGATAATATTCTGACAACTAATCGGGTAGTCGTTTTTTCTCAAAAACAAATTAATATTGATGTGAAAAGTCATATCGATTATCAGTTAGAGAAGAGACTGGAAGATATTAAAAGGTCAGAACTAATTGAACGTGTTGGGATTGCTGATCTTGAGGAACAGCTTAAAAATACTAAGGCATCAGTTGTTGTGGAGACTATAAAAATGGGAGAAGATGGTGCTGTTAAAAAAGGTTCGACTGAAATTGCTATGATATTAGGTTATGTTGTTGGATTCCTGATATATATGTTTGTATTCATTTATGGCAGCATGGTTATGAGAGGAGTCATGGAGGAAAAACAGAACCGTATAGTTGAGGTTATTATTTCATCGGTTAAGCCTATCCAGTTGATGATAGGTAAGATACTTGGAATTGCTGCTGTTGGCCTAACTCAGTTTTTAATTTGGATTATTTTGATTGGAGCTATTTTTATTGGGGCTCAATCTCTTTTAGTAAAAGATCACACAATTCAGTCAGTAACTCAGTCTCAAAGTATAATGTTGAATTCTGCTCCAACAGTTGAAATGATGGACAATGTACAAGCTAGTAAGGCAGAAGAAATATTTTCACAAATTTCAGGTTTTAATTTTGCTGAGATAATAATATATTTCATAGTTTATTTTCTTTTAGGATACTTGTTATACAGTTCTCTTATGGCAGCAATCGCATCTGCGGTTGATACTGAGGAAGATCTTAATCAATTCATGCTTCCCGTTCAAATACCCTTGATCGCGGCTATAATTATTCTCGTAAACGTTATGAAGAATCCTGAAGGCTCTTTAGCTATATGGTTTTCTCATATTCCGTTGACTTCACCTATTATTATGATGGTTAGAATTCCATTTGGAGTGCCATGGTGGGAAGTTTGTATTTCAATTGGTATTTTGGCTATAACTACTTATGCTACAATATGGTTTGCTGCTAAAATATACAAAACCGGAGTTTTGATGTATGGGAAAAAACTCACATGGAAAGAACTTGGTAAATGGTTAACATATAAGAGCTAATCACATCTGTTAATGAAAAATGTTGATTTTGTGATAATAAATTTATGTAGGAATGAGATTCAAGTCTTTTAAAAAGGATGTTAGCGTATATGAAGAAGCATCAATATTTGATGCTTGGTTGACAAACACTAATGAAAGGGATAGGTTTAGTATCTTCTTCAGTGAAAAGTTTGATAAATGGGCTTCAAAATCTCCCTTAAGTGTAATTGACGTTGGGTGTGGATCAGGCGCTTCAGGTTTGAGGATAATGGAAATGTTGAAAAAGGCTTCATTCGATTTTAAATATACCGGTCTTGAACCATTCGAGGATCAGATTCGAATGTTTAAGGATAAGTTGGAGGGTAATAATGATGTAGAATTTGAATTGTCTACTCTTCAGGATTTCACCCCAAAAACAAATTTTGATACAGCTTTTGTAGTGCATTCCCTTTATTATGTGCCTGATATGTTTGAAGCGGTAAAAAAAATACATTCATTTTCTAAAAGAGCAGCTATTGTTCATCAGGGACAACGAGGAATTAATGAGGTACATGAAAAATTCAAAACTCATGTTAAAAAGGGACCGCACATAATCAGTACTTGCAATGATATCGCTGATTGTTTGGATAAAGCTGGTATTAAATATGAATTCCATTCATTTCCTTCGACGGTCGATGTTAGATCTATAAAAGAACCGGGAAATAAAACAGGAGAAAAATTGATACAGTTTTTTCTAGAGAGAACTGACCTTTCTGAGGAAATTATTGAGGAGGTTAGGGATTATTTCAGAAAAGGTCCTGATACTATGATTCAAGATGAAGGATTTTTCTTGACCCAAATTTAATATATCTTTTTAATACTTGTTCCAACGTAATAGTGTTTTAATATTTCTTGATAATTATATCCCAATTTGCTCATCATTGCTGCACCTATTTGACATAATCCAACACCGTGCCCCCATCCTCTTCCTTTTATTATAAAAGCTGATGGGATACTTTTATCTGAATCATATTTTTTCGTAATTGTAAAAGCTGAGCTAAATAAATGACTTTCAGATAGCCATTTTCTAATTTCAAGCTCTTTTCCTACAATAACTTTAATTTTTGTTCCAGAAATCTCTAGTCGCTTAATTCTTCCAGACTTTCCTATCTCCAAAGGTTTTATATCTAAAATTTGTCCGAAATCAAAACCTGATTTTCTCTTTAAAAGGTCACTTAAAACTTCTTGTTTATAGTTTTCCTCCCATCTGAAAAAATTAGTTGTTGATCTGTCAAAATCAATGAGAATCTGATTTAAAACTTCAGGATCCGATGTGTTACAAAAACATTCTTCTTCGTTAATTCCTTGATTATTATTTTTTGAATCAAATACAGATATCATATATGGGATTCTAATAGGCTCCCAGACATTTTCGAAATCCTCAGTTCTTCCTCCGCAACATTTTGAAAATCTGGCATCGCAAACTTCGTTCCCATAAGTTAATATAATTCCCTTGGTTTCGTTGATAGCCCTTTCTGCATTCTTTGAAATTATCTTTGTAAGGCCTTGATATCTTTGGCAATGATCATCAGCACAAACATCAAAATTTTCATGATCTTCACGGTCATACCATCTTGTTATTTCTACCAGATTCTTTTCATGATCGGAATAATCTTTTTTAGATTTTATTCTTGATTTTTTTGTCTTGTTTATTATCTGTGCTAGTATCCAGCTTCTTGAAATTATTGCATGAGCATTTAGTAAATTTGAATCATTCATGGCACTCATTTCTGAAGAAATTACACTTTTAAGATATTTCTCTAGTGCTACATTGTTGATTAATCTAAGCATTTGGTCTTCAATAATGAGAGATATGCTTCCTTCAAATTCCTGTGTTTCTAATTGTTCCCAATGAAATCCAATTCCAATTTTTACGTTTCTAACTAAAAAAGTGGATGTTTCTTTGCAGGGGATTAATTCAATCTTACTTGTAGGATCACAAAATGAGGTTATAATCTTATCTTTTGAAATCGTAGCTTGATAGTCACCCTCGGGAATTATATTTTTATTGAAAAAAAAGCTTCCTTTTAGAGTAAAAAGAATGTTGTTGTCGAGTTTTATTCCAACATTTATTACAGGCTCATTCTCAAAATGTATCATTTTCTATTATTAAATAATTGACCTGATTTTTGTTTTGATAATTTTGAATTTATCGTTGTTAATCGAAACTTCAGTGTATATTTTTCTAATATCGTCTGAATTTATTTTATTAAAATCTTCTTCTCTTGGGGTAACCAAAATTCCAGCCATTTCAACAGATGCCGGACTGACAATGATTCTCGATTCGTCTTCTTTATAATAACATGTAGGGCGTTGTGATTCCCTTGGATAGATGGTAAAAATATATTTTTCATTATAAAATGCCAGTACATTAATCAATGGTTCTTTAAATTCTTCGTGGCAGGGAAGAATTTTCATAATTTGTTCATAGAAGTAATCAATTGGTTCCTTCCATCCTGATTCAATAACAATGCAATTTCTTAAAAACTTTTCAACGGAATAAATTTGTATGTCTTCTTTGTTAATTAATATTTCCTTTTTATCAGGTATTAAATTTTGTATTTCTTTTTCCAACGGCAAAGATCCCTTGCCCGCTGCTTGAAAATGGAAATGGTCGGGTGCTGAAGCGCCACTTGATGGACCATTATAAAAGATTGTGTATGATGGCAACAGCTTTGTCAATTCAAGCATGTTAATAATCCTATTTTCTAATCTTTGAGGAATATGCTCAAAATCTGAGATAGTTAAATGTCTTTTAAAAACAGGGAAGGGATTAACAAGCACTAAATACTTATCAAGAACAACTAAACCTTTTTGTTCTGGTGGTAAATTAGATGAACATAAAAAACACTTTCTGTTTTCGATAGTCTTTTTACTTAAATCGGCACATGTTGATCTGACTCTGGCCGGATTGTGCTGTATAATAATTTCTGAATCATCTATGTGTAAAAATCTGCTAATAACTGAGTTGAAATGAGAATAATGATTTCTTGCCATTTGCCAGGTTTGAATTTGTTGCTCGTAAAGCATCTCAATCTTTTCATCCCAGTTAGTTGTCTTATCGATGTTTTTATAATTTATTGTATGATTTTCTATTGAATTCATAATATGTTTTTTACGAAAATACTAAGTTTTATGGTTTTATGTATATTTATTTGAATTCTCTTTAATCAATTATCTTTGCAAAAAATTAATAATATGAAAGGTAAAGATCTCAGGTTAGTTTTTATGGGAACTCCTGATTTTGCAGTTGAAAGTCTTAAGGGTTTATTTAATAATGGTTACAACATTGTTGGCGTAGTTACAGCTCCTGATAAGCCTGCAGGAAGAGGTCGCCAGATTTCTGAGTCTGCCGTGAAAAAATTTGCCATTAGTAAAGGGTTGAATGTAATGCAGCCTGAAAAACTAAAGTCACCAGAATTTCTAAATGAGTTAAATTCATTGAATGCTGATTTGCAAATTGTAGTTGCATTTAGGATGTTACCTGAAGAAGTTTGGAATATGCCTCCTCTTGGTACTTTTAACCTTCATGCATCTTTATTACCAAAATACAGAGGAGCAGCTCCGTTAAACTGGGCAATAATAAATGGAGAAAAAGAAACGGGTGTTACAACATTCTTTCTTAAGCATGAAATAGATACAGGTAATATAATCTTTCAAGAAAAAATCGAAATAGACGATGATGACAATGTAGAAGAATTACATGACAAGTCAATGCTTGTTGGTGCTAATCTTGTTGTTAAAACGGTAAATGCAATAGCTAAGGGGAGCCTTCTGTTAATTGACCAAGATAAGTTGATTAAAGAAGGTTTATTACCTTGCGCTGCTCCTAAGATTCTTAAGGAAGACTGTCTTATTGATTGGAATAATGATCCATCTACAGTAAGAAATTTCATAAGAGGATTAAGTCCTTATCCTGGGGCATGGACAAAAGTGTATGATCTAAATTCAGGTAATGAATATCATCTTAAAATTTTTGACGTAGAAATTGAACAATCAGAGAAGGAAATAGAACCCGGAAAGTTTTTCTCAGATGGAAAGAAGTATATAAAATTCAGCTGTAAGAATGGGTTTATTGATATTTTAGAACTTCAATTTCCTGGGAAAAAACGCATGAAGACATCTGAATTTTTACGTGGCTATTCTGTGGAAAATCTAAATTAATTTATAGGGTCATCCTCATTTACAAGTAGAAATTTTCCGCTTTCAAGGCATCGTTTAAAGTTCTTAGCAGAGATCGATTGTAGCATTCCTTTAATTAATGTTGTTTCCTTTAGATCGGCTGTTGCAATATTTATAAAATAAAAACTATCCTCTTCCCGAATATTGAAGCGAGGAATGAAACATGAATGTTTCAAATATTCACAATTTATGTCGTATACAAAACACTGATCTTTTATTTTAAAAACCATTCTTCCTTTACTTATATCACAGCCCCCATCTATCAGACCAATAATTGTTGCCCTATTTTCAAGATTTTCAACAATGGCACTCTTTGGAATACTTAATGAAAGGATGTAACTGCCCGGAGGTATATCGAAAAAAGCAAACTCGCCTTTATCATTAGTATGTATCATCGCATAAAATTCCTGATTAGATGGCTCAAATAAGGAAACTTTTGCTCCATCTACTTTTGAACCGGCATAAAGGTCACTTTTAATGCTTAGTGTAAGTAATAATATTGATATTAAAACAATTGCTTTCATGTTAAGGGAATTTTGTAGATTACAATTTACAAAATTCTTTTTTCAAATGCCATGTTATTTAGCATAATCGGCAATTGTTGGCTAAGTAATATTTTCTTTTATTTTTTTGCTTGTAAAGGTTTCATTTTTCTTAAATATATTGGATCACCAACTATCGGGTCTACTCCTTTTCTTATCTTGTTTTTACATTTTAAGCTGTTCAATGTTACTCCGTATTTTTGTGAGACGTCCCATAATGTTTCTTTCGGTTGAAGTGTGTGGGTTTCTTTTCCTTTTATTGCATTGCAACGTTTTCTTTCCAGATATAAAAAGCTTCCTGGAATTGGTTGAGTAGTTCCCTTTTTTAGGTCATTATATACTAATATTTCCCATGTTTTCATTTCAAATTCTCTTGCAATACTTTCATAAGTATCTCCTTCTATGACATATATTATGTCCAGTCCGTTGAGCTGTTTTACATTTCTCTTAGAAAACGGATTTATTGATATATTATCAAATGACTCAATTTTTTGATTTTTAACTTTATGAGGATCGTAGCTTTTACCTTTTGTGACAAGAATATCATTAACTGGCATATCTTCTGCTTTAATTTCGTCAAGCAGGAAAAGGCTTTCTTCATTGATTATTTTAATTAATCTTTGAGGATATTGCGGATCAGTTGCATATCCGGCATTTTTTAATCCTTTTGCCCATGCATCAAAATCTTTATGGCTTAAGTTGAATAAATACTGATATCTAGGATTTGCAACAAGGAAGTCTGTGTGATCAACAAATGATTCTTCCACAGTATTGTATTTTCTAAAACATTCACCTAATTGGTCATCATCGTGATAAACACGATCACCTTTCCAATCCTTTTTGCATTTTATTCCAAAGTGATTGTTGGACCTTTTAGAAAGATCGCTGTTCCCATTATCTGATTCGAGACATGCCTGTGCCATTGTTATGCTCGCTGGAATACCGCTTCTGTGCATCTCTCTTACAGCAATCCATTTGAACATTTCAATATATTCTTTTCTGGAGAGTTTATTTTGAGAAAAAGTAAGCTGATTTGAAAAAATAAATATTGCCAATAATATCAAATGCGAATATTTCATCTTTTGAAATTTTACAATTTTAACATCAATACGTAGCAAAAATAAAAAAATTGCCTTCCGAAATAGCAATTGTTGATAACTCGAAAAAATTGTACTTTTAATTAAAATTTAAATAATATGGTTGAAAAGGAAATTAAGGTTAAGTATACAGTTTTTAATTCCCTGAACGAGCTTTCTGAAGATGATGCTTTTTTAATTGCTAAAGCTCGTGAAGCTTCGTTGAACTCTTGGGCTCCTTATTCTCAATTTAATGTAGGATCGGCTGCACGACTTGAAAATGATGTTATTATTACCGGTAGTAATCAGGAAAATGCTGCTTATCCAACAGGCTTATGTGCAGAGAGGGTTGCATTATTTTATGCAAATTCAAACAATCCAGATATAGCCGTTGTAAGTTTAGCTGTTTCTGCTAGTAAATCAGGTTTTATTTCAAAAAATCCTATTACGCCTTGTGGCTCATGTCGCCAGGCTATTCTTGAAAGTGAAATACGTTTTAATAAGAAGATAAGGCTTTTGTTAGATGGATATGATAAAATTTTCATTGTAGAAGGTATTGATAATCTCCTTCCACTTAGTTTTAGTAATTCAGATTTGTAATCGACTTCCAGAGTAAATCATCAGGGATAGGGGCTTCAATGCTTAATTTAACTTTGCTGACTGGATGAATGAACTCAATTTTGCGAGAGTGAAGATGAATTCCTCCGTTTTGATTAGATCTTGGGAAACCATATTTCAGATCTCCTTTTATATGACACCCTATTGCAGCGAGTTGTGATCTGATTTGATGATGGCGTCCGGTAATTAATTCAATTTCCAATAAATAATACTTGTTTGATTTTCCTTTTAAACTGTAATTTAATATTGCTTCTTTGCTGCCTTTTACTTCCTTTTCATTTGCAAAGGACTTGTTTTTTTGTTCGTTTCTTACTAGCCAATGTGTTAATGTCCCTGATGAAGGTATTGGTTGCTTATCTACAACTGCCCAATATACCTTCTTAATGCTTTCTTTTTCTCTGAACATTTCATTAAGCCGAGCTAATGCCTTGCCGGTTCTTGCAAAAATAACAACACCACTTGTTGGCCTATCAATACGATGGGTAACGCCTAAAAATACTTCTCCCGGCTTATTGTATTTTTCCTTAATATACGCCTTAACGATTTCATTTAGTGGAGTGTCTCCGGTTTTGTCACCCTGAACTATTTCAGAGCAGGATTTATTTACTGCGATTATATGGTTGTCTTCGTATAGTACTTCCATTCAAAAATTATCTATTTTAAACAAAATTAAAAAAAGCCGCAGAAATCTATTCTACGGCTTTTGTATTAAGGAGTTTCTAATTATTTCGCATAACTTATTGAACGAGTCTCACGTATAACCGTGATTTTTACTTGTCCGGGATAAGTCATTTCGTCTTGAATCTTTTTTGCAATATCGTAAGAAAGCTGTTCTGATTCAGCATCAGACAATTTGTCGCTTCCAACAATAACTCTTAATTCACGTCCTGCTTGAATAGCGTATGTTTTCATAACTCCCGGATAGGACATTGCCATACTTTCAAGCTCATTTAATCTCTTAATGTACGATTCAACTGCTTCGCGTCGAGCTCCAGGGCGTGCTCCTGAAATAGCATCACAAACTTGAACAATTGGTGCTAAAAGCGATTGCATTTCAACTTCTTCGTGGTGAGAACCAATTGCGTTGCAGATATCAGGTTTTTCTTTATATTTTTCAGCAAGCTTCATTCCAAGGACAGCATGCGGTAATTCCGGTTCTTCGTCAGGTACTTTGCCAATATCATGGAGTAAGCCTGCACGGCGGGCTTTCTTTGGGTTAAGACCAAGCTCTGAGGCCATTATTGCACATAAATTTGCAGTTTCTCTAGAGTGTTGTAAGAGGTTCTGTCCGTATGAAGAACGATATTTCATTTTACCAACTAAACGAACAAGCTCCGGATGCATTCCATGAATTCCAAGGTCGATACATGTGCGTTTTCCGGTTTCAATTATTTCTTCTTCTATTTGTTTGCTTACTTTGTTTACTACTTCTTCAATTCTAGCAGGATGGATTCTTCCATCAGTAACCAATTGATGAAGCGCTAAACGGGCAATTTCACGACGAACAGGGTCAAAAGCAGATAAAACAATAGCTTCAGGTGTATCATCAACAATTATTTCAACTCCGGTTGCTGCTTCAAGGGCTCTAATATTCCTTCCTTCACGTCCAATTATCCTACCTTTAATTTCGTCATTTTCAATATTGAATGTGGTTACGGCATTTTCTATGGCAACTTCTGAAGCAACTCTTTGAATTGATTTGACAATTACTTTTTTAGCTTCCTTTGAGGCATTTAATTTTGCTTCATCCATTATTTCTTGGATATAAGACATAGCTTCTGTCTTCGCCTCATTTTTTAAAGATTCAACTAGTTGAGACTTTGCTTCATCTGCTGAAAAGCCTGAGATAATTTGTAATTGTTCTACTTGTTGGCGATGGAGTTTTTCAACTTCTTCATTTTTCTGTTCAACAATTTCCAGCTGATGTGTTAGGTTCTCCCGAATAATTTCGATTTCCCTTTTTTCAGTTTCAAAATCTTTTGTTTTTCTCTGAATTTCATCCCTTCTTTGATTTAGAGATGTTTCCAGTTGTTTGAGTTTGTTTTCTGAAGCAAAAATCTTATTGTTTTTTTCGTTAACAAATTTCTCGTGCTCCGATTTAAGGACTAAGAATTTTTCTTTTGCCTGAAGAATTTTATCCTTTTTTATTACTTCAGCCTCAGCCTGGGCATCGCTCATTATTTTATTTTTCTTGCGAAGCAAAGCTTTGTCCCATATGAAGTAAGAAATTGGAAGTCCTACAACAAACGCAATGATTATTAATATATATGTCCAACTCATCAATTAAATTATTAGTAGTTATTTATAAAAAATCCGCATACTGATATGCTTTTCAAGTACATTGGTCTTTAATGTACAGGCATGTCAGTATGCGGCGATATCTATTTTATTCTAAAGAACGTTGTTTTTTTTCAGATAACCTGACAATTCACTGTTTATTTCTTCAATCAATTTCATGGTATTATCGTTTTCATTTTTTTCCATGAGTTCGATTACTTGTATTACGAATTGCAAGGTAGCCATAGCCAAACAATCTTGATTATCTTTTCCCGAATACTTTTGTTGATATAGTAAAATCCGATCATTTATAATTTTTACGGCTCTACGTATCTTTTCTTCATCATTACGATTTATTGTCATAGGGTAAATCCTATGTGCAATCGTAATATTTATAGATAATTTGTCATCCATTTTACCAGCTTATTTATTTAAAAGTGCTATACATTTGTCAACTTCTCTAATCAATTTGTTGATCTTTTGTTTAGCCGCCTGATTATCAGTATCGCCTACGGCTAAAGTTTTTGCAACTTTCAAATTTTCATACTGTTTTTTGAGCGCCTCAAATTCCTCAGTGTATACATTGAACCTGTATTCAAGCCCTTTGTATTCATCCTTGATTCTATCAAGTTCTATTTTTGATTCTTCAAGGCTTTTGATTAAACATCTGATGTTTGCCCAAAGTTCATTTATCAGGTGTTGATCTTTCTCAGTCATTATAGGACGATTTCAGTACAAAAATAATATTTTTACTAAATTGATAAAATACATTATTCAATTTGGAAGATTTAATTGGTTAAGATTAGTAATTTCGTTTTTATTTTATTTTTTATTAATGAAGAATTCATTATTATTTTTCGTTTTCTTATTTAATTTTCAGTTTTTAACTGCAGGGCTAAATAATTTAAGATCACCATTAAACATCCCTGTTGTGCTTACCGGAAACTTTGGTGAAATTAGAAGTAACCACTTTCATGCAGGAATTGATTTAAAAACAAACGGGACAACAAATTTACCTGTTTTTTCTGTCGATGATGGATTTGTGTCAAGAATTTCTGTTTCTCCAATAGGTTACGGAAAGGCGCTTTACATTGACCATCCTTCCGGATATACTTCTGTATATGGTCATTTAGACAAATTCTCCCCTGAAATTGAGAAGTGGATTAAAGAGCACCAATATAAAATTGAGTCCTTTGCTGTTAATCTATATCCTGACAAAGAATTGTTCGTTGTGAAAAAATCTGAAATAGTTGCTTTTTCCGGAAACAGTGGTAGTTCAGGTGGCCCACACCTCCACTTTGAAATGAGAAAGACAGAAAATGAACATCCGGTAAATCCTCTTTTACTCGGTTTAAATGTCTCTGATAAAACTAAACCTTCTGTTTCAAAATTGTTTGTTTATCCGGTTTTTGAGGATAGTCATGTTCAGAATAACTTCAGAAAGAAAAGTTATGAACTTGTTTTTTATAATGGTGAATATAGAATAAAAAATAATGAGCTGATTCAAGGTTGGGGGAAACTTGGCTTTGGTATTGATGCAGTTGATTATTTAGACGGTAACTGGAGTAAGTGCGGTATTTATAAAATGGAACTTTTTATTGACTCTCTTCTTCTTCATTCATTTGCTTTAGACGAATTAAATTTCAACGATATGAGGTATCTAAATAGCCATATCGATTACGATGAATATATTAGAAGTAAAATTAAAGTTCACAAAACTTTTGTTGATCCCGGGAATGTTCTTGGTATTTATGGAAACGTTAAAGACTATGGTTTATTCGATTTCAATGATGGTAGAGCACATAGTGTATTGATTAAAATCTATGATGTGAATTCAAACAGTGTTAATATCCGCTTTAAGGTCAAATCAACTGTTTCAATTCCTGTCTCAAAAAGATCTTTTTCAGAATTATTCCGATACGACCGTAAGAATAATTTTGAAACTGACGATATTAAGGTTGAATTACCTATTGGCTCTTTATGTAACAATCTTGAATTCAATTATCTGAAAATTGATAAAGTTTTTGGAGCTTTATCTGAAATTCATTGTGTCCATAATAAGTTTTCTCCAATAATTAAGCCGGCTGAAATAAGCATAAAGGTCGATAAACTTCATGATAATCTTAAAGATAAAGTCATGCTTGCTTTTATTGACCAGACTTCCGGACATCTATCTGCAATTGGGGGCGAATATTCAAGGGGATGGGTTAAGGCTACAATTAAGAATTTTGGTAATATATGTATTGTTGCTGACACAATTGCTCCCACTATTACAGCTCTTAGTATTAAAGAAAAAATTAAACTTGTTGAAGCTAACCGGATCAGGTTTAAGATAAGAGATAATTTGTCTGGTATTCAGAAGTATAATGGATATATTGATGATTCGTGGGTGCTATTCGAATATGATCAGAAAAGTAGTACGATTACTTATAATTTTGATGAGCATATTAAAAAAGGTAAACAACATTCTATAAAACTTCTCATTGAAGATATTAAGGGAAATATTAAGGAGTATAATGCGAATTTTTACTATTGATTGTTAATCCCATACATTTACAGGCCAATTTCTTTTTATGGCAATTTTATGCAATCTCTTGTCAGGAGTGACACAAACAGGAAATCCAACTTTTTCAAGAACATGTGTATCGTCAATAGAATCAGCATAATACCAGGTTTCTTTAAGTGAATATTTGTTGTTCGTACAATAATCTTCAAGTCTGTTTAGTTTCTCCTTCCCAAAACAAAATTTCCCTTTTGCCTTGCCTGTTAATTTCCCATCAACAACTTCAATTTCTGAACATAGTACCTTGTCAATTCCTAAGTGTTTTGCAATTGGATTGCATATTTGAGAAATTGCGGATGATAATATTACAGTTTCTGCATTCCTGCTTTTATGAATTCTTATTTCTTCAACAATCTCTGGTCTTATTGTACTGATCATTTTTGATTCAAAAATAGAATCTACTAGATTGATTATTGTTTCTTCTTTGATGCCTGAAGTCCAATCTCCCAAAGTATCAATTATTTTCAATGAATCACGAAGTTTATACTTGTATAAGTATATTTGAAGTACTCCTGAAAGCAAATCCCGGGTTCTCATCAATTTCTGTTTATACGCAGCAAGAGCAACAATCTTTGTGCTGTTAACTCTTAAAATAGTGTCATCAATATCAAATACTGCGATATAGCTTTTCTTTTCCAAAGTAATGAGGCTTTTTGAGTTGCGTTTTTATATTGTGAGATAATGATTCCCCTTTGGGTTGTATATTGCGTTGATAGCGTTCTTTATGATTGTAACTTCAAATTTTGACGATTTATATAATTCACCGTCCGCATGAAAATGTACTTCCTGAGGAAATTCAAGTTTCACTTTTTCTGAACGGTAATAACTTACATGTTTATCACTTAAATGGGCACCCTTAGGTACCTTTAGTAATATTTTAAATCTATTTATAAGCGATATCTTTGTTACCATACAAATATCAAATAACCCATCGTTGGCAATAGCTTTTGGTGTTATAAAAAAACCTCCGGCATAACGCCTGCCTATTGAAATTGTATTCATGAAGCAATTGATTTCATGCTTTTCATTGTCTGAAATAGAGATCATTCTTTTTTCTTTGAAAAACAATAGAGTCTTTACTATGTGCCAGATATACTTGTCTTTACCACCTTTCTTTACTGCACTTCCATCTTCTGAATAATTTTGAGCAGCAACCTCTGCATCGAACCCAAGTCCCATACCATTGAAGAAAAGTACTCCATTACTAAGCCCTGCATCAATTTTTGATACATTTTTAGTGAAAAATATATCCCAGTGAGGTTCTTCAAATCTGTTTGGAAATCCGAGTATCTGGATGAAATCATTTCCGGTACCGGCAGGAATTACGCCTAAAATAATTTCATTGTTCCCAACCATAGTTCTGGCCACTTCGTTAAGTGTTCCGTCACCACCTACAGAAACAATATACTTTGAGCCTGAATCAATTGCTTTTTGAGCTAGTTCAGTCGCATGTCCTTTTTTTTCAGTGAAGTATAAATCTGCACCTATATTATGCTTTTTAATTTCTTCTTTTATTTTTGGGACTATAGATTTTGCATAATAGTTTCCTGCTGTGGGATTTATAATAAAAGCCCATTCATTGCCTGTGGTTATCGTCATAAATTGATTAATAATATGCAGATTCGATTACTTCTTTAACAGTCGATATTATTTCGCTGTCATTTTTTTCTATTAATTCTTTCTTTTCAATTGGTTTGTGAACTACCAAATTAATCTTAGTGTTGAATTTAATGTAAAACCTGTTCTTCGGTTTCAAATCATAGAAGCCATTTAGAGTTATCGGTAGTATCTCAGCATCAGAAGATTTTAAAACATGAATAAACCCTTTGTAAAAATTATTAATTTTTCCATCTTGAGTCCTTGTCCCTTCAGGAAACATTCCAATTGTATAACCTTTAGAGTTATTGACTAACTTATTTATCATGTCTTTTGTGGTCCTATAATTGGCAGACTTCATTGGAATGTAATCAATGCTTTTAAGAAAGTGGCTGAAAATTGGGATCTTCATTAATCTTTCCCTACCAAACCAAGATACATTTGGACATACAGCCATTATTGCCATGATATCAAAGAGACTTGCGTGATTAGCAATCAGTATGTATTTCTTCTTTTTGTCATAATTTTCAATTCCATATATCTGAAGCCTTCTGCCCATTATCAGAAATACATTTTTTGCCCAAAACCGAATAATAGCTAGTACTAACCTTTTTTGATTTAGATATGAGAAAATGATTGCAATAAACACCATTAAGGCAGTGAATAGATATAACACTGCATAGACGGGGATGGAAATAAAGAAGTAAATATATGACCTCATCTATAGTTTATTTTCCCTTTAACGACATCGAAAGTATAAAAAATAAATTCAAGTTCTTAAATTTCGACTAATTTTAATTTGTCTTTATTTTTCTTAAGTAAAGAAAATCCAATGCTTAATATTAGCACAATTATGATCATGTATAGCGAATAGACAGATTTAAAGCCGATTTCCTCAAGCCAGGAATGAAATAAAAGCTTGAAACCAATAAAAACAAGTAAGAATGAAATACCGGTTTTTAAGTAGTAGAACATTTTAACTACATGTACTAAAAGGAAGAATAATGACCTTAGTCCCAGTATCGCAAAAATATTAGAAAAGAATACGATATAAGGATTTCTTGTAACTGAGAAAATTGCAGGTATTGAATCAGCAGCAAATATTAAATCCGTAAATTCAATAAACAGAACCACAACAAAGAGTGGTGTAATAAAAGTCTTACTGTCTTTCCTTATGAAAAAATTCTTCCCGACATATCGGGGATAAACATTTACCCAGCGAGATAGAAATTTAACAAATCTATTATTTTGCGGATCTATTTTTTCTTCTGAATGCCTTTTTAAGAACATCATTATTCCTGTATATACAAGATAGGCTCCAAATATCAGTAAAATCCATTCAAACCTTTGTATTAGTACTGAACCTGCAAATATGAATATAAGTCTTAGGAAAATAGCGCCTAAAATTCCCCAAAGTAGAACTCTTTTATAATTAGAATGTTTAACGTTAAAAGCAGTTAAAACCATCAGTATTACAAATAGATTGTCAACAGACAAGGTCTCCTCAATCAAGTATCCTGTTAAGTAGTTTATTGTTAAGTGTTTTCTGAAGATGTCGATGTTATCCGCAAATGTTTCTCCGGTTAATAATAATTCCGGTGAATATTTATTGATTATTAAATTAAGTTCCTCCGGGGTGTTTATTCCATGAATGATTTCTCCGTAAAATCTTATAAACAATGAAAATAATAAAGATAAGCTTATCCAAATGAAGCTCCATGTGCCCGCTTCCCGTAACGATACTTCATCCTTGTTTTTCCCAACAACTAAAAGGTCAACTAAAAGTATAGAGATTATAAAAATGATAAAAAGTAATAGAAAAATTAATTCGTTATTAATTGTCATATATTTTGAATTTTTAAATAATAAAACATCAAATTAAATCAATTGTTTTGATTTTCGGTAACTACGCAAATTTGTTCCAACTTATGCCCGCTCTCTTCGGTTTTAAAAAGCAAATAAAAGGTACCAAATTATTAGTTATTCCCTTTATAAAGGGAGTTACTAGTAGTTTGGTAATAACCAAGCCCTAATCAATTCACTTTCATTTTTGTATTTTAATAAATGCTTTGGACCTGAAATAAAAAAAGATTTTCATTCATTTAATTCCTTTGTGCATTTCTAAAAAATTTCAATATGCAAAAATAAGGAGCCTTTTTGTAATTAAAGCCCCTCTTAATTCCAGAATGCGAAAGAATTTGGAATAATTTATCCCTCTGTGCTAAATTTTGTTTATACTACTTTTGGTTCTTTAAAAATGAAAGTTTTATGTATAAGAAATTAGTTTTATGGTTTTTGTTTGTGTTTTTCTTCACAAATACTATTTTATCTCAGGAATATACAGGGTTTAAAGTTATTGGAAGGCATCTTTACGATCAGTGTGGAGAAAAGGTCATTCTGAGGGGGGTAAGCAATCCAAATATTTGGTTTGAAAAGAATGGTATTCCTAGATTTTCAGAAATTGAAAAAACAGGAGCTAATGTTGTTAGGATTGTATGGGAAACAAAAGGTTCTTCATCCGATCTCGATGATGCAATTAATAATTGCATCGAGTTAAATATGATTCCTATGATAGAACTTCATGATGCTACTGGAGATTGGAGCAAATTGAAATTATGCGTTGATTATTGGGTCAGACAGGATGTTCTGGATGTTATTTATAAACATGAGTCATATTTATTAATAAATATTGCAAACGAATGTGGCGATGGAAATGTGACCGGGGCAAATTTCAAAAAAGGTTACATTGAAGAAGTTAATAGAATGCGGGATGCTGGAATTCATGTGCCTTTAATAATTGATGGTACTGACTGGGGAAAAAATATTAATATTCTTCAATCTCAAGGACCTGCCATTATCGAAGCAGACCCTGATCATAACCTTATGTTCTCGGTTCATATGTGGTGGCCAAAAATGTACGGGTTTTCTGAGCAAAGCATTATAAATGAAATCTCAGAATCAGTAAAAATGGAACTTCCTTTAATAGTGGGAGAGTTTTCACAAATGCATGGAAGTTGTTCTGATGCTGTGATTAATACTAATAATTCTATTGAATATACTACCGTAATCCGTGAGTGCCAGAAAAATGAAGTTGGTTATATAGCTTGGTCTTGGTTTGGGAATTGTAATCCATTGTGGGATATGTCTTCATCGGGTACTTTCTCAACCTTGTACGACTGGGGTCTTGAAGTTGCAGTTACAGATGAAAATAGTATAAAAAATACTTCTGTTAGGCCATATTCAATTATAAATGGAAAATGTTCTACTAATTCTTACAATGCCTTGATATCTAATGGAAACAGTATAGTAGATTTTAATATTTTCCGGAATCCATCAAGTAGTAATACTTCAGTTAAATACTATCTTGATAAGGATTTGCATGTAAAACTGGAAATCTTTGACTATCATGGTAAATGGGTGAAAACATTGGTAGATTCCTTTCAGCAAGAAGGACCGCAATCAATTGATCATGAGTCATCTTTCTTTCGTAGTGGTATATATCTTTATTCTTTATCGTTTGGAGGTAAGAGAATTACAAAGAAATTTGCATATTCAAATTAGCTGATTGTCAATTTAGGTCTGTTTCCTGAATATTTTTTTCGTCAATTGGGTTATCAACAGATACTTGTTCTTCATTTGGCAGTGGTTCTTTTTTAAATTTAAAAATATTCGTGTCTTTTATTTTCCCTAGTTTTATTCTTTTGATATTACTCCCGGGATTATATAGTATCCCGACGGAAAGTCCGCATAATGACATCTGTATCATTCCAAAAGCAATCCACAAGACGAGAAGATGCTTTGTTAGAGGATAAGTTATGTATTGAATGACCATGCCACACGAAATAATAACCCCTATCAATATACCGTATATCAAACCGTTAGTAATATTGTGCTTTTTGAAAAAAGCTGAATAAATGAAAACGAAGATTACTGTAAAAATGAAGTTTGCGAAATAAGTGTACTTAATAAATTCTTTATTGTCCTTTCTGAATAAGTCTGAAACTTCTGAATAACAATCGCATAGGATTTCATTGTGTACGTAGTAACTGAAAATTTCAAAAATTACATACACTAAGATCACTGCTCTTATAAAACGTAGAAAATTCATTCTTTCAAAAAAATATTGATAATATTTGCTTACAAGTTAACAATTTTGCTATTCAGATGTATAAAAATTGTCATGTTTTGTACATTTGCCCAAAAATTAAAGACATGTCAGTTCATAAAGAAATAAGAAGGGTAACTACTCATGTGCTTTCTGAAATGAAGCTCAGAGGTGAAAAAATATCAATGTTAACTGCCTACGATTATAGTATGGCAAAGCTTGTTGACCAGGCAGGAATTGATGTAATATTGGTTGGTGATTCTGCTTCAAATGTAATGGCAGGCAACGAAACCACTCTTCCTATTACTCTTGATCAGATGATTTATCATGGTAAATCAGTTGTAAAAGGAGTTACCAGGGCTCTTGTCGTGGTAGATATGCCGTTTGGTACTTATCAGGGCGATTCAAAGAAAGCTGTAAGATCGGCCATTCGTATAATGAAAGAAACTCATGCTGATGCTATTAAGATTGAAGGAGGTAAAGAGATAATTGAATCTGTAAACCGAATTCTTTCTGCTGGTATTCCAATAATGGGGCACCTTGGTTTAATGCCTCAGTCGATTCATAAATATGGAACTTATGTTGTTAGAGCAAAGCAAGATGAGGAGGCTAAGAAACTTGTTAGCGATGCCAGATTACTTGAAGAAGCAGGTTGTTTTGGGATTGTGCTTGAAAAAATTCCTGCTGATTTAGGAGAAAAGGTAGCAAAGGAGCTAAAAATTCCAATTATTGGAATCGGAGCAGGTGGGGGAGTTGACGGTCAGGTTCTTGTCCTTCATGATATGTTAGGTATAACTCAGGAGTTTTCTCCACGATTTTTACGCCGTTACCATAATCTTTCAGCTGAAATAATGGGGGCTGTAAAATCTTATGTTGATGATGTAAAATCAAGCGATTTCCCTAACGATAAGGAGCAATATTGATTAAATTTTCTTTAATCTCTGAATCTTTTTAGTAAATCGACATAGGCATCTATCCTCCTGTCTCTTAAGAAGGGCCAAATCCTTCTTACATCTTCAGATCTTTGTAAATCGATTTTAGTAATAATATTTTCTTCCATGTCGTTTGAAGCAATAGAGATGAATTCTCCCTGAGGACCAGCAATAAAACTATTGCCCCAGAAATTAATCCCAGAAGTTTTGGTGTCGGGCGATTCTTCATGACCAACCCTGTTTACAGCTATAACATGTAAGCCATTTGCAACTGCATGACCTCTCTGTATTGCAACCCATGCATTTTTTTGTCGTTCTCTTTCTTCAGGTGAATCGTCCATATCCCAGCCAATAGCTGTAGGATAAATTAATATTTCGGCCCCTGCAAGCGCCATTAGTCTTGCTGCTTCGGGGTACCATTGATCCCAGCAAACCATTACTCCAAGATTCCCTACTGATGTTTTTATTGGGTGAAACCCAAGGTCGCCGGGAGTGAAGTAGAATTTTTCATAAAAACCAGGGTCGTCAGGTATGTGCATTTTTCTGTATGTGCCTGCAATTGTATCATCTTTGTCAAAGACAACAGCGGTATTGTGATACAATCCTGTTGCCCTCTTTTCGAAAAGTGAAGTTACTAAAACGACATTGTATTTTCTTGCAAGTTTTCCAAAAAAGTCTGTCGAAGGACCGGGTATTGTTTCGGCAAGATTGAAATTATTTACATCTTCAGTTTGGCAAAAGTAAAGTGAATTGTGAAGCTCTTGGAGCACAATTAACTCTGCACCATGATTTGCGCAATGTGAAATGTTGTGTGCTAATCTTGCTTTGTTTTCTTCAATGTCTGAAGTATTTGACTGTTGAATAAGGGCAATTTTCATTTTTTTGTCTAATACAGGTTTTTACAATAACTATTTCAAATATAGTGATTTTATTAAATAGCAGGATATTGCATTGTTATACAATGAAGGGATCCGTGTTGGCGAATAAGCACCGAACAGTCGACTTGGATTATTTCACTTTCAGGAAAAGCAATTTTGAGTGCTTCGACTGCCTCAAAATCTGTTTCACAATTATAAATAGGCATTAAGACTGTATTATTTGTAATTAGAAAATTTGCATAAGTAGCCGGCAGCCTGTGTCCATCCTGAGGATCAAAAACAGGAGAAGCCATTGGTAGCGGAATCAATTTATAGGGTAATCCATTAGCTTGCTTAAACGACTTCAGTTCAACCTCCATTTTATGAAGTTCAGAAAAGTGTTCATCGTTAATGTCGTTGCACTTTACATAGGCAATAGTATCCACTGAACAAAACCTTGCAAGAGTATCTATGTGACTATCTGTATCATCTCCGGCTAAAAAGCCGTTATTCAGCCATAAAACTCTCTCTGCCCCAAGAAATTCTGAAAGTTTGGCTTCGATTTTTTGGATAGTAATCTTACCATTTCTCTTTGATGAAAGTAAACACTTTTTTGTAGTTAGGATGGTTCCGCATCCATCAGATTCAATGCTACCACCTTCCAAAATGAATGAATTACAATCAAGATAATTATAGTTTAGAAAGGCTCCTTTTTCAAAAAGGTTAAATGTTATTTGATTGTCTTTTACAGAAGGAAATTTCATTCCCCATCCGTTAAATCCGAAATCACATATCACTGGCATATTGTTCCTGAAAACAGTAATTCCTCCGTGGTCTCTTGCCCAAGTGTCGTTAGATTCAACTTCATAAAATGATATGTTTTTATGAAGTGAAGAATCAAATTTTGATTTTACATGATTGATATCTTTACAAATTATTAGGAGTTTTAAGCGGGAGACAATAATTTCAGCAATGTTGGTATAACATTCCTCAACTTCATCTAAAACGTAATTCCAGTCAGAATTAACATGGGGCCATGTAAGTTGAATAAATGCCTGTTTGTACCATTCAGCAGGTAATATTATTATATTATTTTCCATTCAAGAAATATTTAATGCGAATATAGTTGTTGTTTTTTTTGCTTTAGAAGAGAATAAAACAAAATTTCACTTAAAATATCAAGATGATATGAGCCTATTTATTCAATATTTGGTTTTATTGAAGTTTAAATTTGAGCAATAAATTTTTTCTATTAATTTTCATGAAAATTAACTTACAATGAATTCAGGTATTTTATTCGGCAGCAAAATATTGGATGTTGTATTCATATCAATGTTTGCGGCACAGTTTTATAAGTTGATAAGTGCCTCATTACTACGTAAAAAAATTATATGGTCGCGTTTGTGGGAGACTGGTGGCATGCCAAGCTCACATTCTTCTTCAGTAACAGCTCTGACAACTGCTGTTGCTATCACAGAAGGAATTTCTAGTATTGCTTTCTCAATTTGTGTGGTTTTTGCAATAATTGTTATGCACGATGCATCTGGCATAAGAAGAGCAGCAGGCGAGCAAGCTGAAGTTATTAACAAACTGACTGAATTTTTTGAATCAAAATTCGGGAAAAGGTTTGACAACGAGAAATTGAAAGAGCTATTGGGACACAGCAGGTCTGAAGTTTTTGTCGGGGCAATTCTTGGAATAGCAATTGCGTTTATATTTAGACAATATCTTTTGGGCTAAAATTTATTTGGTTTATTTCTTTTAATATTAAAAGTTAAACCGTAATTTGATTTCCTGATCAAGACATTTAAAATTACCAAAACCAATGGGAAGATTAAACTTTCTGAACACTATCAGGTTTAGATTTACTTTCTTAATTACTATCATATCACTATTGCTATATTTCTTTATAGTAACATATATTGTTATTCGATTTAGGAATGATTCTGTAAATAAAGCTCAGTTTCTTTCTGGTAATCTGGCTAAAGAATATGCCAATATGGCTACAGCTGACCTCAATGCAGATATGAATATGTGCAGGGGAATGAGCCTAGCTCTTGAGTCCAATTGGCTTAAGGGCAATAATGACGATAGCAACTACACCAAATTACTTTTAAAAAACGTTGCTGATGAAAATCACAACATATTAGCAGTATGGGTTAATATGGAACTTAGTGCTATCGACCCCGAGTGGAAAAAGGACTATGGAAGGAAAAGGCATACTTTGGTTACCCTGAAAGGACAAGAGGGTTTTGTAAGTGATGTTCTTAATACTGAAGGTGATGATATAGATTCTGATTATTATAAACTTAAGAAATCAAAAATCTTTGAATTCAGTGAACCTTATTTTGATTCTTATGGTACAGACCCCAGAGAGTATCTTATGTCGAGCGTATGTGCCCCTATTCTTGACAATGAAGATAATTTTATTGGGCTTTCTGGTTTCGATTTTTCTCTTGACAGACTTACTCCGTTTTTAGAACAGCTTATTCCCTACAAAGGGACTATTGCAATGATTGTTTCAAATAAAGGTATTGTTGTAGCTCACTCGGATAATAGAATCCTGATGAAAAGAATTGAAGAGGTGCTTCCGGGTGTATCAGGTATTTCAACATTAATTGAAAATGGGTCGGATATGACTGTTGATTATGAGGTTGAAGATCAGAATTTTTTTCTGGCAATGGCTCCAATTGCTTTAAGTAAAAGTACAACTCCATGGTCACTTGTTCTTCTTATGCCGAAAAAAGAAGTACTTGCTACTGTTAATTCAACAATTACAATTTCAATGCTTATTTGTTTTTTAGGACTACTCTTTCTTGCCTTTATAATATATATCCTTACGATGAGAATTGAAAAGCCTTTGAAACAATGCATAAATTTTGCCGGGAAAATTGGAGAAGGAAAATTATCTGATAATTTAATCGTTAAAGGTAAAGATGAAATTGGTCAACTTGCTGATTCCCTTAACTTAATGGCTAATCATTTAAGATCTATTGTTGGTAGCATCTCAGAGGGGGCGACTCAGTTGTCAAATACCGCTGTCAAGCTGACTGAAAGTTCCGGACAAATGATAAACGTTGCCGATCAACAGGAAGAATCTAGTTCTCATGTAGAAAGCTCAATAAATTTGTTGTCTGATTATCTGATTGAAAGTACTAAAAGTTCTCAGTTAGCTGAAGAATTATCCTTAAAAACTACTGATAATGTTGTATTGAGTTCCAAGACTTTTCATTTGTCAGATAAATCGATACAAGATATTTCTGAAAAAATAAAAATTATTAACGACATAGCTTTCCAAACTAATATTCTGGCACTTAATGCTGCTGTTGAGGCAGCAAGGGCAGGGGAATGGGGGAGAGGCTTTTCTGTAGTTGCTGGAGAAGTAAGAAGATTGGCAGATAGAAGTAAAGAGGCGGCTGACGAAATAATGAAGCTGGCTAACGATACTCAACTGAATAGTTTTAAAGCGGGTGAAACCTTAGATATTACTTTCTCTTTGATTGGTGATTACACAGATATTGTTGCGAAGATTCATCAACAGGCTATTATTCAAAATGAAAGTATTTCTGAAATAAGCAATTCTGTTGTTAGAATGAAGAGTATGTCTCAAAGTAGTTCAATCCATGCTGAAAGTATCGATCAGTTTGCTGTTGATATCAAGAATCAGTCAGAAAGGCTTATGAAACTTGTATTAAAATTTAAAAATTAATTTGCTTATTGTTGTTTGAAAAAATCCTGATGTTAATTTGTTTTTTTTAATTTTAAATTCAGTTTATCTTTATTTCTAATAATTAATTGGATTTGTAAGATTAAATACTTGTACAAAAGTGAAAAAAGGGCTCCTGATTTTTTATGTTTTTTTTTCTCTTCAGCTTTTTGGAGACAATTCTCAGTCTCTGAGTTGTAGGTTTCAGGAGTTATTCTTGACTGTAGACATGGTTACATGGACTAAAATTGTTGATAGTCTCCATTATTCTAAATTAACAAAACAGGAAGAAGAAGTTTTACTATACGGGGAATACGCGCTGATAGGATGGCTGATAGGGAAAAAAAGAAAAGAAGAAGCAAGAAAATATACCGATAGATTTGAGATACGCATTAACAGAGGGTTAAAAAATAATCCTAATTCGGCGACTTTACTTGCTTTTTATACAGCATATACTGCGTTTAGGATTGGAATTCGGCCGGCTACTTTTATTATTAAGTACGGAGATCATTCCGAATACTTAAAAAAAGCACTCTTATATAGAACTAAAGAGCCCATGCCTCTTGTTGAAAAGGCAAATTCTCTTTATTATAGACCATTCTTAGCAGGAGGAGATAAAAAGAGAGCTCTAGCAACTTACCAGGAGGCGTTTAATTTATATGAGAAAGAGGGAGGGTGTAGTTGGATGTTCCTTAATTTGGGTGTACGGATTGGTCAAATACATACGTTAAATGGAAATTTTAATAAAGCAGAAGAAATATATCTTAAATTGTTAAAAATAGTTCCCGGCTTTCAGTGGGTAAGAGATGAGCTTCTACCTGATTTAAGATCCGGCAAACCAAAATATTATCTTGGAGATACAATCGAATGAGAAATTTTAATTTGAATAATAGCCTCGAAATTAGAGTATTGACAATATTAGTGTTGTGCTTCTTTTTTCCAGGATGTAAAGTGACTAAGGAACAGCCGGGTGTGCCGGCAAATTATCAACCTGTTTTCAATCAGCTGCATAGAGAATATGTTAAAACTCCTTCTTCAAATGGAGCAAAACTTGATACAGTAATGAAAGTATGGTCAAATATTGAAGAAGTTTCAAAGGAAATTAAAGACACATTGTTGATATATAATGAAATGGATTTTGTTGAAGGTAACCTTATTGTTGATGTTGAACTTATCAACGAGAAACCTCCGACAATGGATACTTTTCTGATTGTTAAAGCTTATCTTTTCAATCCTGAACTTATTGATGTACTGTTTCCAGTCCTCGACGATTCTTTAAAAGCTGAAATATTGTTGTCAGATGATTCATTGAAAAATGACGAAATCGCACTAATTAATAATGACTTAGATATTATTTTTAAATCTGACTCTTTGTCATCGGTTGATTCAATACAGGATGTTGCCAATGATTCAACCATTATTGATGTTGAGAATACTTTCAGATTCCTTTCTCGTGAGGAAATTAAAGCTGATTCAACCCGGGACTTGCTCGATATTGATAACATTTTAAGTGATCTTGAAAAGGAAACTAAATTAAAACTTAACGATTCTATCCTTTTGAGTCAATGTCGTTCAAATTATTTCAATGATTCATCTGTTCTTATTATTACGGATACTGTAGTTAGAGAAGTATTTGATCCTTCTAAAGTTGTTCCCCAATTGCCTTTTGATGCTTTATGCAAGGAGAGTAGTGAGAAGTATGTTTCGTACGAAAAACTTGAGCACACAGATGTTTTGCATTTTAAGGTTTTTCATAAAAAATTCGAAGATTTATTTATGGATATGGTTATCGTTGAAGGCGGCGAATTAAAGTTGGGGAACAACGAGTTTGATGAGGATGAAAGACCGGCAACACCCATCGATGTGAGAAGTTTTATGATCAGCAAATATGAGGTTACTAATCGTTACTTCATTTTTTTCCTCAATTTCATGGAGTGTGATACTTTAGGTCAGGTTGAAGGTTATTGGATTATAAATCTTGACAGTCCTGACACTAAAATTAAATGGGATAAATATTCAAAAAGGTTTTTCGTGATGAAGGGATACGAAGATTATCCTGTTGTTAATGTAACATGGCAGGGGGCTCAGATGTTCTGCAAGGTGCTAAAAGGAAAACTGCCATCTGAAGCTCAATGGGAATATGCCGCAAAAGGAGGTAAATACGCTATTAGATATTTCACCGGAGTAGATAAAAAGGACTATGATTACGAATACCGGTTTGCCGGGAGCAATTTTATGGGGGAATGTGGTTGGTTTGTTGATAACTCTTACGGAAGAACTCATATGGTTGGTATGTTAAAACCGAACCAGCTTGGAATTCATGACATGTGTGGCAATGTCTGGGAGTGGTGTTATGATAAATATGATAAGGATTTTTATAAGAAGAACAACGATAGCCACGATCCTGAATGGCTTGAAGGACCACCTGTCAGATCCAATAGAGGCGGAAGCTGGAGCAGCGATGCAATCTATTGCAGAATTACAAATCGAAATTATTTATCACAGACCGAATGTAACCCTTATTTGGGCTTTAGATTTATGAAATAAACATTATTGAAAGAAACACAAATCGTAATGAAAATAGGCATTCTGCGAAACAACGTATAGAAATGGGGCTTATAAAATGTGTACGTTATAATACAAATTGCAATAACATTAAAAATAACAGATTTTTATTAATGTTATCTACAATTTTAGTTAATTTAGATAGTTGAAATTATTACAAGTGTAACTTATATTTGTCGAACAACTAAAAACTAAAAGTCATGTCAAAAGAAAAAAGCATAAAAAAAGAATCGAACAAGAAAACACCGGAAAAGAATTTAAAAGAAAAGCGGGCTGCTAAAAAAGCTAAACACGACAGTAAAAGGAATGATTAGCTAATAATAGAAGAATTTGTTTAACAGGTGTCATAAATCACTTTTATTGTGAAATGACACCTTTTTAATTTTGTGTCATGAAAGAAAAACAATTTGTATTTGGAATTATTGGGGCTGGAATGATTGCAGAAAAGCACATTGCGGGACTTCAAAAATCTGGGAACGTTAAAATTAAATGGATAGCCCGTAAGGATGAAGAGAAACTTGCAGATATTTGCAAAAAATATAATATTCCACATGGTACAACAAATTATCATGATATTTTGAAAGATGAAGAGGTTGATGCTGTAGTGATTACAAGTCCTCCACAAATGCACTTCCAGATGTTTAAGGATGCAGTCGATTCTAAAAAACATATATTACTTGAAAAACCTGCCGCAATAAAAAAAGGACATTTGATTGAAATGCTAAGGTTGGCAAACGAGAATCCCGATTTAATAATCAGTGATTGTTCTTCCAGACATGCTAGATTGCAACCTAAGTTTCTTAAAGTAAAAGAGATTATTGATTCAGGTAAGCTTGGAGATATTTATTTCATTCATCATAATTCAGTCGCCCGCCAGTCAAGACCGGGAATAGAATATCATCCATCAGCCAAATGGTTTCTGAATAAAGAAATTGCAGGTGGTGGTGTTTTGTTTGACTGGGGAGTTTATGATTTGTCATTCCATCTTGGAGTGTTGAACGATAAACCTGAATTGTTGGATTTCAAATTGCTTTTTATGAAAAACGGTCTTGATAAAAAAGATCCAGAAACCAATATTTTTGATGTTGAGGAGCATTTTGCAGTGAGCATGGACATGAGCAATGATCTGAAATATTATTGGGAACATGCAACAAATGCTAATATGGAAGCAGAAAATGAAACTCGCATATACGGTACTAAAGGTGGTATTAAGCTGTCTTTCTGTTCTTGGGAGAAAAACATCATTGAGTTTTTCTATGTTGATGAAGATGGAAAGGGTAAAGCGGTCAAAGAAGTCATTGAGATAGATATGAGTAAGCAGGAAGATAACGATGCTTTATCCAAGCATTTTGTAAATGTTCTTTTGGGAAAAGAAAAAAATGCAATGCCTCTTTCACTTGCGGCAAAGCACCTTGATATAATATATCGAATTTATGATAGCGCTATAGAGTTTAAAGGATAAAACATTGTATTTACAAATTATACGTACTTTTAAAACATTCGGCCTCCCAATTTGTCTGCATTCTGATTTTTCTCTGTTCATTTATTGAATAATCTGTCCTAAATTTGACTTCGATCAATTCAATTATTTTATATATGAGCAAATTAAAATTAACATTGGTTTTAGTTTTTTCAGGAATTCTTTTCCTGAATTATTCTGCAGCGCAAAATGATATTGTGCAGATAACGGGAAATTATAAAATTCCTGTATGCCCCGAATGGTCGCATAATGCTGTTTTTTATCAAATTTATCCGCAGACTTATTACGACACAGATGGCGATGGCATTGGAGATTTAAAAGGTATTATTGAAAAAATGGACTATATCAAAAGTCTTGGTGTTGATGCTATTTGGCTTAATCCCTTTTTCGATTCTCCGTTTCGGGATGCAGGTTACGACATCTCTGATTATTATAAAGTTGCTCCACGTTACGGTACAAACGAAGATGCTAAACGTCTTTTTGCTGAAGCACATAAACGAGGAATAAAGGTAATTTTCGATTGGGTAATAAGTTATACTTCAATTGATCATCCTTGGTTTGTTGAATCAGCAAAGCAAGAGCCAAACAAATATTCCAACTGGTACATTTGGACAAACAATACTTGGGTTAATCCACCTGATGCTTATAAAGATTCATTCATTAAAGGTTACAGCAGAAGGAATGGTCAGTTTATGAGAAATTTTTACTGGAGTCAGCCTGCTCTTAACTTTGGTTTTGCTAAACCTGAAGAACCATGGATGCTTCCTACTGATCATCCCGATATCAAAGCAATGAAAGAAGAACTTAAAAATGTACTTAGGTTTTGGATGGATATGGGTGCCGATGGTTTCAGAGCTGATATGGCTGGTGCCTTGGTGAAGAATGCAAACATTACAGGAAATGATCAGTTTTTTAATGCAAGAGATGAAGGTACAAAACAATTCTGGCAGGAAATACGGCAGTTAATGGACAAGGAGTATCCGGGTTCTTTTATGGTTGCTGAATGGTCAGGTCCCAAAGATGCTTTAGACAATGCATTTCACACCGATTTCTTTCATTGGTTTTGGGGATATAACGATCTTACTCAAAAGGAAAGTTGGAGAATTTTAAATGGATATTCTGAAGGACATAGCTTCTTCGATAAAGAGGGTAAAGGAAACATCAAAACCTTCCTCGATAGTTATATGGAGCAATATCTTGCAACTAAGGATATTGGTTACATTACAATTCCAATGGGCAACCATGATAACGCAAGAATCAACGTAAATCGTTCATACAAAGAGCTTGAAATGATTTATGCTTTCGGTCTTACAATGCCGGGTATACCATTTGTTTATTATGGGAACGAAATTGGAATGCGCCAGCTTTACAATATGCCAAATGTTGAGGGAGCATATCCTCCACGCTCGGGAAACCGAACTCCAATGCAATGGGCTCAAGGCAAAAATCTTGGATTCTCAACCGGCGATCCGTCCAATTTATATTTACCTGTTGATAACGCTCCTGATGCACCAACTGTTGATGTTCAGGAAAAGGATTCAAAATCTTTATTGAATAATTTTAGAAAGCTTGTTAATATAAAGGGTAACGAAGTAGCCTTAACTGCGTATGCAGAATTCGTACCTGTTTATGCAAAAGAAAATTCATATCCTTTTATATATGCCCGAGCAAGTGGTAATGAGGTTATTCTGTGTGTGTTTAATCCTGCCAATAGGCCGGAAAAGGCTGATTTCAAAATCAACCTCAAGGTCAAAGGATTTACCTTACTAGCCGGGGACGAATTAAAAATTAAAGCTAAAGGAGAAAATATTTCAGTTGAAGTACCAGCAATTAGTTATGCTTTATATAAACTGAAACAATAAATGTTTGGAAAGTAAAATCATAGATTTTCTAAAAAGGAGGTTGTCTTAAAAAGGCAACCTCTTGTTATGTAAATAACTTCAAATCCTATATGAAATAACTTCATGATAGGATTTGAAGGCTATTTAATAATAGTTAATATTCTCCCCAGCTTTTAATAGCTAAATCCTTAACATCATATTTGCAGAAAGCATTAATGAAAGCACTAGCAACACGTGCATTGGTTATAAGAGGGATATTGTAATCAATTGCTTTTCTTCTGATATAATATCCATTGCTTAACTCGCGAGTTGTATGGTCTTTGGGGATATTAATAACTAAATCGAGTTTCTTTTCTCTTATATACTCATTGATGTTTGGTTTGAACTCCTCTTCATCAGGCCAATGTATTAAGTTACATTTCACATTGTTGTCTCTTAAAAATCTGTATGTACCATCAGTTGCGTATATATTGAACCCCTTTTCGGCAAGAAGTAATGCCGGCTTAAGTAATTCAACTTTTGATTTAGTTGGTCCCGAGGAGATTAGAATATTCTTTTTTGGGATTCTGTAGCCAACTGAAAGCATCGATTTTAATATTGCTTCATAAAAATTATCGCCTAGGCAGGCTACTTCTCCTGTTGAACTCATATCTACTCCTAATACAGGATCGGCATTTAAAAGTCGGTGGAATGAAAATTGAGGTGCTTTGACTCCAACATATTCCAATTCAAATAACGATTTATCAGGTTTGGAATAAGGCACTCCCAGCATTACTTTTGTTGCAAGTTCAATCATATTGATTTTCATTACTTTTGATACAAAAGGAAAACTTCTTGAAGCTCTTAGATTACACTCAATTACCTTAATGTCGTTATCCTTAGCTAAGAGCTGCATGTTGAAAGGTCCTGATATTTCGAGCCCTTTTGCTACTTCACGGGATATCTTTTTTATTCTCCTTATAGTCTCGATATAAAGCTTTTGAGGAGGAAAAACTATAGTTGCATCTCCGGAATGAACACCGGCAAATTCAACATGCTCTGAAATAGCGTAGGCAATTATTTCACCTTTATCAGCAACAGCATCAATTTCAATTTCTTTTGCTTGTTCAATGAACTCCGAAACAACAACAGGATGTTCTTTTGAAACAATAGATGCTAGGTTTAAAAAATGCTCAAGTTGGTCGCTGTTTGAAACAACATTCATTGCTGCCCCTGAAAGTACATAAGAAGGGCGAATCAAAACCGGGAACCCTACTTCTTCGATAAATATCTGAATATCTTCAATGGTTGAAAGTTCTTTCCACCTAGGTTGATCAACCCCAATAGTGTCAAGTAGTGATGAGAACTTCTTACGGTCTTCTGCATTATCGATTTTCACAGGAGAAGTACCTAAAATGTGTACTCCTTGGTTGAAAAGCTTCATAGCCAGATTGTTTGGTATCTGCCCACCTGTTGAAACAATAGTACCCCCCGGCTGTTCAAGATCAATTATATCCATTACCCTTTCAAATGAAAGTTCATCGAAATACAAACGATCGCAGTTGTCGTAGTCAGTACTAACTGTTTCAGGGTTATAGTTAATCATGATTGAACGATAGCCCTCTTTTCTGATAGTATTTACAGCATTTACACCGCACCAGTCAAATTCAACTGATGATCCTATTCTGTAAGCTCCTGATCCAAGAACAATTACTGATTTATTGTCATGTTGAAATTCAATGTCGTGTTCAACTCCATTGTATGTTACATAAAGATAGTTGGTTTGAGCAGGGTATTCTCCAGCTAAAGTATCTATCTGTTTTATAAATGGGGTGATACCTCTTTTTTTCCTATATTCTCTAACAGCAAGTTGCCCTGCAAACATACCTGAAATTGTAGGTTTTAGAACCATGCGGGCAATCTGGAAGTCGGAATATCCAATTTTTTTGGATTGAAGAATAATCTCATCAGGAAGGTCTTCTAATTTGTCGTATCTTCTTAAAATACAACGCATTTTGTAGATGCCTTCAAGTTTTTGAAGGAACCATCTGTCTATTTTAGTTCTTTCGTAAATTTCATCGACGGTATAATCTTTATGAAAAGCTTCAGCAATGGCAAAAATCCTACGGTCAGTAGGGTTAGTGAGTTCTTCTTCTATTGCATCGATAGTGATTTCTTCTCGGTTACCTACAAATCCATGCATTCCTTGTCCGATCATTCTGAGTCCTTTCTGGATGGCTTCTTCAAAATTTCGTCCAATAGCCATAATTTCTCCGACAGACTTCATAGAACTTCCAATTTGTTTTGAAACTCCTACAAATTTACCGAGGTCCCAGCGCGGTATTTTACAAACAACATAATCAAGTGCCGGTTCAAAACAGGCAGTAGTAACTTTTGTGACTGAGTTTTTAAGTTCATGCAAGCCATAACCCATGCCAAGTTTGGCAGCTACGAAAGCAAGAGGATAACCAGTTGCTTTTGAAGCAAGAGCTGAAGAACGGCTTAATCTGGCGTTAACTTCAATTACACGGTAGTCTTCAGAAAAAGGATCAAGGGCAAACTGAACATTACATTCACCTATAACTCCTATCCGACGTATAATTCTGATCGAAAGCTCCCTAAGTTTATTGTATTCTTTATTTGATAAGGTTTGTGAAGGGGCAACTACAATACTTTCACCGGTATGAATGCCTAATGGATCAAAGTTTTCCATGTTGCAAACTGTTATACAGTTGTCGTATTGATCCCTTACAACTTCATATTCAACTTCTTTCCATCCTTTTATAGATTCTTCTACAAGAATTTGAGGTGAGTATGAAAATGCGTTTGATGCCCTAATTTCAAGTTCTTCCATGTTAGAGCAGAATCCTGAGCCTAATCCCCCTAAAGTATACGCAGCACGTATAATTATTGGGAACCCAACAGTCTCGACGGCCTTTCTGGCTTCGTCCATATTTTTGCATGCGATACTTGCTGGAGTTTTTACATCAATGCTATGTAAAATCTTAGCGAAAATATCCCTGTCTTCAGTGTCAATAATTGATTGAACAGGAGTTCCTAAAACTTCAAGGTTGTATTTCTCAAGTACTCCTGATTCGTATAAAGCTACTCCGCAGTTGAGTGCTGTTTGTCCACCAAAAGCAAGTAGAATGCCATCCGGATTTTCTTTTTTGATAACCTCTTCAACAAAAAAAGGAGTGACAGGTAAGAAATATATTTTATCAGCAATCTCTTCGGAAGTTTGAATAGTTGCTATGTTTGGATTTATCAAGATGGTTTCGATCCCTTCTTCTTTCAAGGCTTTTAATGCTTGGGATCCAGAATAGTCGAATTCTCCTGCTTCTCCAATTTTAAGTGCACCTGACCCTAAAACTATTGCTTTCTTAATATGTGATTTAAAATTTTTCATTAGTTCAAGATTTAGAGATTTTCCTGATATTATTTACAAAATCGTCGAAAAGGAATTCGGTATCAACCGGTCCGCTTGATGCTTCAGGATGAAATTGAGCAGAAAAGAAAGGTTTGGTTTTATGTTTAATCCCTTCGTTTGTATTATCATTAACATTTATGAAGAGTGGTTCCCAATCGTTCGAAATAGTTTCATTGATAATAGCATAGCCATGATTCTGAGATGTGATGAAACACCTGTTAGTTCCGGCAAGAAGAACAGGTTGATTGTGACTACGGTGCCCATATTTAAGCTTATAGGTTTCAGCACCTGCAGCCCTTGCAAGTAGCTGATTTCCTAAGCAAATACCCATAATGGGTTTGTTTGCTTTCATTGCTTCTTTTAAGTATTCGACAGTCTTTTCACAAATTGCAGGGTCGCCCGGACCGTTTGATAGAAATAAGCCATCGAAATCTTCATTCAGATAGTTGTAATCCCAGGGCACTCTTTTAACTTTTACTCCTCTATCTATGAGACAGCGAATAATATAGTTTTTCACGCCACAATCGACCAAAACAACATTAATATCTCCTTCCCCGTAAGTTATTGTATTATCGCAGCTAACTTTAGCAACTAAATTCTCGAGATTTGGATTGTAAAAATCTATTGGATCGTCTTCAAATTCAATTTTTCCAAGAAGCGAACCTTTTTCTCTGAGAACTTTTGTCAAAGCCCTTGTATCTACATCGTATAAGCCGGGAATTTCGTTTTCTTTAAACCAATCGGCAAGACTTTTAACAGCATTCCAGTGGCTATATTCGAATGAATAATCCGAAATTATTAAACCTGAAACCTGTATCTTATCTGATTCAAAGAAATTGTGAATGCCATTTTTTATTGAATCATCCGGTACTCCATAATTACCTATCATAGGGAAAGTAGAAACCAAGATCTGACCACAATAAGAGGGGTCTGTTAAACTTTCAGGATACCCTACCATAGCAGTATGAAAAACAACTTCTCCTGAAATTGATTTTTCGCAGCCAAAAGATTTGCCTGTAAATACAGATCCATCTTCCAAAATAAGCTTTACTTTTTTCAATGTTATTCTATTTTTTGAATTGCTACATAAAAAAAATGCGTTTATCTGTTTTAACAGTTAAACGCATTTGCATCTTTTTAAAAACTCCCATTTAAATATCTTCGATCTCACTGGATTTGCTGTTTTAAATTCACGACAAAAATAATAAACTTTCTTAAAAATTTATTGCACTATAAATATTAATGAATATTTTTGCAATCGTTTTGAATATTTATTCATTAATAAATGAAAGCTCGTTTACAAAGACAGGTTGCTATTAGGAGTGTAATTGGCCAAAACATTGTTACAAGCCAAGAGCAACTACTAATGTTATTAAAACGTAAAGGTTTTGAATTGACACAAGCAACATTGTCGAGAGACATAAAAGTGTTAAAAATAGTAAAGTCGCCTGATTCATACGGAAGGTATGTATATACTTTACCCAAAGAACAGAATAACTTAGATTTGGGTGAATTAAAAGAAGAAAGCAGGTATTTGGCTGATGGCTTCGTTTCGATTGATTTCTCCTCGAATATTGCAGTAATAAGGACAAGGCCGGCTTATGCAAGCTCAATTGCTTCCCTGATCGACGGAGTTAAGTCTTTTGAAATTTTAGGAACGATAGCCGGTGACGATACAATATTCCTTGTATTAAGAGAAGGAGTTGAAAGAAAAGATTTAATTTATTTTTTAGAGGAAATAATGCCTAATATAAAGGGTAGGATTTAAGGAAGAAAGAATGAAAGAAATGGATCAATTAAAGGTTTTGGTTGCAGATGAGAGCCACATCAAATATGTGGATGAAATAAATGATACAATTCAAAGGGCTTCTATTGAAAGGGGTACAGGTATTGCACGTCGTACTTTTGAATATATAGCCAACAAGATGAAAGAAGGAAAGGCGATTATCGCTTTGGATGGAGATAAGTTTGCCGGATTTTGTTACATTGAATCGTGGGGGCATCATAAATATGTTGCTAATTCAGGGTTGATAGTTGTAAAAGAATACAGAGGTGCAGGTTTGGCAAAAAGTATAAAAAAGAAAGCATTCGAGCTCTCGAGAATGAAATTTCCTGAATCAAAAATATTTGGCTTGACAACCGGATTGGCAGTAATGAAAATTAACTCAGAACTGGGATACAAGCCTGTTACATTTTCAGAGCTGACAGATGATGAGGATTTTTGGAAAGGTTGTCAGAGTTGTGTCAATTATGATATTTTAGTACGAACAGAAAGAACTAAATGTCTTTGTACAGCAATGATTTATGATCCAAAATGGGAGAAGAAGGAAGTTGTTGAAGGAAACAAGAAAGAGGATAAAGATGAAAAACTTCTTTCATTCAAACGATGGTTAAAGGGGAGACAATCCAAGGGATATGAATCGTCGTTTATGTCAAAATTGAAATTATTTAAGAAACAATAAATATATAATGGTGCCGCAATTTCCAATGGCTGGTAATTCGCAATTTCATAAATCAGTTGTATTGAATGCTTTGCAGTATTTAACGTGTAATTGGTTTTCATTTTAGATGCAGAGCAATACTTCATTGGTATTTGGGTTAGTAAATATTTTTCTAAAGCGGCACCATTTTTATATGATTTTTCAATTAACAAAAAACCTAAAAGCATAGTTAAAATTATCTGGAGTGATCATGTTTGTTTATATTTGGATTTGTTAATCGTACTCTTATAGATTACTTCGATATTAATGTTCTATTTAGTTATATTTAATAATTGACATGGAAAACAATAAAGTTGTTTTAGCCTTTAGTGGCGGGTTGGATACTTCATTTTGTGCAATGTATCTTGCTAAAGAAAAGGGATTGGAAGTCTATACCGCAATAGCTAATACCGGCGGATTCTCAGAAAAAGATTTAGAATTAATTGAAGAAAAAGCATACAAGCTGGGTGCCAAAAAGCATGTGGCGATTGATGTGACAGACAAATATTATAATCAGAGCATTCGATATATGATATTTGGAAATGTTTTAAGGAATAATACATATCCAATATCAGTAAGCTCTGAAAGAATATTTCAGGCTATTGCTATTATTCAGTATGCAAAAGAGATTGGAGCAGCATATGTTGCTCATGGAAGTACAGGTGCTGGAAACGATCAGGTTAGGTTTGACTTGACATTCGAAGTATTGGCTCCAGAAATTAAAATTCTAACACCAACCCGTGACCTTGAATTAACAAGAGAATATGAAATCAATTATTTGAAGACTCATGGTATTGAAGCCGATTTCAAAAAAATGGAATATTCAATAAATGCAGGTCTTTGGGGAACAAGCATTGGGGGGAAAGAAACTCTTAAATCTGAAAAAACTTTGCCCGAGAATGCTTATCCAAGTCAGCTTGTAGAACAGGTTGAAAGGGAAATTTCAATAAGCTTTGAGAAGGGCGAAGTGAGAAAAGTAAACGGAGAAAAATATGCAAATCCGGTCGACGCAATTAAAAAAATCAACGAAATAGCATCTCAATATGCTATTGGAAGAGATATGCATATTGGAGATACAATTATAGGTATAAAAGGAAGGGTAGGTTTCGAAGCAGCTGCTCCAATGATTATAATAAAAGCTCACCAGATGCTTGAGAAACATACGTTGACCAAATGGCAGCAATATTGGAAAGAACAGCTGGGTAACTGGTACGGGATGTTTTTACATGAAGCATTATACCTTGAGCCTGTTATGAGAGATATAGAGAAGTTTCTCGAGAATTCTCAGCAAAATGTTAATGGTGCTGTAATTGTAAAATTGAGACCTTACAATTTTCAACTTGTAGGAGTTGATTCACCAAATGATTTAATGAAGTCAGATTTTGGTGAATACGGAGAAATAAATAAAGCGTGGACAGCTGATGATGTAAAAGGATTTACTAAAATCTTAGGAACTCAGCTTAAAATATATAACGCAGTTAATAAGAACTTTGAAAGTTAATCAGATGATAAAGGTTGGAATTATAGGCGGTGCAGGATATACAGCAGGTGAGCTTTTGAGAATTTTAATAAATCATCCCGAAGCTGAAGTTGCATTTGTTCATAGCACAAGTAATTCAGGAAATAAGATCACTGATGTTCACAAAGATCTTCTGGGAGAAACTGACCTTGTTTTCAAAAGTAAATATGAATTTGACGGACTTGACTTAATCTTCTTGTGTTCAGGACACGGCAAGTCAATTGAGTTTCTTAAAAACTATACCTTGCCGAAAAGCCTTCGTGTGATTGACTTAAGCCACGATTATAGGTTGAAGCGCGAAGGAAACAAATTTGTATATGGTCTTCCCGAATTAAACAGAGATCTGATTGCTAATTCGAAATATATTGCCAATCCCGGTTGTTTTGCTACAGGAATAGAATTAGCTATACTCCCTTTGGCAGCAATGGGTTTAATTAAGGGAGAAATCCACGTTTCAGCTATGACAGGATCAACTGGCGCTGGACAAAAACCTACTGAGACTTCTCATTTCAGCTGGAGGAATAATAATATTTCTGCTTACAAGATTTTTACCCATCAGCACAATGATGAGATAATCCAAAGTTTAAAACAACTTCAGCCCGATTATAATATTAACCTTAATTTTATACCTTTGAGAGGCAATTTTAGCAGAGGAATACTAACGACAGCTTACACAGAATTTGAAGGAACCCTTGATGATGCATATAGGATTTTTAGAAATTATTATAACTCTCATTGTTTCACTCATGTTGTTGATTATAATCCTGATTTAAAATTGATTGTGAATACCAACAAGTGTATTTTATACCTTGAGAAACATGAGAATAAGTTAGTGGTGATAAGTATTATTGATAATCTCTTAAAAGGTGCTTCAGGGCAAGCTGTTCAAAATATGAACCTGATGTTCGGCATTGATGAAAAATCAGGACTCAACTTAAAACCAATAGCATTCTAACTAATCCAACACACAAAAATAGATATGGAACTATTTAATGTTTATCCATTATTTAATATCGACCTTGTCAAAGGTGAAGGAGTTTACGTGATTGACAGAAATGGTCAAAGATACTTAGATCTTTACGGAGGTCATGCCGTTATTTCAATAGGACATTCTCACCCTCACTATGTGGCGGCGATTTCTGCACAACTTGAAAAGCTTGGATTTTACTCAAATTCTGTTTTCAATCCTTTGCAAAAAGAGCTAGCAAAGAAATTAGGGGAATTATCTGGATTTGATAATTACAGTCTGTTCTTATGTAACAGCGGTGCAGAGGCTAACGAAAATGCATTAAAACTAGCTTCTTTTCATACAGGTAAATCAAAAGTTATTGCCTTCAAGAAGGCTTTTCATGGTAGAACATCTGGAGCTGTTGGTATTACTGATAATTCAAAGATAATTGCACCTATTAACGTCAAGAAAGATGTCGTTTTCCTAGAATTAAACGATTTGCAATCTGTAGAGGATCAACTGAAAGGAGGAGACGTTGCTGCCGTAATTATTGAAGGTATTCAGGGAATAGGCGGAATAAGAGTTCCTGAGAATAGTTTTCTGAGAGGATTACAGGATTTATGTTCAGAGTATAACTCTGTTTTTATTATCGATGAAATTCAGTCTGGATATGGAAGAAGCGGTCGTTTCTTTGCTTTTCAACATGCAGATGTTTTCCCTGATATTATTACTGTAGCTAAAGGAATGGGAAATGGATTCCCGGTTGGGGGAGTGCTCATAAGTCCAAAATTCAAGGCTGAAAATGGAATGCTAGGTACTACCTTTGGTGGCAATTACTTAGCGTGTGCTGCAAGTATAGCCGTGCTGGATGTATTAAAATCACAAAGATTAATATCAAATGCAGAAGAAATTGGAAATTACCTGATTTCTGAACTTAAAAAGATTCCTCAGATTAAAGAAGTAAGAGGAAGAGGATTGATGATTGGAATTGAGTTTGAAAATGAAATATCTGAGTTGAGGAAAAAACTTTTATTTGAAAAGAAAATATTTACCGGAGTTTCAGGAACTAATACCATTAGAATATTGCCGCCTCTTAATCTAAGAAAGGAGAATGCGTCATTATTCATTGAAAAACTTAAGGAATCGATAACAGAACTATCATAAAACTAGTTGAAAATGGAATTTAATAAAATAGCGATTGTTGGAGCCGGTAATCTTGGCTTTTCAATAGTTAAAGGCTTAATCGCTTCAAAGCTTTATAATAAAGAAAATCTTATTCTTACTGAAAAGAATCCTAAAAGATTGAATTCTCTTGTTGAAGAAGGTTTTAATGCTACGGAAAACAATGTTGAAGCTGTCAAACAATCTGATTTGATTATGCTTGTTGTTAAACCCTGGCAGATTGAAGAGGTTTTGCTGGATATTAAATCATCCATTGACGAAAAGAGACATGTTCTTGTATCTTGTGTTACAGGGATTCAATCAAGCCATATTTATAACATCCTTGACTGTAAACCAACTTTATTCAGAGTAATGCCAAACACGGGTGTTGCAATACAAGAGTCTATGTCGTGTATCGCATCATTCAATGAAACTAATGAACAAAAGGAAGCTATAAAAAAGATCTTCAGTCAGCTTGGTGAAGTGCTTTTTATCTCGGAGGAATTAATGCCTGCTGCAACAGCTTTAGCTGGATGCGGAATTGCATTTGCACTACGATTTATTAGAGCTTCAATTCAAGCCGGAGTCGAAATCGGCTTTAGTGCAGAAGATGCAAAAATCCTGGCTTCTCAAATAACTAAAGGTGCTGCTGAATTAATTTTAAAGAATAATTCACATCCGGAAGCCGAAATTGATAAAGTGACTACTCCAAAGGGAATTACTATTACCGGATTGAACGAAATGGAGCATTCGGGATTTAGTTCGTCAATAATTAAAGGAATTATGGCTTCATACAATAAGATTGAAAGGAAGGAATAATCTTTAATTTGTATTTTTAACGACTTCTGAAAGCTTATTTAATAAGGTCTCAGCTCTTTTCTTTTACCAAGAGTTCAATTTCTATTATTTATCTTGAAATTATTAGATTCAAGTGTTTATTTTTTTTGTTCTTTGAATAAAAATAATGACATTTGTCATGTTTTCATTATCATCATGAATGAACAATATGAAATTTAAGAGGGTTGCAATTAAAATTGGTAGTAACGTTCTGGCTACTAAAGATGGTTCACTTGATGTTGAAAGAGTGGCACATATAGTAGAACAGGTTTCTATTTTGCTTAAAAAGAAAGTGGAAGTAATTCTGATTTCTTCAGGTGCTGTTGCTTCAGGTAGGGCTATGTTTCCTGTAGAAAACAAAATTGATACTGTTTCTGCGCGTCAATTATGGTCAGCAATAGGTCAGGTTAAGTTGATGAACACTTATTCTGGTTTGTTTGGTGAATGTGGCTTACATTGTGCTCAGGTTCTTACTACTAAAGAAAACTTCAGCGACAGGCGCCATTATCTCAATATGAAAAATTGTATTTCAACCTTATTGGAAAATGGAGTTGTACCAATTGTAAACGAAAATGATACTATATCTGTTTCTGAATTGATGTTTACTGATAATGATGAATTGTCAGGATTGATTTCTTCAATGATGAATTGTGAAGCTTTATTAATTCTTTCAAATGTTGATGGTATATATAACGGAAAACCGGGTGATGAAGGAGTGTCAGTAATACCTGAGATTTCTTCAAGCGACCATTCAATGGCTGAATTTATTTCGCAACAGAAATCAGGTTTAGGCAGAGGTGGGATGCATACTAAATTCAGTGTTGCAAGAAAGATTGCCGCTGAAGGAATACCAGTTTATATCGCAAATGGGAAAAGGGAAAATATAATTGTTGACATTTTAAAAGGAGAAAATATCGTTTATACTCTCTTCAAGCAAAATGGTAAAAAATTGAAAAGCAACAAAAAGTGGCTTGCTCACTCTACTAGTTTTGCCAAAGGGAAAGTGTTTGTAAACGAGGGAGCTAAAGCTGCTTTGTCGAATGTTGGCGCCAATAGTTTGTTGTTGATAGGAGTAGTTGACATAGAAGGATTTTTCAAACAAGGTGATATTATAAGTATTATTGATGGCGAAGGAAATGTTTTGGGTCTTGGAAAATCTCAGTATGACTCCGATGATGCTATTAATTTGATTGGGAAAAAAGCTGCAAAACCCCTTATTTATTACGATTACATGTATCTTTATGACTAAATTTTTATTATAGTTTAAGAGCAATATTTGGATTTTAAAACTTACTAAACATTATGGATTGTACTCAAATTTTTGAAAACGTACTGAAAGCAAGCCGTAAATTGAATTTACTGGATGGCGAGAAGATAAATGCTATTTTAAATGATTTAGCTGACGCTTCTGAAATTAGTTGTGACTTTATTCTTTCTGAGAATAAAAAGGATTCATCTCTTATGGATGTTGCTGATCCTAAGTATGACAGATTAAAATTAACTGAAGAAAGAATAAAAGGAATAGCTGAAGATATCAGAAATGTAGCTTCTTTGCCTTCTCCGCTTGGCAGAAAACTTTCAGAAACAATCCGTCCGAATGGATTAAAAATTACTAGGATATCAGTTCCTTTCGGAGTGATTGGTATTATATACGAAGCCCGTCCTAATGTAACTTTTGATGTTTTCTCTCTTTGCTTAAAATCGGGAAATGCTTGTGTTCTGAAAGGTGGAAGTGATGCATTTAATTCAAATACCGCAATAGTAAGCATAATTCATGATGTGCTAAAAAGATATGATGTTGATGTAAACATTTTAACTTTATTACCTTCTGGAAGGGAAGAAACTGCTCAATTGCTTAATGCACGAGGATATGTCGATTTGATTATTCCAAGGGGCAGTCAGAGCCTTATTGATTTTGTAAGAAAAAATGCTTCAATACCGGTGATTGAGACTGGAGCAGGAATTTGTCATACTTATTTTGATGAATTTGGTGACAAGGTGAAGGGGCGTGATATTGTCAATAACGCCAAAACAAGAAGAGTGAGCGTGTGTAATGCCCTTGATTGTCTTTTAATTAATAGAAAGCGACTTGATGATCTTTACTTTATTACTGAGCTTTTGAAGAATTCAAATGTGGTAATTTATGCCGACGAATATTCATATCCATTTTTAAAGGGCAAATACCCCTCTGATTTGTTGGAACATGCAACAGAAGAGTCGTTTGGTACCGAATTCTTATCTTATAAGATGGCAATCAAAACCGTAGATTCTTTTGAAGATGCAATAACCCAGATCAATAATTATGGTTCTAAACACAGTGAAGCTATTATTTCTGAAGACCTTGAAAACGTTAGAGCCTTCCTTAAAAGGGTTGATGCTTCTTCTGTTTATTCAAATACATCTACAGCATACACTGACGGTGCTCAATTTGGTTTAGGTGCCGAAATCGGCATTTCAACGCAAAAATTACATGCCCGGGGGCCCATGGGTCTCGAAGAAATGACATCCTATAAATGGATAATTGAGGGTGATGGTCAAATAAGACCTTAATAATATTTTAATATTCTCCAGAAGCAATTTTTTTAAATATTCAAATTGATTCATTATGAAACATTTTACTTCAGTAAACGATTTGCCTTCCATTAAAGAAGCTTTGGATGAAGCATTTATTGTTAAAAAAAATCCTTATGATTTTCAACATCTTGGGAAAAACAAAACCATGATTTTAATGTTCTTTAACTCCAGTTTGAGAACCAGATTAAGCACTCAAAAGGCTGCTGAAAATATGGGAATGAAAGTGATGGTTCTTGATGTAAACCTTGGCGCATGGAAGCTTGAAACTGAAAGGGGTGTGATTATGGATGGAGATAAAGCAGAACATCTTCTTGAGGCAATACCTGTTATTGGTTCTTATGCAGACATAATTGGAGTTCGATCTTTCGCACAGTTCAACAGTAGGGACGAGGACTATTCTGAAAATGTTCTTAGCCAGTTTGTTAAATATTCAGGAGTCCCAGTTGTAAGCATGGAAGCGGCAACAAGACATCCTTTGCAAAGTTTTGCTGATCTTATTACCATGGTTGAGTATAAAAAGGTTGAAAAGCCAAAGGTCGTTTTGACATGGGCACCTCATCCAAGGGCTTTGCCTCAGGCTGTTCCTAACTCATTTGTTGAATGGATGAAAGCTGCCGATTATGATTTGGTAGTAACACATCCTGAAGGTTATGAACTTGCCTCTGAGTTTATGGGCGATTTAAAGCCTGAATATGATCAAAATAAAGCTTTTAAAGGTGCAGATTTCATTTATGCAAAGAATTGGGCATCTTATTCCGATTACGGGAAAATTCTATCAAAAGATATGAATTGGACAGTATCGGATAGGCAAATGGCTTTGACCAATGATGCTAAATTTATGCATTGCCTCCCTGTAAGGAGAAATATGATTGTTACCGATGATGTAATTGAAAGTAAAAATTCTATTGTGATTCCTGAGGCAGCAAACAGGGTTGTATCCGCACAAGCAGTTCTAAAAATGATACTTGAAGATTTGAAATAAAAAAATCCCGAAGTAAACCTTCGGGATTTTTTATCAGTATAATATTGTTTTATGCATCAATAACCTGCAGCATTTCGTCTCTTTCTTTTAGAAATTCTGAAAGATGCTCTATCGGTGATCTTGTGATTGCAACCTTTCCTGACCGTACAAACTGTAAGACTTTAAACTCGTTTAATTCTGTGAAGAACTCCTGGGTTTCTTCTGAATGTCCGGTTTTCTCAATTACAGTATAGTCTTTGGTAATCTCCATTATCCTTGCATTGTGCTTTCTAACTAGCTTTTCAATCTTGTTGCTTACTGTCAATGCCTCCGTAGATACTTTGTAAAGCGCTACTTCTTGATAGATAATCTCGTCGTTAGTATGGTAATATGCCTTAAGTACTTCAACTTGTTTTTCAATCTGACCTACAATCTTTTTAACCTGCTCCTCGGTCGATTCTACAACAATTGTAAACTTACTGACACCCTTTATTGATGACTCAGAAACAGTCAAACTTTCAATGTTCACTTTCCTTCTTGTGAAAATTATTGTGATTCTATTGAGTAGTCCAATGTGGTTTTCTGAATATGCTGTTATGTTATATTCTTTTTTCATCTCTAATTTATTTTAAAGGTTAATTGAGTTTAAGAATTTGGTTTTTCCAATATTATTTCAGAAACACTTGCGCCTGTTGGAACCATTGGAAATACGTTATCTTCTTTATCAACAACAACTTCTAAAAGGTATGGACCCTTATGTGAAATCATTTCTTCAATTGCACCTTCAAGTTCTGAGTTGAGTTCAACTTTCTTTGCACTGATACCAAAAGCACCTGCAAGTTTTATGAAGTCAGGATTTTTTAGTTCGGTAAACGAATACCTTTTTTCAAAGAAAAGCTCCTGCCATTGTCTTACCATCCCCAGGAAATGATTATTCAGGATGATTATTTTTACAGGTATATCCTCCTGAGCAATTGTTCCCATCTCCTGCATTGTCATTTGAAATCCTCCATCACCTATGAATGCAATGACTGTACGATCCGGCCGACCAATCTGAGCACCAACAGCGGCAGGTAAGCCAAATCCCATTGTGCCAAGTCCTCCGGAAGTAATCATACTTCTTGTTTTCTTAAATTTGAAATAGCGGGATGCTATCATTTGCTGTTGTCCAACATCGGTTACACATATAGCGTCAGCATCTACTTTTTCTGAAGCTATTCTAACAGCTTCTCCCATTGATATTTTACCGTTGTTTCTGTAAATATCTTTCTTTATTACTTTCTCAAATTCAATTTCGTAAGCTTCTTTAAACTCCTGAATCCATTCTTTGTGTTCATTCTTGTTTATCAGAGGAAGCAACATCGTCAAAACACTCTTTGCGTCACCTAAAACAGGATATTCGGTTTTAACAATTTTATTGATTTCTGATGGGTCAACTTCAATGTGCATGATTTTTGCCTGTTTTGCATATGCGCTAAGCTTACCTGTTACCCTGTCGTCAAATCTCATTCCAATTCCAATGAGTAAATCGCATTCATTTGTCTTGATGTTTGGAGCATAATTGCCATGCATTCCAAGCATTCCTACATTCAGCGGGTGATCTGAAGGCACTGCCGAATTTCCAAGCATAGTCCACGCTGCTGGTATATCTGCTTTTTCTATCAATGAAATTAGCTCTTTTTCTGCTCCTGATATTATTACTCCGTGTCCAACAAGAATGAAAGGCTTCTTTGCTTTGTTTATTGCATTTGCAGCTGCTATTACTTGTTTCTCATCTATTGGATAATAGGGAATATAACTTCTGATTTTTGTACACTTCTCATAAGAAAAATCGAGTTCTGCAAATTGAACGTCTTTAGCTACGTCAATCAATACTGGTCCCGGTCTTCCTGAGCTTGCAATATAGAAAGCTTTTGCCATTACTTCTGGAATCTCAGAAGCATTGGTAAGCTGATAATTCCATTTTGTAACAGGCATTGACATGCCAACTATATCTGATTCCTGAAAAGCATCTGTGCCTAATAATGGAGATGCCACTTGACCTGTGATGCAAACTACAGGAGTTGAATCAATCATAGCATCAGCAATTCCTGTAACCAGATTTGTCGCTCCGGGACCTGATGTCGCAAAGCATACTCCTGTTCTTCCTGTAACTCTTGCATAACTTTGGGCAGCGTGAATAGCACCCTGTTCATGGCGGGTAAGAATATGACGCAAATTATCGCGATGATCATATAATGCATCATATATTGGCATAATAGCCCCACCGGGATAACCGAATATTGTTTCAACTCCTTCTTCTAAGAGCGAACGTATTATTGCTTCTGAACCGTTTATTCTTTCTGACATATTATAAGTATTATTATTAAATTATACGAACAGCACCTTTATCAGATGAACTAACCAAACTTGCGTATGCTTTAAGTGCTTTGCTTATCTCTCTTTTTCTATTTGGCATGAATGCTTCATTGCCCTTTGCAAGTTCATCTGCTCTTCTCTGTTCTATTTCTTTTTCACTAATTATTAAATTGATACTTCTGTTTGGGATATCAATTTCTATCTTGTCTCCATTTCTGACTAGTCCAATCTCACCTCCAGCTGCTGCTTCAGGCGAAACATGGCCTATAGATAATCCTGAAGTACCTCCTGAAAATCGTCCGTCTGTAACAAGGGCACAAGCTTTATCAAGTTTTACTGTTTTTATATATGAAGTTGGATAAAGCATTTCCTGCATGCCTGGACCTCCCTTTGGACCTTCATATAAAATGAAAACAACATCGCCAGCCTGAACTTCTTCACCAAGAATTCCATTGCATGCATCTTCCTGTGAATGAAATACTTTTGCTGTTCCCGAGAATTTGTATACAGAGGGATCTACTCCGGCAGTTTTGACGATACAGCCATCTTTGGCAATATTGCCAAAGAGAACTGCGAGACCTCCTTCTTTATTATATGCGTTATCAATATTCCGGATGCAACCTTTTTCCCTATCTAGGTCTGCTTCCTTAAAATTATTATCCTGACTGGCCATTACAAGGTTAAACTTATTACCCGGTGCTGCAAGATATATTTTACGTGCTTTATCAGTTGAACTATTTCTAATTAGATCAAATTTGTCTAAAACTTCTCCAATTGTATTTCTGTCTACCCTTAAGGCGCTTCTGTCTAAAAGTCCCGCTCTGTCAAGTTCACCTAAAATTCCCATAATACCTCCGGCTCTGTTAACATCTTCCATATGGTATTTTGAACTTGGTGCAACTTTGCATAAATTAGGAACTTTGCGTGAAAGCTGATCTATATCTGCCATTGTAAAATCAACTCCCGCTTCGTGTGCAATTGCAAGTAAGTGAAGAATTGTATTAGTGCTACCTCCCATACCGATATCTAATGTCATTGCATTCATAAATGCTTTCTTGGAAGCTATGGAACGAGGTAAAACTTTATCATTTCCCTTATAATAATACTCTTCAGCATTTTCAACAATCAGGTCGGCTGCTTCCATGAAAAGATCCATCCTGAGTTTGTGAGTAGCTACAACTGTGCCATTCCCGGGTAGTGCTAATCCAATGGCTTCAGCCAAACTGTTCATGGAGTTTGCAGTAAAAAGTCCTGAGCATGAACCACAAGTAGGGCAAGCACCTCTTTCAACTTTTTCTACCAATTCATCAGGTATATTTTTATCGGCACCCATTACCATTGCATCAACGAGGTCATATTTATTTCCATCAATTGTGCCTGCTTCCATAGGGCCTCCTGAAACAAAAATTGCAGGAATGTTTAGTCTCATTGCTGCCATCATCATTCCCGGGGTTATCTTGTCACAATTAGAAATGCATATCATTGCATCTATTGTATGTGCATTGCACATATACTCAACACTATCAGCAATAAGATCCCTTGATGGTAAGGAATATAACATCCCGTTATGTCCCATTGCTATCCCATCATCAATAGCTATTGTGTTGAACTCAGCTGCAAAACATCCTTTTTCAGCTATCCTTTTCTTAATTATCTGTCCTATTTCATGAAGATGAACATGACCGGGAACCATTTGGGTGAATGAATTCACGACAGCTATTACTGGTCTGTTCATTTGTTCTTCTGTCATCCCGTTTGCTCTCCATAAAGCCCGGGCTCCGGCCATTTTTCGGCCTTGGGTACTTGTTGCACTTCTAAGTATTGTCATATCGATTTTTTTATAAAAAAAAACCATCCTCTTTTTGAGAATGGTCTGTTAATATTTTTTTGATTTATTTACATCACTTAACCATTCTCACTTCTTAGAAATGACGACCACTACTACTAGTAGTACTACTTCAAGAATGGATATGTTCAGTAAATTCTTCACTTTATTTTCTTATGAAAGCAAATGTATAAATAAAAATTAAAAATCAAAATCTATCTCTAACTTTGTTAGTTAATTAACTTTCATTTATTAATTATTTGTATATATAATTATTGAAATTCATATTTTCAACAATCTAATTCTATTGTTCGACAATTTATTGTTGATCTATTATATGCCTTTTTGATTTTTATTTTGTAAATTCAACATCATTGAATCTGATTCTAATAATCAAATTTCTCTTACTTTAAAAATTGATAACATGGAAGAACCTAAAATTGCAGCAAAAGCTCCAAAAGCTGTTGAACTTGAACCGGGTAAATACTTTTGGTGTGCATGTGGAGAAAGCAAAAATCAGCCATTCTGTGACGGATCACATGCTGGTACAGGTTTTAAACCTATGCCTTTTGAAATTACCGAGAAAAAGACTTATTACCTTTGTCAATGTAAACATTCTGAAAATAAACCATTCTGCGACGGGACTCACAGAAAACTTTAATCTTTAGTTACTCCTGAGGATCTATTTCCTGCAATTTCATCGAATGCTTTTATGTACGTTGGATATTTGAATTCATATCCCATTTTTATAAGGTGTTCAGGATAAACATTTACCCCATTTAGTATTATGCATGCGGCATCACCAATTAGTAGTTTTAAAAAGAATGAGGGTATTCTTATAATCAAAGAATTTCTGAGTCTTTTGGACATAATTCTTGACATTTCATAATTAGTTATTGAGTCAGGAGCAACTAAGTTGAATAATCCCGAAGTAGATTTATTCTGAATGAAAAATTTAAAAATCTCAGAAACATCGTCAATGTGAATAATTGAATTAGGTTGTTTACCATTACCTATTCTTACTACAATCCCAAGTTTTAAAAAAGGCAATATGGTCTTTATCATTCCTCCATCACGACTCAAAACAACACCCAATCGGGCAATTACTAATCTTACAGCTGGATTTACTAGTTCATCTACTTCCGCCTCCCATTTCGAAACTACCTCTGCAAGAAAACCACTTCCCTTGGTTGTGTTATATTCACTGTAGATTTTAAATTTATCATTTGGATAAATTCCGGTTGCAGAAGCTGAGATTAATAATTTTGGAGAGATGTCTTCAGGAAGACTATTTAATATTTGTACTATTTTTCGGGTTGTAATAATCCTACTGTCAAGAATTAGCTTTTTATTCGCTGGCGTCCACCGTTTTAATATGGGACTTCCGGATAGATTTATAATCACATCTGATTTGGTAATAATTTCTGTCCAATTCTCAAGGCTTTCATCTCTTTTCAAAATCAATATTTCAGACGCGAAATCTTTAAAGTTCTTAATTACATTTCGACCAATAAAACCGCTGGCGCCGGTAAAAGCAATTATCATATTTTAAAAATTGGAACAAAAAATTAATATATCAGAGGTAAGTTAAGTGTTTTTCTTATAAAAGCATATATGAAACTTGTTTTATATGGATAATTCTTATTTTTGACTTCGTTTTTTTAACCCGATGTTAATATTCAACTTTCTTTATTTTTTTTATTAATATAATTTGAAATTTTATGAAACCAACTTTAGTTATTCTTGCTGCGGGAATGGGCAGTAGATATGGAGGTCTAAAACAATTAGATGAAATTGGACCTAATGGGGAAGCAATTATCGATTATTCTCTTTTTGATGCCATAAGGGCTGGTTTCGGTAAAGTTGTTTTTATTATAAGACACGATTTTGAAGAGGCTTTTAAAGCTAGATTCGACGACAAACTTAAAGGTAAAATTGAAGTTGAATATGTTTTCCAGGACCTTAATGACCTTCCTGAAGGTTTCAGCGTTCCTGAAGGACGTGAAAAACCTTGGGGCACAGGACATGCAATCAGAGCAGCACGAAATGTAGTGAAGACTCCTTTTGCAGCAATAAATGCTGATGACTTTTATGGGAAAGAAGCTTATGAAACTATTGTGAGGTTTCTTAATGAAGTGTCAAATGAAAACACCTATTCAATGGTTGGCTATCGTATGGATAAAACACTTTCAGAAAATGGAACCGTATCAAGAGGTTTATGTATAAGTGATATTGACAAAAATCTTACTGATATTAAGGAATTAACACAGATTTCGCACGTTAATGGAGAAATATTCTATTTTGATGGCGATAAGAAAAACTCCCTTGTTGGATATGAAACTGTTTCAATGAATTTCTGGGGTTTTCATCCTTCATTCTTCAACTATATTGAAACAAGTTTCGCAGCATTCTTAAAAGAAAAAGGTTCTGAACTTAAGTCAGAATTCTATATTCCAACTCCTGTCGACGAATTAATTAAGGAACGCAAGGTTAAAGTCAAAGTTCTTACTTCTGATGCTTCTTGGTTCGGTGTTACTTATCAGGAAGATAAGCCTGTTGTTAAAGAAAAGTTGAAATCATTAATCGAAAACAAAATTTATCCAATAGATCTTTGGATATAATATTCAAACATCTTATTTTTTCCGCTTATTAATAACTGTGGATTAAATAAATAGTTCTTTTTTAAAATACTTTTGAACGATAATAAAAATTTATAAATACCAGGTAAAATGAAAGTTTTAAAATTCGGGGGTACATCAGTCGGGTCGCCTGAAAACATGAGGTCAGTAATGAGTATTATTACTCAAGACAAAGAGCCTAAGATAGTAGTGCTTTCTGCAATGTCGGGCACTACAAATTCGTTGGTTGATATAAGTAATAACTTATATGAAGCAAAGAAAGAAGCAGCTAAAGATTTGATAAAGTCGCTTAACGATAAATATATCAGTGTTGTTGAAAGTCTTTATAAAACTGGTGCAGGAAAGGCAGAAGGCCACAAAATTGTTCAACGCCATTTCGACCTGTTATATCAGCAAACCGAAGGTGAATTCTCTTCTATTAAAGAGCAAATAATTCTTGCTCAGGGCGAATTGATTTCTACTGCAATGTTTACTGAACTGCTCAAAGAAAACAATATTAAGACTATTTTACTGCCTGCTTTGAATTTCATGAGAATTGATGAAGAAAAACAAGCAGATCTTCAGAAAATTAAAGAACTTATTAAGCCGGTACTTGAAAACGCCGGTAATCAAGAGATTTACATTACTCAAGGATTTATTTGCAGAAATGCAAATGGCGATATTGATAACCTACAAAGGGGTGGAAGCGACTATTCTGCTTCTCTTCTTGGTGCTGCCATCAATTCTGAGGAAATTCAGATTTGGACTGATATTGATGGGTTCCACAACAACGATCCACGCTTTGTGGATAAAACACAAAGAATCGACAATCTTCTTTTTGTTGAAGCAGCAGAACTGGCTTACTTTGGTGCTAAAATCCTTCACCCACTTACTGTTCTGCCGGCAAAAGATGCTAATATTCCTGTCCGATTATTAAATACAATGAGCCCATCAGATCCGGGTACTCTTATTTCAAACGATAAAACCATTTCAGGGCTTAAAGCTGTTGCTGCTAAAGATGGCATCACTGCAATCAAAATTCGATCATACCGTATGCTTATGGCCTATGGTTTCCTTAGGAAGATATTTGAAATTTTCGAAAAATATAAAACTTCTATTGATGTGATTACAACTTCCGAAGTCGCAATTTCGCTTACTATTGATAACAATAAAAATATTGATCAGATTATTAAAGAATTAAGCGATATTGGAGAGGTTGATGTTGACAGAGATCTTTCAATTGTTGTTGTAGTAGGAGATATGGTTTCTGAAGAAAAAGTGTTCTCAAAACAAGTCTTTGAATCTCTTGAAGGAATTCCTGTTAGGATGATTTCTTATGGTGGCAGTCGCTACAACCTTTCAATTCTAATTGAAACAAAATATAAGAAAGAAACACTCCAGAAGCTGAGTGACAATCTTTTCAATAAGTAATCTTCATTTAATCACCAAAATACATCATATAATATCTTTCCTCTTGCATCGTCAGGAGGAAGGATATCTATGAACTTACATATTGTTGGAACAATATCTATCAGTTCAACCTGTTGAATTATGTTTCCGTGTTTAACCATTGACCCATAAAAAATAACAGGAGCCATGTTTTGAGTAGAGTAATCTGTTTCATTAAACTTATGTACCGGCTGCCAACCCTCTTCAAGCAGAAGTAATACATCGCCTGACCTCTGAACACAATAGCTGTTTTCAAGAATCTTAAACCTTGGATTATTGAGATTACCCTTTTCCAGCACCCCAGCCGGAACTGCAGCTTTAACACCTTCAAACTGATTTAAAAATAGTGCAACTTTATCTTGAATCTCTTCTAACGATTTTTCTTTATCTTCAATAAGCTTGTGGTTCAGAAAGACTTGTTCTTCGTTGTACATTTGAATCCACTCGGCTACACCATAGGTGGCATTTAGATAAGCCCTCAAAAGTGCCATTGCTATCTGAGGTGAAAACTCTCCTGCTTTGAAATTAAATTTCTCCTTTAATACATCTGAAGGATAATTACTTGTCGAAGCAGCTGTTAGGAATACCAGATAATTGTCCTTGCCGAATTTTTTATCTAGAAATGTTAAAAGTGAAGCTATTTCCTGGTCAAGATATAAATAACTATCATGTATTTCAACTGAAGAGGGACTGAACCATTTGTTGGCAAAATCCATTGAGGAAAAAGTAATATTCAGTAGGTCGGGAAATTCATCTTCTCCCAGAGTGAAATTGTCAATCATCTGAACGGCAAAATCCTTTATAAGTCGGTTTCCATAAGGTGTTGCAGGCAGGATCTCATAACACGATTCAAGATTTGAACATAAGTTTGTGAGATTATAAGGAAAGGTTCTGAATTTTTTGAAGAAACCTTTCTCAAGTGAAAAATCATCAGGAAATCCAGACTTGTAGCTGCCTGAAGGAAGTAATAAATCCCATTCCTTCTGAAGATACATGTCGGGCATTTTCTTTTCATTAAATAGCCTCACCCATTCAGGGAAAATATTCATGTAATAAGATGAAGTAATAATATTGCCGTTAGAATTGTCGTACCAAAATGCTCCATCTGCTGCATGTCCGGCACTTAATACTGCAGCATTCGGATTTAAAGCTATTGAATAAACTTTTGATTTGAAGTTGGTATTTTCTTTCAATGCATCACCAAGAGTGAATGTTTTCAACATATTAGCAGAGACGTTTCCTTTTTTTGAGTCGCTTCCCATTGTAAGATAGAAATCATCATTAGTGCAGTGTATCGTCTGTTGCTTCAGATGTTTATACCACTGATCTCCAATTATTCCATGTTCAGATGGATAGGTTCCTGTATATATTGTTGAAATAACAGTTGACGTTTTGATGTTGTGGATATCAATTATTGCAGTTTTAGCAATTGCACCATTTTCTGCTAGTCGTCTAAAACCGCCCTTTTGATAGGTGTCCCAAAACTTTGTAATATACTCAGATCTGAAATGATCAATAGTAATTCCTATAACTAATTTAGGCTTGTTTTCGAATAAGGCATATTCCTGCTGGGCTGATAAACCAAAAGAAATAAGAAGTAATGCAAAGAATGAAAATATATATTTTTTTATCATATGTCGGTTAATTCTTCTCAAATGTATAAAATTGAATTGTTAAACAATAATTTGTAATAATCAGTAATCGAAAATTAATATCTAAACTTTAAAAAACGATTAAAAGTGTACTAAAGTTGAAAAATTATTAATGCGGCAACAGGCACAAAACCTACCACTGTTTACTGAGGTATTTCAATAGGGATTGATACGTACCACATTCGTACCACATTCGTCCTTTCTCCCTTAATAAAGGGAGAAAGGACGGTTCAGGTAGGTATGAGGTACAGTTTTGCTGTTGTCCTGATTAATAGTTGAGCCTTACTGATATTGATATTTACGCTATAGAACGATCAATGGGAAAAGCATATCGCGAAATTTTATCATACTAAATTAAGTTTACAGCTTCTATTTATTTAATAAGAGTTATTATCAGGTCAATAAACATTGAAAAAAGCACTAATATGGTTGGGAGAAAGGAAATTATTTATATTTTTGCGCCTCTTGATTTGCAGAATCCATGTAAACGATTTTTTACCGGTCGATTGCGCGAATCAGAAGTAGATAAAAAAAATTAATAAATTAAAAGTAAAGGTAAATTTATGTTGAACCAGTATGAAAGTGTATTCATCGTAACACCTGTATTGTCAGATGCACAATTTAGGGAAGTGGTGAATAAATTCAACGGATTAGTAACTGCCAATGGTGGTGAAATTCTAAATGATGAAGATTGGGGGCTAAAAAAATTGGCTTACCCAATTCAGAAAAAAACTACAGGTTTCTATCATCTTGTAGAATTCAAAGCAGAACCATCTTTTATTGAAAAATTAGAAATTGATTTTCGTCGTGATGAACGCATTATCCGTTTTCTAACATTCAGATTAGATAAGCATGCTGTTGAATACAGCGAAAAACGTAGAAATAAAGTTAAAGCTAAAGTAGAGGAGAAATAAGTTATGGCATCAAATCAATCAGAAATCAGATACTTAACTCCACCATCGGTTGAGATTAAAAAGAAGAAATATTGCCGTTTCAAAAAGAACGGGATAAAGTTTGTTGATTATAAGGATCCTGAGTTCCTTAAGAAATTTCTTAACGAGCAAGGTAAAATTTTACCTCGCAGAATCACAGGTACTTCATTGAAATATCAACGTAAAGTTTCACAAGCGGTTAAACGTGCTCGTCATATTGCTTTACTGCCTTATGTGACTGACTTAATGAAATAATAAGGAGGATACGAGATGGAATTAATTCTTAAGCAAGATGTTCAGCGACTAGGTTCGAAAGATGACATCGTTAATGTGAAAGATGGTTACGGACGTAACTATCTCATTCCTCAGGGTTTTGCTATTGATGCAACACCTTCTGCAAGGAAAGTTTTAGCAGAAAATATACGCCAGCGTGCTCATAAAGAAGCAAAACTTAAAGATGAAGCTTTAGCTTTAGCTGAAAAACTTAAAGGCATTAAAGTTGCAATTGGCGCTAAAACAAGCTCGACAGGCAAAATTTTTGGTTCTGTGAACAATATTCAACTTTCTGAAGCACTAAGTGCTCAAGGTGTTGAAATTGACCGCAAAAACATTACTATTCCTAAAGATGGAGTTAAAGAAGTTGGAGAACATTCAGCTAAAATTAAACTTCACCGCGAAGTGGTAATTGAATTTGCTTTTACTGTTGTTTCAGAATAACAAATATTCAATGATATATAAAATAGACTGCCGGTAACGACAGTCTATTTTTATTTTACAGCAATAGTTTCAATTTCAATTAAAGCTCCTTTGGGAAGATCTTTTACGGCAAAAGCAGCCCTGGCAGGTGGATCGACCTGATAATATTTAGCATAGACTTCATTCATAGCAGCAAAATTCGATATGTCGCTCAAAAGGCAAGTAGACTTGACCACATCTGAGTAACTGTATCCTGCGGCCTCTAAAATAGCTCCAATGTTTTTCATGACTTGTACGGTTTGCTCCTTTATACCACCTTCAACAATAATCCCGGTTTTCGGGTCAAGTGGTATCTGACCTGAAATATACAAAGTGTTATTGATTTCAATTGCTTGACTATAAGGGCCTATAGCAGCCGGTGCATTCTCGGTTTTTATTACTCGTTTCATGTTATCACTGTTTTTCATTGAACAAAAGACAAACAAAATTAGCAGGAATATAATTAGTTGTTTCATGTAATATGTTTTTTTGGAGTTAAATCAAAAAATCAAATTATTTGAAAAGTAGTAAAATATTCTGATTCTTGTAATGTGAGATTATTTGAATTAATAATTAGGGAAATCAGTACTTCTCTTTTCAATTCTAAGGTCTTTAAGCATGCTTGCGTTAGCTGACAGTGAGAAAGTGTAGTACTTGCTTACCCCGATTGGACAAAAGTTGAATGACATCGTCCAACAATGCAAATTTCGGGTGACAGTCATTGATGTGTGAGTTATCTTCATTGACTTAAAGTCAAACCCTGAATTAAATGTTGCTTTCCATTTATCAGTGAACTCAAGGTTGCCATTAAGGCCAATTGATTGTGATATCACGGGCTTACCATCGTAATTAGTATAGTTGAAGCTATAATTCATGTTTATTCGCCAGGGCATTGAAAATTTGGAGTAAGAACTACTTTGAACGACTTTAGCTTTTTGGTCGACATCAGTTTCTTTATTATCTGGAGACTTTAATTTTTTCTCTAAATCACTTGAACTGAAACCGAACCCAAATCCTGTACTGAGGTTAGTTATCCTTCCTAATGAGAAACCTTCAGGTCTATTCCACATATATTCTTTTGTCTTCCTGCCCCTTTCATCAAGAGCATAAGGATCGAGTATGCCATTTATGTTGAGAACAGTACCAAGAACCTTTGTACGGGCATTAAGATTAATTACTGAAAGGTTCATTGAGTCAGCTGCGAGGTTGTAACTTCCACTGAAGCTTAGATTATCCAAAATGGGTATCTTTTTGAATTTCTCGGTTGAAGTTGTGTCCTTATCATTTAAAACCTTCATTTCGATATTGTTGCTAAGTCCAAAACCAATAGAACCGCTTTCTCCGCGACCTGTAGAGCTGTATACTCCGTTTTCAAAAATATTGTATTGCGAAAGGTTGCCAATTGAGTCTACCTGAACCCATTTATAAAAACCAAATTTGCTTTGTCCAAAATCAGGACGATAGCTTAAGCTGATTGTTGGATCCATTTTATGGCGTATAGCAACAATTTTAGACTTGGGGTTTTTCATCTGATAAAAACCATAAATTGTTGTATTAGCACCAATACCGGCAGAATATTCATAATTTCTTTTAAAGCCATCCTTTCTATTTTCCTCTATATGGCCGGGAATCCATTTTTCAGTTCCGGTTTCATTGTCCTGAACTGAGTATCCGTCGATCCAATACTTTTCAAGATAGTCGAAAAACCAACGTTCGCTATAATTTATTGATGGAGTAACATTGATGTATTCGAAGAGTTTAAATGAGGGTAAGGTTATTGGAATACTGTGACTTACGCCCTTCTTCCATTTAGATAAAGGAGTTGTGAGTAGTTCATATTCTTTTAGCGAAACATAGTTTTTTGCAGTCATAGTATAAGAGAAGGAAATGTCTTCCCATGGTTGTTTTTTTCCGATCCTATTCTTCTTTTTAAAAGGTTGTATGCTTCTCATGCTGATGGTTAAATCAGGCAGAGATATAGAAAGTGTAGAATCTTTAGTGTTTTGGGAAATTCTCATATTTGCTGAAACACTAAAAGGAGTATTAAGAAAATCTTTTCTTAATGACACGCTAGAATTAGTACTGTTGTTAAGATATTTCTCAACATTTTCAAATTCATTCAGTTTGTCATAACCGCCAACTGAGAAATCAATATTTGCAGAAAATTTGAAAGAAGGATTTGATTTTGTGTCTTGCGAATGACTCCAAACGACTTTGAATGCAGGAGATGTTTTTTGGTTGATACCTTTTTCTCCTGTGACCATGTAGGAGTAATTTAATCCAAAATTACCACCGAATTTATATCTAAGCTTATACCTGGTATTAAAATTGACAGTCCATCTTCCTTTTGAATAAATATCGCCAGTGACCTTAACGTCAAAATAATCGGATGCGGCCCAGTAGAATCCTCCTTCTTTCATATAGAACCCATATTCCTTTTCTTCGCCGACTTTAGGGATTATAATACCAGAGCTGTAAGTAGTGTTGTTGGTTGGGATATAGCCATATGGCAGGAAAGGGACATAAAGAGGAAAATCTTCAATAACTAAATATGAGAGCCCTGCAATGATAGCTTTTTTGTTAATGATTTTTCCCTTAGTGATATGAAGATAAAAATGGGGATGTTCGGCATCGCAAGTTGAATATTTACCGTCGACCATGCAAAATATGTCTTTAGTAACCATTTTGGCTTTTCCTCCACGAACTTTCCCATCTTGTTGTTCAGTTACAACATTTTCAACAAAACCTTTACTGGTAACGAAGTTATATCTAAGAGAAGAGCAATCAAATTCTTCATCACCCTCTTTAAAATGTGGCATACCCGAAACTGCACCTGTAGAGTCAGTTAAACCTTTGGCAAAAATTTCTTTAGTAGCAAGATTTACTGAAATAAAATCAGCAGTCAATTCAATAGAACCATATTTTATGTTGGCCTCTTTGTATAAATATACTATCTGTTGTCCGTTTTCAAAAGAGACAGCGATTGAATCTTTGGCGTCGTAAGAGATTGGAGATTCGAAAATCTGATTATTTTTCTTTACAGAATCGCTTTCAATTATCTCTTGAGGCATAGAATTTGCCTTGTTTAAAGAGTCATTGACAGGTATTAAATCTTGACTGTACGACTTACAGAGAATACCTGCTAATAGAAATAGTGTAAATATGTATTTAAAATAATTCAAATTGAAAATTTAGTGGCTCAAAAATAGTTTAAAAAACTGTTCTGAATATATGAAAAACGAGGTTTTATATAAACAGTTGGTTGCAATATTGACAATTTAGATTTTATTTTACAGTATTATTAGATTAACTTTAAACCAGACAGATTATTATTTAAAAAGTTATAAAATGTTTAGAAAAAGAATTTGCTTATTCACTACTATAATAATGATTCTTGCTTACAGTGCAGCTTATTCACAAAAGGCTGATTATAAGTTTGACAGGGTTGTGATAGATGCCGGTCATGGGGGTAAGGATCCGGGTGCCACCTTTGGGGGGATTTTTGAGAAAGATATAGTTTTAGATGTTGCATTGAAGACAGGCGATCTTATAAAAAAGAGATATCCTGAAGTAAAAGTTATTTATACCAGGGATAAAGACATTTATCTCTCTCCATTTGAACGACCTGTAATAGCGAATAAGCAAAATGCAGATATGTTTATATCGATACATGTTAACTCCAGCAAAAAACAAGAGGTGACGGGAGCAGAAACATATTTTTTGGGGATGCATAAGACACAAGAGAATCTTGAAGTAGCCAAAAAAGAGAACTCGGTAATCTTATTGGATGACGATTATTCAACTAAATATGAAGGATTTGATCCTAATTCAGCAGAATCATATATAATATTTGAATTGATGCAAAACGAATATTTGGATCAAAGTAGGACCTTTGCTGAAAAAGTACAAAAACATATTATTTCGAATACCGGGAGGCACGATAGGGGAGTCCGCCAAGCCGGTTTTATTGTTTTAAAGGCCTTAGCGATGCCCAGTGTTTTAATTGAATTAGGATTTTTAAGCAACAAGGGAGAGAGGAATTATTTGATTGCAGAAGATTCAAAGAATTTGATGGCACAGTCGATATTCAATGCTTTTTGTGAGTATAAACAACGTTTTGATGATAGAAATTCCGCGGCAGAGAAACCCAAAGATAAAAAAGAAGATTCAAAAAAAGTAAAGACTGACGGGACCAATAAAGATACAGTCAAGAAAGAAGTTAAAAAAGAAACGATTGAAAGTAAAAGTGATAATAAGTCTGATTCAGTAAAAATTGTTGTTTCAGATACAACAATAATTGATGTTGATAAATTAGAGGGGAAATGGTTTGGCGTTCAGATTATGGCTTCAAAAGACAGATACTTATCCAGCGATCCTATATTTCAAAACAAAGATTCGATATATTACTTATATGAAAATGGTTTTCATAAGTATTTTTCAGGGCTTAGCAAGAATTCAAATACTACTTTAAATAGCAACAGTAAACTAAGGGAAATTTTTACCGGAGCCTTCCCTGTTGCTTTCATAAATGGGAAGAAAGTACCTTTTTCAGAAGCAAAGTAATTTGGGAATTATGTTATTTTATTTTATAAAACACATAAGCATAGAACTAGTATATATATTTAGATTTCTTTTAGTGTGTAAAAAATTTTTAAAAAAGAGTTCAAAAGAGTTTTATTTAGACACGATTTTAAAGAGTAGAATTCGATTTTAGATTAGTTTTAATTGTAAAAATATTGTAAAAAAATTATTGCATTAATGTTACTAGTTGTAAAAATAACAATCGATTACATTGATTTAGATAGAATTTTTTCAGAATACTTTTTATTGTTGATATTTAGAAGTAAGGGCTAACTTTTTTTTCTAAATTATCATAATTTATTTTAGAAATTACGATGATTATTGAACATATTTATTTAGTATATTTAAGACCTTGCATATAAGAAACTTTGAATATAGTTGTTCATTGTAAAAGACTGTAATATAGTTAATTGAGATTTGTTTTTAATTTTAAGAATTTATTTTTTTGAAAAACAAGTATTTATGAATTATCTGAAAAAACAATTAAAAAAAGGTTTTTTTTTCAGATAATTTTTCACATTTTTGTATTCGTTATAATTAAACGACGCAACCTAAATTTCTAACTTAAATTTTTTAATAAACCGCCAATAATGCCGAAGAATCACTATCAGATTTGGAATGATTGTCTCTTAATAATTAAAGATAATGTACAACCGACAAGTTTTAGAACTTGGTTTGAACCAATAAAGCCTCTGAAAATTGCGAATGACATTCTAACAATTCAGGTTCCTAGTCCATTTTTTTATGAGTATTTAGAAGAACAATATATAGATATTCTTAGAAAGACTCTGAGAAAGGTTATTGGCAATAATGCAAAGCTTGAGTACAATGTAGTTATGAGCACTACTCAGCAAAAGAGTGGCTCCCTAACTGTTAATTATCCTGCAAATAATAATTCAAAATTAAATAACAGACCTATTTCATTTCCGTTTGGCGAAAATTCCGGAGTAATTAAGAACCCTTTTATAATCCCGGGTATTAAAAAACTACATATTGACCCGCAACTTAAAAAAGATAATACTTTCGATAATTTCATAGAAGGAGAATGTAACAGATTAGCTCGTAGTGCAGGTTATGCAGTTGCTCAAAATCCGGGAGGGACATCTTTTAATCCTCTGATGATATATGGCGACAGTGGTTTGGGAAAAACTCATTTGGCCCATGCTATTGGAATTGAAGTCAAAGAAAGATTTCCTGAGAAAGTAATACTTTACGTAACAGCTAATAAATTTGCATCTCAATATTCAGAAGCTTCAATTTCTAACACAAGAAATGATTTTATGCATTTCTATCAAATGATTGATGTGTTAATTATTGATGATGTTCAAGAATTCTCGGGAAAAGAAAAATCCCAGGAAACATTTTTCCATATTTTCAACCATCTGCACCAATCAGGGAAGCAGTTAATTCTTACTTCAGACAAAGCTCCTACAGAAATAAGCGGAATTCAAGAAAGGCTTCTTTCCAGATTCAAATGGGGACTAACTACTGATCTTCAGGTGCCTGATTATGAAACCCGCTTATCTATTTTAAAGAAAAAGACATATAAGGATGGTTTAACGATGCCTGAACAGGTTCTTGAATATATTGCACAGAATATATACACAAATGTCAGGGAACTTGAAGGAGCTTTAATATCATTACTTGCACAGTCGACCTTGAATAAAAAAGCAATAACCAAAGATTTGGCTGTTGAAATGATCAATAAGATTGTGAAGCAAAACAGGCATGAGATTACGATTGATTATATTCAAAAAATAGTTTGTGATTACTTCAGCTTACCAGTCGATTCTTTACAGTCGAATACAAGAAAAAGGGAAGTTGTTCAGGCCAGGCAGATTGCTATGTTCTTTTCAAAAAGTCTTACAAAATCATCACTGGCTTCAATTGGATCACAAATTGGACAAAAAGACCATGCAACAGTTTTACATGCCTGTAAGACAGTAAATAATTTGATAGATACTGACAGACAATTTAAAATTGATGTAGAAGAAATAGAAAAAAGGCTGAAGGTGTAAATCAAGGCTTAGGCAGGTCAATAGATCTGCTTTTTTTATTGTATGGAAGATAAAGAAGATGTATACAAAACAATTGAGTTGCCTTCCGAAGGAATTTTCAAGGACAAAGGCAGTAAATTCTTAGCATTTGCTTATCCTGTCAATGACGAACAGTCAATAAAATCAATAATCACAACTTTAAAAAAAGAACATTTTAGCGCTCGCCATCATTGTTATGCGTATCGGCTGGGTTATAACGGTGAAATTTTCAGGATGAACGATGATGGAGAACCATCAGGTACAGCAGGCAGGCCAATACTCGGGCAGTTATTAAGTAATAACCTGACCAATATTTTAGTTGTAGTTGTCAGATATTTTGGTGGAACCCTTCTCGGAGTAAGTGGGTTAATAAATGCATATAAGAACGCCACAATTGACGTTATTTCTAATTCAGACGTAGTCAATAAAATCATAAAGAATAAGTTGCATATTGAATTCGATTATCTTAATCAGAATTCAGTAATGAAGATTATAAAGGATTATCAGCTTGAGATAGAGAAGGCTGATTATGGCATTAAATGCATGATAGATGTTAATGTCAGACAGGGTGAAACAGAAAGAGTCATTGAGAAGATTTCAAAAATTGAAGGAGTAAGAGTTTTAGATTCATTTTAATTTAAAAAAATGAAACTGTGATGAATTTTATTGTTAAAAATTTTAACTTTATGCTTTAATGAAACGTTTGAAAAAATATAATTTAAGCTTGGGGTGCTTTATAATCGCTGCACAAATAACAAGATTTATGAAATTGCATAAAAGACCAGTAGACTCTCTATTGGTCTTTTTTATATGAAAATGGTCGATATATATAAGAGTTAAAAATTTCAAAAATGCAGAAACGAGATTTAATATCTATTACAGACTTTAACAAAGAGGATTACTTAAGGATTATGGAGCTTGCAACCGAGTTCGAAAATAATCCTAATCAAGATTTGCTTAAAGGAAAGATTGTTGCGACATTGTTTTTTGAACCTTCAACCAGAACAAGGCTAAGTTTCGAAACAGCAATAAATAGAATTGGGGGCAGGGTTATAGGTTTTTCCGATTCATCATCTTCAAGTGTGTCGAAAGGTGAAACTCTTCATGACACGATTAGGATGGTAAGTAATTATGCTGATCTAATCGTTATGAGACATCCACTTGAAGGAAGTGCAAGGTATGCCAGTGAGATTTCATCAGTCCCCGTAATAAATGCCGGAGATGGAGCAAATCAGCATCCTTCTCAGACATTGCTTGATATGTATTCAATCATGAAAACTCAGGGTCGTCTCGACAATATTAATATTTTCATGGTTGGTGACTTAAAATATGGAAGAACAGTACATTCTTTATTAATGGCTTTATCTGAATTTGAAAGCCCGATTTTTAACTTCATTGCACCCCCGGAGTTGAAGATGCCGGTTGAATATAAACGCTTTCTTCATAGTAAGGGAATAAAATACTATGAACACTCTGAGTTTACTGATATAATTTCAGAAGCCGATATTATATATATGACAAGAGTTCAGAAGGAAAGGTTTACTGATCCTATTGAATACGAGAAAGTTAAGAATATTTATATTCTGAAGAATAAGATGCTTAAGAATACAAAACCTAATGTTAAGATTCTTCACCCACTGCCAAGAGTAAATGAAATTCATACAGATGTAGATTCAAATCCAAAGGCTTATTATTTTACTCAAGCTTTAAATGGAGTATATACGAGGCAGGCTATAATTTCACATATCATGGGATTAAAATAAAATTATAATTTATGAATAAAGCACTACAAGTAAGCGCAATAAAAGAAGGAACTGTCATTGACCATATACCGGCAGACAGACTTTTTGATGTAATCAACATCCTTGGATTATTCAATATTCAAGAGATGATTACATTCGGGACTAATCTTGATAGCAAACAACTTGGGAAAAAAGGAATAATAAAAGTAGCTAACCGTTTTTTTGATGGTGCAGAAATAGATAAAATTGCCCTTGTTGCGCCCCATGCGAAATTAAATACGATTAAGAACTTCGAGGTTGTAGATAAACGGGTTGTTGAATTGCCTGCAGAGATATATAATATAGTCAAGTGTTTTAATCCAAAATGCATTACTAACGACGAAAAGATTAAGACTAGGTTTACTGTTGTATCTGAGAATCCTGTTGAGTTAAAATGCAAGTATTGTGAGAAAATTACTTACGAAGATCAAGTGATAATTAAGTGATGAAGAAGAGAGATTTAAAGGGAATTATTCACGAAGTTAGAAATGTGTTGTGCTGTTATAATGGCAGAGATGAGATTCTAAGTGAAGTTGCTTTATTGTTGAAAGAAAAGATTTCTCATTATAATTGGGTGGGATTTTATATTCTAACGGCTGAAAAGGATATGTTATATCTTGGACCTTTTGCAGGAGAACCGACAATACATACTTCCATTCCGGTTGGTAAAGGTATTTGTGGGCAAGTTGCTGTAAATAAGGAGACGATGATAGTACAGGATGTAAATAGTCAGGAGAATTACTTGTCATGTAGTATTGATGTGAAATCTGAAATAGTAGTTCCGATATTTAAAAATAACAGTTTTATAGCTGAATTAGATATTGATTCTCACACCAAATCTCCATTTACCGATATTGATAAAAAGATTCTTGAAGAGATTTGCAAGGAACTTTCAGTAGTATTTTGAAATAAATATACAAACTAAATGATTCTATTAGCTGAAAGCGGATCTACCAAAACTCAGTGGTGCACTGTGGAAAAGGATAAAATTGATTATCTTGTTAATACGCAGGGCATTAATCCTTTAATGTTGAGTTCTGATGATATTGAAGATATTATAAGACCTGTAAGTGCCACTTTAGATGTAAAAAGTATTCAAGCTGTTTATTACTTCGGGGCAGGTTGTTCTTTGGTACAAGCAAAAGAAAAGATTAGAAAATCAATTTTCAATATTTTTAGATGTAAAGATATTTTTGTTGACACAGATCTTATTGCTGCCTGTCTTGCTCTGGCAGGGAATAAACCTGCAATTATTGGATTACTTGGTACCGGTTCAAATTCATGTTTGTGGAGTGGAAACGAAATAGTACAGAAAGTACCCTCGTTAGGCTATATAATAGGTGATGAGGGTGGTGGCGTTTCAATAGGTAAACAGTTGTTGTCAGACTTTCTGAAAAATCAAATGCCACTTAAGCTTCGGCTTAAATTTCATGATAAATATGATGTGTCTGTAGATATTGCATTAGAAAGAATATATCAGATGCCAATGCCTAATAAGTACTTAGCAGGATTTGCACCTTTTGCTGAGATATTTATCGATCATGAATATTGCAAAAGCATAGTAAGAAGTCAGATTGAAAGTTTTATTACCAGAAATATTCTTCAATATTTAAGATATTCTGAATTTGAAATTATGTTTTGCGGTTCAATAGCTTTTTCTCATATTGATATTCTCAGGGATGTATGTGAAAGTTATGGATTAAACTTAGGGAAGGTTGTAAAAGAACCGATATGCGATCTGGCGGTATATCTAAAAGATAAGGTTATAAATTAATTTTTCGAATCAGTATTGCGCCATTCTGAATCTATCTTTTTTATAATATGTTCAGTCATTGGATTTTTCTCTTCTTTGTATTCAGATTTAAGCGATGCCAGAAAAAAAGTTGCGGTCACATTCCATATTGCTGCTCTAAACCCGTTTCGATATTCTCTCAATAAATCATATGGAGTTTTATCGAATTCGCGATCTATTAATTTTAAAAGAAGACGACCTTGTCTTGGAGTTAATCCACCAAGTAAATGAAAATACTTTTCTTTCATGTGATTCTCACACCACTTTAAATATTCTTTTTTTCTATCACCTTCGTATAAATAAGTTTCTGAATTAATTCTGTCGTATTCTTTTCTTATGATTATTAAAAGAGGATACACCTTTCTTAAATCCTGTTCAAGTATCTTATATTTTTTTTCTTCGTTTTTATTTTTGAATTCGTATTCCTTAATTACTGTAATTTCATCCAATTCAAAAGAGGGTATATATTGATTTAATGAGTCCTGAGACTGGGCGATATAAGGAATAAAACTAAGTAGTATTATAAATTTCAACAGTTTCATTTCGGGTTTAAAGATAGCATTTATTATATAAAGAGAATCTATTTTTGATTGTGAAGCTTCAGTTTGGATGTGACGAACGTCAATATTGTTTACATGAATGGATGAATTTCTTAGACGAACGATAATTTAGAATAATTTCAAATTGTAGAAAATTTGTAAAAATTATTTATTTACAAGTCGTTGAGTTAAACATAGTTTCAATTGACGAATGGCTCCAGGGGTGTGACGAACGAGTCTTTTGCTTCCATGAAGTGATGTTTCATGTGATTTTTTTTTTAATTTTATAGTAAATGATTTTTTTATCATTTTCTGGGAGTTTAAAAAATTAGTGGGTGAGTAAGATGGATAGGCTGATAATCATATTTCTTTTTCTCGTTGCAAGTATGGAAGTATTTGCAAGCGGTAATAATAACGAAATATACAATGCTAGTCCGGCAGTTAGGAACACTCTTCAATATGGTTTCGATCAAGTATATTCAACTGAGATAATTGAGCAAGCTAATTTTTCTGATGATTTTAATTTACCAAAATTGCGTACATTCTGGAATATCAATAGTGGTGAAATAAATTTCACACTTAACGAAAGGCCCGGCTATTTAAGATTAAAATCTACAAAAGAGAAATCAATAGAATCTTTAAAAATTCAGAATACTATTTCACAAAAGATACAGAAAAACATCATTGGGGAAGCCGTGAGCTATATAGATTTATCAAATCTTAACGAAGGTTCGCTTACGGGCTTATATTTTAAAGAAGAAAAAATTAACTATATAGGAATTAGAGTAATAGGAGGTAAGAACTTTTTAGTTTCAGAGGTTAGCGGAAAAGAATCAAAAAGGGTTGAGATTACTGATAATGCATTGATGTTGAGGGTGAATATAGATAATTTGGTTTGCTGGTTTGAGTATAGTGTTGATGGATTCAATTTCAGTGAATTAGGTTCCGGTTTTCAAATCAAGCAGAAGGAAGGAACAGATAATTATGTTGGGATATTTTGTATTAATAGCCAGCAGGAAGGCGGAGTAGTTGATGTTGACTGGTTCTATTTCAAGCCAACTACTGAAATTTCCACACAATTCGCAGAGACAGGGGGAAAGATAATTAACCCCACTTTATAAAAGAGAGGAATTTTAAAGGGGAAGGCTATTCTAGTAGGATAGCCTTTATTTTTTATATCCTTTTTTAAATTTGTATTTTTAGGTTTTTTATAATCGCATTTTCATAAAAAAGTTTTTAAAATCCTCAAGATTGGAGCTGTTTAAAAATATACCTGTTTATAGTTTGCAGTCGTTTAGCATGCCAGCTAAGAAGAGTCAGCAATTTCAGGCGGAAATCTTTGATGCAAACCGACATTTTGAAGTAAAATATCCACACAGACATGATTTTTTTGAAGTTCTCTACATTGCTAAAGGCTCAGGATTTCATGTGATTGATAATAACAAGTATGATATTAAACCCCCTTGTGTTTTCTTTCTTTCACCGGGACAAGCCCACAAACTTGAATTATCAAAAGATATTGACGGCTATATTTTTATCTTCAATCCCGAATTCTACCTGATTGATAAATCTAATCAGAACAAGCTGATTGAATTTCCTTTCTTTTATACTATTCTTCAGAATAATCCACCCTTGCTATTATATGCATTTGAAAATGTGAAATTTATAGAAGGGCTTTTTTTTAAAGCTGTAAATGAAACTTTAAAGGAAGAAGGGGGATCTGTTGAATTGATGCGTTCCATTTTAGATCTTATTTTAACTTTCTGCGCTTTATTATATCCTGTCGATTATAGTTTTAAAAATATTGGCAAGAGTCATATGCTAATTAAGAAATTCTATCAAATATTGGAAGAAAATTTTTACAAGAACCTCCCGATAAATAAATACGCAGATATGCTGGCAGTCACGCCAAATCATTTGACACAAACTTTAAGAATGTTTACCGGACGTACTTCAATTGAAATTGTTAAATCAAAGCAAATTTTAGAGGTTAAGAGATTACTCACACATACAAATTTGAATATAAGTGAGATTGCCTCTCAAATGAATTTTGCTGATCAATCTTACTTTTCGAAATTTTTTAAAAGAGAAACAGGTTTGTCGCCCCATTCATTCAGGCAAATGAATCAGAAATGAAACTTTCAAAAGAAGCATTCAATTTTTTAATAATAATTCTTTCCGACACATGAAATTGACATCCTTAATACTATATAGGTTGAATGGCTAAACTGTTGTATTATAATTGTCTTGTTTTAGTCATGTTTTAGTACTCTTTTTGAAATCTTTGAAAATTACCTAAAATTGCTGTTTTATTACTCTAATATGAATGAATAATTTAGTTGCTTTGTATAATCTTTTATAGGCGTGAATTTTAAAATTTAAATAAATCAAAAATTTAAATAGTATGTCAAATTATTTCAATTCAATTCCTTTGCGTGTTCAATTAGATCAGCTAGGAAAATGTGATTTCATGGATAACTCTGAATTTTCAAACGGAGTAGATAAATTAAAAGGTAAGAAAATTGTTATTTTAGGTTGTGGAGCTCAGGGTTTTGCTCAAGGCTTAAATATGAGAGACAGTGGACTCGACATTTCATATGCTTTAAGGAAAATTGAAATTGATGAAAAACAAATTTCTTATGTAAACGCATCTGAAAATGGATTTAAGGTAGGTACTTTTGAAGAGATTATTCCTACTGCGGATCTCGTTTTGAACCTAACACCAGACAAGTATCATACACCTGTTGTAAACGCAGCAATGCCTCTTATGAAGAAGGGATCATGTCTTTCATATTCTCATGGTTTTAACATTGTTGAAGAAGGCATTCAGATTCGTCCTGACATTACAGTTATTATGGTTGCACCCAAGTCTCCGGCATCTGAAGTAAGAGCTGAATTTCTTAGAGGTTTTGGAGTTCCTACATTAATTGCAGTGCATAGAGAAAATGATCCAAATGGTGACGGACTTGAAATAGCTAAAGCATATTGTGTTGCTACCGGAGGTCATAAAGCAGGTGTTTTACATTCTTCTTTTGTGGCTGAAGTGAAGTCAGACCTTATGGGAGAACAAACAATACTTTGTGGAGTATTACAGTCAGCTTCATTATTGTGTTTTGATAAAATGATTGAAAAAGGTATTAATCCTGAATATGCTTCAAAATTTGTTCAACACGGATGGGAAGTAGTTACAGAAGCTTTAAAGCTTGGTGGTATTACTCATATGATGGATCGTTTAAGTAATCCAGCAAAAGTAGAATGTTACAAGCTTTCTGATGAACTTAAAAGAATTATGCGTCCTCTTTATGAGAAACATATGGACAACATCATGAGTGGTGTTTTCTCTTCGACAATGATGGAAGACTGGAAAGTAGGCGATAAGGATTTACTAAAATGGAGAGCAGCAACAGCAGAAACAGCGTTTGAAAAAACTCCTGCAGCTGCTACTGAAATAAGTGAACAAGAATACTTTGATAAAGGAACTTTAATGGTTGCTTTTATTAAAGCCGGAGTTGAATTGGCGTTTGAAGTAATGACTGAAACAGGCATTAAAGCAGAATCAGCTTATTATGAATCACTTCATGAAACACCTCTTATTGCAAATACTATTGCAAGGAAGAAGTTATATGAAATGAACCGCGTTATTTCAGATACCGCTGAATATGGTTGTTATTTGTTTGATCATGCATGCAGACCATTATTGGCTGATTTCATGAGCAAAATTGATGTAAATGTTATAGGTAAAAATTATAACGAAGGCAAAGACGGTCATGTTGATAATTTAGAACTTATTGCAATAAATGAAGAAATCCGCTATCATGAAGTAGAAATAGTTGGAGCTGAATTGAGAAGTGCAATGGAAGCAATGAAAGCAATTATTAATTAGAACGATATATAAGTATTTAAAAAGCCCCATCTACATCAGATGGGGCTTTTTTATTTAAATTTCCACCCCAATCAATGTGGTTTGAGTACATCTTTCAATCCTTACCTTAACAAAGTCGCCAATTTTTGTATTTTGAGAAGGGAAAACTACGACCTTGTTTTGTTGAGTCCTGCCATAAAATTCTTCTTTAGATTTCTTTGATAAACCCTCGACCAGAACTTCAAATACTTTACCAATATCTTTTTTATTGTTTTCAAGAGATATTCTACTTTGCAATTTGATAATTCTTTCGAGCCTTTCAGATTTTATTTCTTCTGGAACATCATCCTTAAGATGTTTAGCAGCATAGGTTCCGGGTCTTTCAGAATATTTGAACATGAAAGCAGAATCAAATTTGACGATTTCCATAAGAGATAAAGTATCGAGAAAATCTTCTTCTGTTTCAGAGCTAAATCCGCAAAAAACATCAGTGCTAAGCCCACAGTCAGGTATGATGGTTTTAATTGCTTCAATCCTCTTTAAATACCATTCTCGGTCATATTTACGATTCATTAAATTAAGAATTTTTGTGCTTCCTGCTTGAAATGGTAAATGGATATGATTGCAGATATTAGAATGTTCAGAAATTACTTTTAAAAGTTTATCCGAGATATCCTTTGGATGCGAAGTTGTAAATCTTATACGCATTTCCGGTCGATTTTCTGCTATCATTTTGAGCAGGTCTGGAAATCTTACATTTTTACGGTCGTCAATTTCCCATTTATATGAATTAACATTCTGTCCGAGTAATGTTACTTCCTTATACCCACTTTTGTATAGGTCATTAACCTCATTAAGAATGTCGTTATAATCACGACTACGTTCTCTTCCTCTTGTATAAGGAACGATGCAATATGTACAGAAATTATTACATCCGCGTGTTATTGAGACAAATCCGGTAACTGAATTTTTATTTATTCGAGCTGGAATAAGATTGTCGTATGTTTCATTGGTTGTCAGCTCTACGTTTATAGCTTCTTCTCCATTTTTGGCCTTATCGACAAGATAAGGCAGATCCCTGTATGAATCGGGGCCGGCAACTATGTCTACAACTTTCTTCTCAATTAACTCGTGAGCTAATCTTTCAGCCATACAACCTATCATTCCTATTAATAGATTTTTATTTTTCTTTTTATAAGAATTGAAAAGGTTAAGTCTGCCCCATATTCTTTGTTCGGCATTATCTCTTACTGAGCATGTATTTAGCAATATTATGTCCGCCTCTTTTTCATTTTCTGTTAATTCATAATCAACACTTGATAAAATCGCTGCTACAACCTCACTATCTGCCACATTCATTTGGCATCCGTATGTTTCTATATAAAATTTCTTAGTCATCTGATTTAAAATTGAGTGGCAAATTTAATTTAGATTTACCAATAAACATTATTCTGATAGAAAACGTTCATCTTTATAATAAGAATTTCATTTTAATAGTATTCAAAAAATAAGATAAATCTTGCATATGGACAATAAAAAAGGCTCCAAAAGGAGCCTTTGATTTTCGTTGGTCATTATAATTATTCCTTCTTCTTGGGTTGATCTCCCGAGATGGAATCTCTCATATTAGTGTCGGATTCAATATTTTTAAATTTCATATAATCCATTATTCCTAAATTTCCTGAACGGAAAGCTTCCGAAATTGCCAGTGGAATTTGTGCTTCAGCTTCGATTACTTTAGCTCTTGCTTCTTGGGCTTTAGCTTTCATTTCCTGTTCAACAGCAACAGCCATTGCTCTTCTTTCTTCGGCTTTTGCTTGTGCAATATTCTTATCAGCTTCAGCTTGGTCCATTTGAAGGTAAGCACCTATGTTTTTACCTATGTCAATATCTGCTATATCAATTGAAAGAATTTCAAACGCTGTTCCAGCGTCAAGTCCTTTTTCTAATACAACTTTTGATATTGAATCAGGGTTCTCAAGGACAGATTTATGAGATTGAGAAGATCCAATCGAAGAAACGATGCCTTCACCAACCCTGGCTAAAACAGTTTCTTCTCCAGCACCTCCTACAAGTTGTTTGATACTGGCACGAACAGTAACCCGCGCTTTACAAATCAACTGAATTCCATCCTTTGCAACGGCGGATACAGGAGGAGTATTGATAACCTTTGGATTAACAGACATTCTTACTGCTTCAAGAACATCCCTACCTGCAAGGTCAATTGCAGTAGCCATCTTGAAAGATAAATCGATATTTGCTTTTTCAGCAGAAACAAGAGCGTGAACAACATTTTCAACATGCCCACCTGCAAGAAAGTGAGCTTCTAACTCATCTCTTTTTACTGTCGCTAAACCAGCTTTATGAGCTTCAATCATTGCCCTGACTATTGTTCCGGGTGGTACTTTTCTGAATCGCATAAGGAACAACTGTAAAAGTGAAATCCTTACACCTGATACTAAAGCTGAAAACCATATCCCTATTGGAACAAAATAGAGAAGTATGAAAAGCAAAATTATTGCACCGATGATTATCAGCATTGATGTTAATTGAATCATGATTTATTATTTTAAGGGTTCTATAATTACGTTATTTCCTTCAATCTTTAGAACTTTAATTTTTGTGTGAGGGTCAACAAAAATTCCGTTAGTTCGGACTTCCAAAGTTATTCCATTTATTTTGGCCTTGCCTGCAGGCGCAAGACGACCGATTGTTTCTCCAATATCTCCCGGTTTAACTAAATCGTCTTCAACGTTTTTCATTTTACCATCAATATCTGTTTCGAGCATCATAGGCTTAACTGCTTTCCCTTTAAAAATGAAATACAAAAATAAGGGAACAATAATTAAAATAGCTGATAATGTTATAATTCCAATTAGCGTCCCAAAAAATTTGAAGGCCAAAAAGACACAAATTGAAAAAGATATCAAGCAACCAATACCGGCAATGGATATTCCAGGAATTAGTAAGAACTCAACTATCAGTAAAATAATTCCTAATAAAAACAGTAATATTAAAGAAATGATTTTCATTTTCTAATAGTTTATAGTGGTATAAAATGTTTCAGTTTTCATTACTTCATATATTGTTTGGCTTCATTGAATGAAAGCTTTTTTCCATCTTTAAAGATAATAATAAATGCGTCTTTTATGCTTTCTTTTCTAACTTGGTCTTGTAGTTTTACAGCATCTTTGAAATTAGTCACTTCGCCAATTGTATAATAAGTTATTTTTTTCTCATCTGTGTAGGTGTCTATTTTCCTTAGAACAGATAATTTTTTAAACAAATTTTTGGAAGCTGGTGGTAATTCAGTTTTAAAAGCACCGATTTGTATTTTATAAACTACTTCATTTTCCGGTTTTGTAATAATCTCATCTTCAATAGGAGTTTCAACTGTTAAGTCTTCTTGTTCTAAATTTTTCTCATTAACAATAATCGTTAAGGAGTCAGAAGTCTCTTTATTCTCAAATTCAAGTTCGGTTTTTTTAGTTTCAAGCGAAACTTGTATTGAGTCATTTTCCTTTTTTATTTTGTTTCTTTCATCAACATGGATAGTCTGCCAAAAGGAATTTTCAGATTCCCTTGACTTTAGGAATTCATCATCTGTTAATCTTTTTAGATCAAAGATTTCTATTTCAAGACCAAGGACTTGATTTGACAATTGGTTTTTAATATCAAATGATTCAGCTGACTCATACTTTTTTCTTAATTCATTAGTTTTTTCAACCAATGTTGTCAATTCTTTTGAATATTCCCATCCGTTAAGAAAATGGGATTTACCTTTTATCGTTCTGAATTGATTAAATTTTAAGTAAACTATCCCGGTTGATATATTAAAGTTAATTATTGAGTCTATCAGCTCTTGTGGTAAGGTTACAGTATCGAGTTTATTGTCTTTCAACAAAACGATCTTGTCAGAAGAGGTAGATGTGTTTACATTTTCAACGGGGGTGTTTGTTTCAATAAAACCGTTAATGGGAGGTGTTGTTTCAGTGATAATTGAATCTGGCAGTTGGGTAGAGCTTATTATTGTATTCGTGTCTTTAGAAACAAGTGAATCTTTTGGTGTTGTTTCATAAGTTACTTTTTCAAAAGGGTTAATTCTTTTAATCGACAGCTTATGTAATTCCTTTACACCTGAATCCTTAATATCTCTCTTTTTTGCCTTATTAAGGAACATTTGATAGTATGAATTTGAAAGTTGAAACTGATTTAAGGCATGATAGTTTTTTCCAATAAAGAAATTTATATCTAAAGGTACATCTCCCTTTGATGCTAATAAAAGAAGCTTTGAATTTTCAATGTTGAATTGTCCTGTTTCAATAAAACATACTCCGAGGTAATATAAAATATTTTTATTGTCAGGATATTTCTTGTAGGCTTCCTGAAAATAAGGAAGAGCTTCAGTGAAATTTTGAGATTCAAATAATAATATTGCTTTTTCATTTTCATTTTGACCAAATGAATTTAATGAGATCAAAATGAAAACTAATATAGATAAGAAATTGTTTTTATGTATTATTTTATATTCTGTCATTTAAAGTAGGAAACGATGATTTGTTAAATTTAATAAATGTATCCGGCAAAAATAATTTTAAAGTAAGCAATTTGACTAAATTTAATCGATAAATAAATTGTAAAAAAACAAAAACTATGATTATACTTAAAATTGGTGATTTGGCTCCACAATTTACCGGGGTTAATCAAAATAATGAAGAAATTTCATCATCAGATTTTAGAGGGAAGAAAGTTATTTTATACTTTTATCCCAAGGATAACACCTCAGGATGTACAGCTGAAGCCTGTAATTTAAATGATAATTATCAATTCTGGATCAACAAAGGTTTTGAAGTGATAGGTGTCAGTCCTGATAGTAGTGCCTCACACAAAAAGTTTGCTGAAAAATACAATCTAGGGTTTAACCTAATCGCTGACCCTGAAAAAAAGATTCTTGAATCTTATGGCGTATGGGGTGAGAAGAAAATGTACGGTAAATCTTATATGGGAGTATTAAGAACGACCTTTATAATCGATGAAAAAGGTTTAATAGTAGAAATAATTGAAAAAGTTGATACAAAAAATCATTCAGATCAAATTTTTAAAACGTTGTAAATAATGGAAGAAGAAAAATCAAAAGTCAACAAGGAAAAGTTAAAAGCTCTACAACTGACGATGGACAAAATTGACAAGTCGTACGGTAAGGGTTCAATTATGAGAATGGGCGATAAGCCAGTTGAAAATGTTCCTGCTATTTCTTCAGGATCTATTGGACTAAATATTGCAATGGGGGTTGGTGGATACCCTAAAGGACGAATAATTGAGATCTACGGTCCTGAATCATCAGGTAAAACTACTTTGGCGATTCATGCAATTGCAGAAGCTCAAAAAGCAGGAGGTATTGCTGCAATTATTGATGCGGAACATGCTTTTGATCCAACATATGCTCATAAGCTTGGCGTTGATACCGATGAATTGTTAATATCTCAGCCAGATAACGGTGAGCAAGCTCTTGAAATTGCTGATAATCTTATTCGTTCGGGGGCTATTGATATTATTGTAATTGACTCAGTTGCCGCTTTAACTCCAAAAGCTGAAATTGAAGGAGACATGGGTGATTCAAGAATGGGTCTTCAAGCCCGATTGATGTCTCAAGCATTAAGAAAATTGACTGCAAATATTAATAAAACTAAAACTTGCTGCATCTTTATCAATCAGCTCAGGGAAAAGATTGGTGTAATGTTTGGTAATCCTGAAACTACTACAGGAGGAAATGCTCTTAAATTTTATGCTTCAGTTAGGTTAGATATTCGTAAGATAGGCCAGGTTAAAGATGGTGAAGAAGCCTTAGGTAATCATACAAGGGTTAAAGTAGTTAAAAATAAAGTGGCACCTCCATTCAAAAAAGCTGAATTTGATATAATGTTTGGAGAAGGAATATCAAAGACCGGTGAAATTGTAGACCTCGGTGTTGAGCTTAATATTATTAAGAAAAGCGGATCATGGTTCAGTTATGGCGAAACTAAACTTGGGCAAGGTAGAGAAGGCGTCAAAAGTTTAATGAAAGATAATCCAGAGCTTGCACTGGAACTTGAAAACAAAATAATGGAAGCGTTATCAACGACAGCAATTACTACGGAATCGTAGTTGATTAATAAAATATTATTACTTTACTATCTTTCCGGACAAAACGTTATAATCCGGAAAGATTTTTTTTTATTCGTATATATCATTTTCAGATTAAAATTAAAAATTAATTAAAACTAATTATTTACTAAAATGAAGGTTCTCAAATTTGGCGGAACTTCAGTAGGAAGTGTTCAAAACTTACTGAAAGTTAAAGAGATTGTTAATAGTCAGAACGATGACATAGTAGTTGTTGTTTCAGCCTTTGGAGGTATCACCGATAAGATTCTCTCAATGGCTAAAACCGCTGCTTTAACAAATACCTTCACCGAGAAAGAAATAACGGAAGTCACAATCCGCCATATGGACGCTGTTAACTCTTTACTTAAAGGTGAAACCAGAATTAGTGTTAAGAAACAAATTCAGGAAAAGATTGACGAATTGAGTGGTCTTATCAGAGGTGTCTCACTTATTGGAGAGTTGACAGATAAAACTCTTGATAGGATTGGAGGATTGGGAGAAATTCTTTCATCTACCATTATTGCTCCATTTCTAAATGCAAAATGGTTCAACAGTAGTGAATTAATTAAAACTGATAGTAATTTTGTTAAAGCTTCTGTTGATTTTGATTTATCAAATAAACTTATTGGTGAGGCATTTAAGGATTTTAAAGGACTTGCTGTTGTTCCTGGTTTTGTTTCGTCAAATACTAAGGGTGAATTAACAACTTTAGGCCGTGGCGGATCAGACTATTCAGCAGCTATTTATGCAGCTGCACTTAACGCATCAGCATTAGAAATATGGACAGATGTTGATGGATTTATGACTGCTGATCCCCGTGTAATAAGCAAAGCTTACACAATAAATTATCTTACTTATTCCGAAGCGATGGAACTATCCCACTTTGGCGCAAAGGTCCTTTTTCCTCCAACAATATTACCTGTATTCAGAAAAAAGATTCCTGTCTGGATTAAAAATACAACTAAGCCTAAAGAGCCGGGAACATTAATCGGATACGAAAAAAGAAACGGAAGTACTCAGATTATTAAAGGGATTTCTTCTATTTCCGATATTTCACTTCTCACTCTACAGGGTGCTGGAATGGTAGGCGTAACAGGTATTTCAATGAGGTTGTTTACTTCTCTGGCAAAAGAAAATATAAATGTTATTCTGATTTCTCAAGCTTCATCTGAGAATTCAATCTCTATTGCAGTGCATACAAGCTTGTCTGTAAAAGCTGCAAATGCAATAAACACAGATTTTGAGTTTGAGATTAATAATGGTCTTGTAAATAGGGTTAAAATTGAGGACGATCTTTCTATTGTAGCTATTGTTGGGGAAAATATGAAAGAAAGTTCCGGAATTGCAGGTAAGTTATTTAATATTATTGGTAAGAATGGAGTTAACGTTAGAGCCATTGCTCAAGGTGCTTCTGAATTGAATATTTCATGGGTGGTTAAAACTTCTGATTTAAGGAAGACCTTAAACGTTATTCACGAAGGGTTCTTTCTTACCACTTATAAAGAATTAAATCTTTTTCTTATTGGCATTGGGACTGTTGGAGGAAACTTAATTCAACAATTGAAGCTGCAACAAGAAAAGCTCTTTATTAATAAAAGATTGAAATTGAAACTGGTAAGCATATCTAACAGTAAAAAGATGTTTTTTAACCGAGATGGAATTGATCTTGAAAATTACTTGTCGTTGCTTAAATATTCTGACCTAAAATCTGACTTTAAAGATTTTGTAGACATAATGACAAGTATGAATATTTTCAATTCAGTTTTTATTGATTGTACTGCAAATGAGTCTCTGGCTAATTTTTATCAGCAAATTTTAGAATCTAATATTTCAATTGTCGCTGCGAACAAGGTTGCTGCTTCATCTGAATTCTTCAAATATAAGTTATTGAAGGAAACAGCTTTGAAAAAAGGAGTTAAATTCCACTTTGAAACCAATGTTGGTGCCGGATTACCAATAATTTCGACTATTAAGGATCTTACAAATAGTGGAGATCAAATTTTGAAGATTCAGGCAGTATTATCAGGTACTATTAATTACATTTTTAATACTTTAAGTGAGGATATACCCTTCAGTAAGGCTGTTGAAATGTCAAAAAAGGCCGGTTATTCAGAACCTGATCCCAGAATAGATTTAAGTGGGAAAGATGTGGTCAGGAAGATTCTAATTCTGGCAAGAGAGGCTGGTTATGAAGTAGAAGAAACTCAAGTCGAGGTAGAGAACTTTATTCCAGAAGAGTTGTTTAAAGTAAGCATTAACGAGTTTTGGAATAAAATTAAAGATTTAGATTGTAGGTTTGAAGATCTCAGGAAAAGTGCTGAATCAGAAAATAAGAAATTCAGATTTGTTGCCTCCTACGAAAATGGAAATTCAAAAGTTTCATTACAAGCAGTTGATAGGAATTCTCCTTTTTATGATCTGGAAGGTAGTAATAATGTAATCCTGTTGACAACTGAAAGATATAATGCTTATCCGATGCAGATAAAAGGATATGGAGCGGGGGCAGATGTAACTGCAGCAGGTGTTTTTGCTGATATAATTAGAATAGCTAACATTTAATTGATTTTATGAAAAATAATCTTATTTCTAAAAGTTTTTATTTCACATTTCTTTTTGTTCTCTTTTTTACAAGCTGTACAAAAGATATTGTTGAAGATAAGAAGGATGAAGATTCTCCAATTTTAATTCAAATATCTGTCATTGATGCATTGTTGCAAGGTATATACGAAGGAATATTACCTATCGATGAATTGAAGGAGTTAGGAGATATTGGAATTGGCACTTTCGAAAAGTTGAACGGTGAAATGATAATGTATAACGACACTATTTACCAAGCTTTGTATTCAGGTGAAGTTGTTATTCCTTCAGGTGATAGTAAAACACCATTCGCTTCTGTTTGTAATTGGGAAACAAATGCAAATTTCTCCATTGAACACTTTAATTTTGATTCCTTAAATACTCGCTTCGATGATTTTTTTCCTACATCGAATATCTTTTATGGAATAAAAATAAGCGGAAGGTTTGAATATATGAAAACAAGGGTGGTTGAGCCAGACAAACCTTTAGGAGAAGCGGCTGAAAATCAGGCTGAATTTGAGTTCAATAATATTGATGGTATTATTATTGGATTTTTCTGCCCCGATTATGTAAATGGAATTAATGCAAAAGGTTTTCATTTGCACTTTTTAAGTTCAGACAGAAAGCATGGAGGGCATATTCTTTCTTTTACAATTGAAAATGCAAATATGGAGATTTGTTATTTATATGACTTCAAACTTATTTTGCCTGAAGAAGGTAGTTTTTTTAATGGCGATTTCAGTGTTGATAGGGAAGAGGAGCTGGAAGAAGCCGAAGGTGATAATTAATATAGTTTTAAGATGAAATACGTTATTGTTTTAGGTGATGGCATGGCAGATATGCCTAATGATATTCTGGGCGGAAAAACTCCCTTGATGGCTGCAAATAAGCCACACATTAATGAACTTGCAAAGAAAGGCAAAAGTGGGCTGCTTGTTACTGTGCCAAATGACATGCCTGCTGGAAGTGAAATTGCAAATATGGGTGTTCTTGGTTATGATGTCCACAAAGTTTATGAGGGGAGGGGAGTTCTTGAAGCTGCAAGTATGGGGGTTGAGATTGAAGACGGAGACCTTGGATTACGTTGTAACTTAATTTGCATTGAAGACGAAAAAATCAAAAACCATTCATCAGGACACATTTCTAGTGAAGAAGCGTTACAAATTATTGATACTCTAAATGAGAAGCTAAGTACTTATACGATTCGATTTTACCCCGGTGTTTCTTATCGACATCTTTTAGTAATTAAAGGAGGAAAGAAACAATTGAACTGTACTCCTCCCCATGATGTTCCTGGAACTTTTTTTAAAGATGTTCTTGTTAAGGCAAATGATTCGGAGTCAATGGATACTGCGCTTTTAATAAATGATTTAATCCTAAAATCTCAGGAAATTCTAAAATCTCACCCAATAAATATCAGTAGAATTGAAAAAGGTAAAGATCCTGCCAACTCTATATGGCCTTGGTCACCTGGATTTAAACCCAAAATGGATACTCTGAGCGAGATGTATGGGATAAAAAAATCAGCTGTAATATCTGCAGTTGATTTGATACAGGGTATTGGAGTATATGCCGGTATGGATGTAATTAAAGTTGATGGAGCAACAGGTTTGTATGATACAAACTATGAAGGCAAGGCTGCTGCTGCGATTAATGCATTGAAAGGTGATGTTGATTTTGTATACTTACACATTGAGGCTAGTGACGAGGCCGGACATGAAGGAGATGTACTTCTTAAAACAAAGACAATCGAATATCTCGATTCAAGGATATTAAAACCAATAATGGATTCGGCTAGAGACTTAAAAGAGCCACTATCAATCGCATTGTTGCCCGATCATCCAACTCCTTGCATTAAGAGGACTCATACTCACGACCCTGTTCCCTTTATAATATATAGGCCGGGAGAACAAGCTGATGAAGTTGATAGATATGATGAGGAAAGTGCAAAGAATGGATGTTATGGACTAATATCCGGTAACGATTTTATAAAGCATTTTTTAGGGTTAATTTGAACAGAAAATTAATTTAAAATGGGCAGAGTGAAGTAGAAAGTCGAACCTTTACCTGGTTCGCTTTCTGACCAAATATTTCCACTATTCTTTTCAACAAATTCCTTGCAAAGGTTTAGTCCCAGACCACTGCCCTTTTCCCCTACAGTTCCATCAATAGATTCCTTGTTTGACAGTCGGAATAAGTTTCTTAGTGTTTTTTCACTCATTCCTATTCCAAAATCTTTTACAAAAATGGTTAATGTAGAAGCATCTGCTCTTCCTCCAATAATAACAACACCTTCAGGTTTGGAGAATTTAATTGAATTAGAAATAAGATTTCTAAATACTGTTCTTACAGAACTTGAATCAGCCATTACAAAAGTTCCGTTCTGTAATTCGTTTATTAATACTATTCTTTTATTGGAAGCTTGTTGAAAATGGTTGATTATTTCGCTCTGAGCTAAATCATAAATGTTCTGAGGCTCAAAAGTGAAAGTAATTTTATTTATTTGAGACCTTGCCCATAAAAGCAAATCATCAAGTAAATTAAGAGTAGAATTTGCTGAATTAACACTAGAATCGATTATTTCTTTTTTCTGTTCTTCTGAGAATGAACTAAAATTATCTTTTAAAAGTTCAGTCAATTGAACAACTGAACTTACTGGATTTTTAAGGTCATGTGCTATAATGTTGAAAAACTTATTTTTAACATCATTTGCTTTCTCTAGCTCTTCTTTCTGGGCTACAACAACTGCAGTTCTTTCCTTGACAATTAATTCAAGTTTTTTCTTTTCCTGTTTGTAGTTGTAATCCTTTAATCGACTGTATATTAGGAGTGTCGCAACAACAAATGCAATGATTAGGAATCTAAATAAACTTGTTCTCCAAAAAGGAGGAAAAATTGATATATGGAGCTTGGTTAAATTGTCTGTCCATATTCCATGATCATTTGAAACCTTTATGAGGAAATCATATTCTCCGGGACTAAGGTTTGAATATGTAACACTGTTTTTATTATATGGTACATTGATCCACTCACTATTTACACCTTCAAGTTTATATGAAAATTCTCTGTTTGTCTGATTGTTGTAATTCATAGAAGAGAAATCGATAGTAATAAAATTCATGTTGTGACTAAGACTTACAGTGTCACAATAGCTTATTGTTTTACCATTTAGAATTTTATCACCATTCTCTATTTTCTTCTCAAAAATTCTTAAGTCTGTAATGTTTACTTTATTTATTGCGTTCTCTTCAACTTCAACTGTTGGGTTCAAGTATTGAACACCCTCTTGACCACCAATAAATATCTTTTTTGTCTCAGAAAGATAGGTTGATGACAAATGTTCTATACCCGAATTCAGACCATCATATAATGATATTTCAGTGTAGTTTTTAAAATTAACATCTGTTTTAATAACTTTCTGCTCTGTTACTATCCAGATATTGTTTTGATTGTCTTCGAAGATTGATTTGATGTGAAGCTTATTTAGCCCTATATCGCCCCCAATTTTTTTAAACTTGAGGTTCTCTCTGTCCATTGAGCATAACCCATCTTCATTCGTGCTGATTAATATTTGTCCATTACGTAGTTTGGTAATTATATTTACTTGATTACTAAAAAACTTTTCTGTTTTATCGTCAGTGAGTAAATGTGATCTAAAATCTCCGGATTTAATATTATAACTTATAACTCCATTGTTATATGTAGCCATCCAAAGAATGTCGTCATCATAAAGCAGGTTCAAGGTTGAAAAATCTCTTTGCCATTTTTCTTTAGCAGGATTATAAATACTGCCATCTTTGTTTATAATTAATAATCCTTGATCCCAGGGAGTTATAAAGATTTGTGAGTCGTTAGAAGTAATTCCAAACACTGCATAGGAAGATGGAAATTTTGCTTCTGTTTTAATTTTACGCGTTCTTAAGTCAATGCTTTTAAATTCTTCAGAAAAGGAGCCGTAAAATAGTTTTTGACTAGCCTTGTCCCAGTATAATCTGTATACATATGCTTCAGGTATATCTATTTCTGTAATCTCACTTTTAATATCGTTGTAAATAAGTATTTTCCGATTTGAAGTGCCAATTATAATTTCCCCAGGTCTTCCGGGAGAAATTGATAGCACCTGGATTTTGGATAACTCTGAAAAATTCCCTGTTCCTTTGTGCAAATCGTTGATTATCTTATTTGAATAGTTAATCTGGAAGAATCCTTGATTTGTAGTCCCAACCCATATGTTTTCTCTGTCAGAAAACAGACAATTTATTTGATTAGACGGAATTTTAAAAATTTCTGAATTGACTTCGTATTTCTCAAGGACTTTCAGTTCAGGAGAAAGGTGGACTATTTTATTATAATGATCAACAACCCATATGCCTCCATATGAATCCTTTTCAATATTTAATACTATCGGATTATCTAAATATTCATTTGCTTCCCATGTTGAAAATTCATCTTTGGAATTAGAGTATTCAAGTACTTTAACTCCCCAAGTACAAAAGAGCATTTTATCATTGTCCCATATCAAAGCATCATTTACACTTGAAATAAAATTTCCGGTTTTGTCTTTGTGATAAAACTTTTTTTCCTTTGTAACGACGTTAAACTTAAGCGTTCCACTATATAAAAAGCCTAGCCATAGGTTGTTGTCCGAATCATAAAATAGCTTTCGTATGTTCCCGTAATTAAGATCTTCGATATTGATAAGATCTTCGAAATTATAATGCTCAAATTTCTTCGTTTCTTTATTATAGCTATTAAGCCCACTTTCTGTTCCAATCCATAGTACCCCGTTTAAATCTTCGGCTAAACAAAGAACGTTGTTGGAAGAAATAGAAGTTTCATCCTCTGGATTATGAAAAAAATGATTAAAATTTCCCGTTTCCGGGTTATAACAATTTAAACCGTTTGAAGTAGCTATCCAAAGCAACCCGCTTTTATCAAATTTTAAAGCATTAATAAAATTACTTGATAATGAATTTAAATCGTTTTCATCGTGAAAGAATTGTTTGAAATTGTATCCATCCCATCTGTTAAGCCCTTTAGATGTAGCAATCCACATAAATCCCTTATTGTCTTTTGATATATCTGTAACGTTAAGAAATGACATACCCATTTGTTCTTTTCTGTCATAAAATACATCAGCAGAAAACAATTTCAGATTTACTAATACCAGAATCAGTAAAAATAAAAGTTGATATTTATTTTCGTTTTTAATCATGCTCCCTTTAAATCTTTACTAATTTAATTAGATTTTTTTTTAGGGTAGATTTATTTTAGATTAAATGTTTAAAAATTTGTTAGGATATTACAAAACCTAAGTTACACGTAATTTTTTGGCAAGGATTGATAGGTATAATTAGTTAAATTTGCAAAACTTTATTTTAAAATTTAATGATAAATATTAGTGGTTTACGATTATAGATTATTTTCGCTTTACAAATTTTTATTCATTAAAACGAACATGCTTACTGTTAATTGCAAATAACGATGATTTGTAAATCGGGGTTTCTCTGAATCAGACATGTGGGTTACATACGATAATTAAAAACAAATTTCTTACTCATGAAATATTACAGTACAAAAAAATCTATTACAGATGTTGATCTTAGACAGGCTGTTACTAAAGGTCTGGCTGATGATAATGGATTATTCATGCCCGAAAGGATTGAAAAATTTGATAACACCTTTTTTAAAAACATTGAAGACCTTTCTTTTCAGGAAATTTCATTTAGAGTCGCTCAGAAGTTTTTTGGTGAAGACATTGAGGAAAATAAGCTTAAAGAAATCGTATATGATACTTTGTCTTTCGATTGTCCTGTCGTTAATGTTCACGATAATATTTTCAGCTTAGAGCTTTTCCATGGACCAACTCTTGCTTTTAAGGATGTAGGCGCAAGGTTCATGGCAAGGTTACTGGCTTATTTTTTAGGTGAATCAGACCAACTCGTAAACGTTCTTGTCGCAACATCCGGTGATACTGGTAGCGCTGTGGCTAATGGGTTTTTAGGTGTCCCAGGAATTCATGTCTACGTTTTATATCCTAAAGGTAAAGTAAGTGCTATTCAGGAATCTCAGTTTACTACTCTGGGACAAAACATTACTGCTATTGAAATTGATGGTACTTTTGACGATTGTCAAAGACTTGTAAAATCAGCTTTCCTAGATAAAGATTTAAATAAAAAATTGATCCTTACCTCAGCTAACTCAATCAACGTAGCAAGATTCCTGCCTCAAGCGTTTTATTATTTTAATGCTTATGCAAGAGTTGAGAATAAAGACAAACAATTAGTTATTTCTGTTCCAAGTGGGAATTTTGGAAATCTGACTGCAGGTTTGTTTGCTAAAAGGATGGGATTACCCGTTCATAAGTTTATTGCTGCTAATAATGAAAATGACATCGTTTATAATTATCTGAAGGACGGTAAATATAATCCTCGCCCTTCAGTTCAAACATTAGCTAATGCAATGGATGTTGGTGATCCAAGCAATTTTGTTAGGATTATTGATTTATACAATAATGATTTTAACGAATTAACTAATGACCTTGTCGGATTTAGATATTCAGATGATCAAATAAGAAGCACAATTAAAAGGGTATTCGACGAATGGAATTATCTTCTTGATCCTCATGGAGCTTGCGGTTATATGTCCCTCGAAGAATATCTTGCCAAAGACCAGACAGGTATCTTTCTTGAAACTGCACATCCTGCTAAATTCACAGAGACAGTCGAAGCGATAGTAGGAAAAGGGAACGTGCCACTGCCCGATAAACTTGCTTTATTTATGAAGGGACATAAGCAAAGCATTGAAATGGACCAAAGTTTCAATAGTTTTAAATCTTTTCTTATGAACAGATAAAACTAAAAAAGGCAGTCAAATATTTTGACTGCCTTTTTTATGTTTCTTGAGATTAAACTCGATTAATAGAATTTGGATCTCTTATCAACAATCTCTGTATTTTCTTTTATAGTTTCAAAAGCCTGATAGCTGGCCCTATAATTTGAAGTCTGATAAAGGCTTTGTTTTTCTGCTTCAATGTTTCCTGTGCTTGAACCTGACTTGTTTGTTAATTGGATCATATAAACACCATTTCTGCCAACAATAGGATTCGATAGTTGGTTTACATCTAATGCTGCTACAGCTCCATTTACAACAGGTTCGTACCCAATTGCATTTACTGATCCAAATGCAAGACGGAAACCACTGGCTTCTTCTACATTGAGACCTAAAGCAGATGCTGTTGATTCTATTGAAGAACTTTTTGCAGAACTAAACTTTTCAGCTAATTTTTCTTGTTTCTTCTCTTTTATCACAGCTAATTGAACTGCTGATTTTACTTTTGAATATTCCTGAATTCCTGCTTCATCGGCTGATACTAATGCAGAAACAACAAACTTATTCTCGAGTTCAAATACAGGTGAACGATCTACTCCGATAATTAATTCACCAACTTCAGCTTCTGTAAATGCAGGACGGATAATTGCTCTTGCAGTACCTATACCGGCTATTGAACGATCGTTTTCTCCTACAGTTATTGTATTGGCTTTTAAAAGCTGTTGGCTCGCATATTTATTGAACCCATCAAGATCCTGGGCATTAGCAGCAAATTTGCTGGCTTCTGAATAAAGTTTCTGATATGTTGCAGTACTTGCAGTTACAGAACGGTCTACAATCGCTAACTGATAATGTTTACTTTTTGTTCCTTGCTCAGTTACTTTTAAAAGATGGAAACCAAACTGAGTTTGCACCTTAACAATTTCTCCCTTTTCTGATTCAAACGCTGCTTTATCGAACTCAGGAACCATCATGCCTGGCTTAAACCAACCAAGATCTCCGCCTAGTTCTGCTGACCCATCCTCTGAATTATCTTTAGCTGCTTGTTCAAATGTTGTTCTGCCGCTTTCAATTTTATTTTTCAAACTGTCAATTGTCGATTCCGCTGCTTTTAAATTTTCAGCGTTTTGAACCCTGATTAAGATGTGGCTTGCCTTAACTGAATCAGGAAGCATTTTTGAATCATTTAATTTGAACAATTTGTATGTTTCACCATCTTTTATTGGTCCGTAGATGTCATTAATAGACGCATATGATACCCATTCTGAGATAGGTGAAGTAATATCTTTAGGTGCCTGAAACTGACCTGAAAATCTTGTGTCAGAATTCATGTTGACAAATTGCATATTGTCGCTGGCTCTTTCAAACTCTCCTTTGATATTATTTATCCAGTTTAATGCTTCAGCATCATCTTCAGGTGAAGGTTTAATGTCGAACACAACATATGAAATTGTCCTTTTAGCCTTCTGCTCATAGATTTCTTTATTTTCTTCGTAGTACTTCTTTAGGTCAGACTCGGTAATTGAGACTTCTGAATCAGGCATATCAGAAAATTTCTTTTGGATAAATTTCAAGTCAGCAACAATATTCTTTTCAGGAATACTAAGTTTTGCCTGCAACGAATTTGCATATAAGCTCTTGGCTATAAGATCAGTATATTTAGATAATTTCTTTGTTGTAATTATCTGATTTTCTATGTTTAACCATGATTCCTTTTGTGGAGCATCAGGATTTTCTTCAATGTATTTTAGAAATTGAATCACGTTAGCTTTATTAACCTGACGTGTTTGTGGGTCTCCAAAGATTTGTGTAATGATTGGATGTAGATTTTTCCCCTGAACCATGTCGAAAACTTCTTCTGAAGTAATGTCGATTCCTAAATTTTTGTATATGCCCGACATTATTTTTTCCTGAACAAGTGCATCCCAAGCCTGATTTAATATCTGCTGATGAGCATCTTCGTCAAGGTTGTTTGTTTGATTGTTTGATTTGTAGATTTTTGCAATTTCATCATACTTTGTCTGGAATTCAGTATAATCGACATTCTCGCCATCAATTTTGCCAATTTGCATTTGCTTGCCTCTTAGCATTGAACCTCCAGATTGCAATAAATCTCCAAGAATAAAGGCAGCAAGAGCAATAAAAATAACTGCAGCTAGCAGAACCCCTGCTTTGTTTCTTAGTTTTTGTAAAGTTGCCATTTGAATAATGTTATTTTGCTTTTATTTATTTTTTAAAAATTCAGGCTACGAAGATAATAATTTTACTTTTCTATCCTAACGCAATAAAGATCTGTTTAATCAAAATCCAATATTTTCATTAATACTAGCTCTATTTTTGTTTCACTAGCCTTTAATATCCTGAATTCAAAATTATCAATTGTTATTATGGAATTATTTTTAGGAATGTTTTCATGCTCGTTTATTATCAATCCGGCTAAAGTGTCGTATTCATCATCTTCGGGTAGCCCAAGATGATATTTTTCATTTAAAAATCCAATTTCATGACGTGCAGAAAATATCCATTCTGTATCATTTACCCTTTTGATAACAAGATCATCCGTATCGTGCTCATCTTCTATCTCACCAAATATTTCTTCAAGTATGTCCTCTGTTGTTACTAGCCCCGATGTTCCTCCATATTCATCAACCACCACTGCAATCGTTTTGTGTTTTTGAGTGAAAATCTTTAAAAGATTGTTTGCTGTCATTGTTTCCGGAATTATGGAAATAGGGTTCATTATCGTTTTTAAAGAAGAAGGGTTCTTAAACAATTGTGAAGTATGTATATATCCTATGATATTGTCTATTGAATCGTTGTAAATAAGGATTTTTGAAAAGCCTGTATCTATAAACCTGTTTTTTAATTCTTCGATAGTACTTGTATCTTCCATTGCTTCAATCTCAGTTCTGTGAACCATGCAATCCCTCACTTTAACTTTTGAAAAATCAAGCGCATTCTTAAATAGTTTTATTTCCGTTTCTTCTTCGTAATTGTTTTTTAGAGCAGGCTTATCAAGCTGATTTATATAATGATCAAGATCAATTCTTGTGAATATTATTTTTTCCGACTCGGGACTAACTTCTTTTCTGAAAATGTATTTTATTATCAACATCGACAGGAACATAGAAATCTTAGCAATAGGGTATAGTAAAATGTAAAAAAGAAGTACAGGAAAGGCGAAAAACCTTAATACTGCATTAGCATTTATTCTAAATAATGTCTTTGGTAAAAACTCGGCTGTAAATAGTATTAACAACGTTGAAATCAATGTCTGAAACAAAAGCACAAGTATATCTGAACTTATAAAAGATTGGATTGGAGGCTCCAACAATTTTGCAATTGCAAGACCATATATAACAAGTGAAATATTGTTGCCTACAAGCATTGTGGCAATGTATTGTTCTGAATTGGAAGAGAAAATATTTAGAATACTTGAAGTCATGGTACCCTTTTGTTTGTCAACTTCAAGCCTCATTTTATTTGAAGATACATAAGCTATTTCCATTCCTGAAAAGAAGAATGAAAATGTAATTGTGACTAATATTATAATTATCTCAGTCATGACTTTTATTGTTCAACTTCAATGACAAATGTCCCCTTAGGTTTAACAATTCTCCATTTTGTCATTTGTAGGTCAGATTCAAATCCTGTCCCAGTGAATATCTTATCTTTGGTAATAATTTTAACAAATTGATCAGAATATATTATTTCCTTTTTCTCGTCCCAAAATAAAAGCTCAGTCAACAGTGAATCACCGGTTTCTGTCACGGCTACAACATCTTGTTTTGCTTCCCAAAGAGATCTTTGGTCGTAATATTTTCCGTATAATGCTTTAATGCTCGAAGTTACTTTATTTTTGCTATCATACTGCTCAATCCTGAATCCTTTTGGAAATTCGTTGTAAGGAGGTTCTTCATCCTGAAAAATTTTCACTTCCGGGCATGTAAGTTTAAAACGTATGATTGCTGAATCTGAATATATCATTTCAATGCTGTCGCCTATAACTTCGGGTGCTCCCGGAGGATGCGTAAATGCTGCAATCTGCTCAATATTATTGTTCTTGCATGATAAAAAAAGCATTGCAATCCCCGTAAAGATTGCAATGCTTAATATATTTCTTTTAATGATGTTCTTATTTTTTAACACGGACTACTGTGCTTTCGTTAATCCATCCTCCTACGGTGTATCTACCACCTTCGGTTAAGCTTCTGAAGAAAACTTCTTCTTTATTTGGGAAATAGTTTCTATAGAAACTGGCCTTACTTTCGCCATCATTTTTGCAATTCGCATATCTTGATGCTCTTTCAAAGTTGTCTACTGCTATCCAGAAAACTGTTGAGCGTTCAAAGTCATCATCACTGAATCCTTTTGCTGATTGAGCATATACTTCTCCAAGTAACATATATGCTTCACAATAATCACTTTTCAGTTTTATGGCTTCACCAGCCATTGTGCTTGCATGCTGCAATTTGCTGTGTTGTAGACCTAGCATCCCTGAATAGTAATAATACATTGCTTTATTTTCAGGATTTTGCTCTCCTGTATAAGCTTTTTCATAATAGTCAAATGCCTTATCGTATTTCTCTTTCTTTACGAACATGTTTGCCATATTGAAAGCAGCATCTGGTGATGGTTCAAGATCATAAAGCTTTTCTGAGGCATTTGCATATATGTCACTGTCTGTACATCCTTCTTTTCTTAGCATTTTTACTATCTTCTTGACAAGAACAAGATCTGAAGGATTTTGTTTGAACTTAACAGTGTATAATTCTACCATTGTTTTGCAGTCCATAGCTCCACTGCTTTCTACTATCTGTTCAACAAGTGGTTCTGCTTGCAATGCTTTATCTTTTGTTGCTTCATTCTTCTTTTGCTCATCAATGATAGTCATTATCTTTTCATAGTTGTCAATAACTGTGGCATTGTCAAATTCATTGAATGCGTACAATCTTTTTGTTGATTGCATAAAAAGAACCATAACTGCCGGCTCAGCATTGACCCCTGATTCAGCTATTGATTTTTCAGCAAAACCGTAACCTTTTTTGATGCCTTCTTTTAACTGACTTTCATTCAAATCTAATGTCAGTACTGTTTCAAGGTACTTTGCAGCTTTTCTTCCCATCAATTCACCTACATTGTCCATATACTTCATCCTCTTGTCGTAAATTTGCATCAAGGTGTCCAGATATATATTTTTAGTTTTGCTGTCTAATGCATCTTTGAGGTATTTCTCATACATATTCAAACCATCAATGTAGATCTGAGCTGTAGATTTAGGATATAAGCTGTATAGTTTTTTCCAGTGGGGCAATGCAGATGTGTAATCATTCTGTTTGTAAAACTCACGGTACAAAGATAAATTATTCAAAAACTCCATATCGCGTTCTTTTGTAAGCTGCTCGATATCTTTAAGGATAACTCCTGGTTCGTCAGACATTTCCGGAATTGGGTTTCCATCCCAGCTGAAGTTTATAACGTCTGAAGTGTTTGTTGAAATATCAAGTTTCTTTGAATCGTCAAGAAACGTGAATTTCAAATATTTTGTTTTGGCACTGATTTGGATTTCGTATTTCCCGTCGAAACTAGTATAATAACTGCTGTTTGTCTTATTTGCTTCAACTTGAATACCCCCGGCAGGTTTTCCATCAAGAAAAACTGTACCTGTGACCTTTCTTTGGGCAAATGTGAAATTTGCCAGTAAAACCAGCGAAATTATACCTAATGTTCTTGCTATCGTTTTCATAATAATCTTTTTTCTTTTACCACATCCAAAATTGATGCCAATATACTGTTCTTGGTTATAATTAATTTATATGATTGAACTCTAAAATTCTATTTAATCCTATAAGGGTAATTTCAAGGCTTACAAAATTGTAACTTTTTAATAATTTTTCAAAATACTTTGTGTCTCCACCAGTTAAAATAATGAATAAATTTTCACTAAAAGTGTTAAAATAGTTAAAAACCGAATTTATCTCTCCGTTAAGCCCATATTGAATACCTCCAATTATTGAAGAATTTGTATCGTTGCCGGAATAATCACCCGGCGAATCTGTATGCAATAAAGGCAATTTGTTCGTAAATTGATGCAAAGCTTTAAATCTCATTGAAAGACCAGGAGTTATAAATCCTCCTTTATATTGGTTTTCTTTATTAATAAAGTCGTAAGTTACTGCTGTCCCTGCGTCTATTACAAGTAAATCTCTGTCCGGAAAAAGAAAATTTGCTCCTACTACTGCTGCAAGACGGTCTTTTCCTAGGGTTTCTGGCGTCTTGTAGCAATTTTCTATTGGAATTTTTGTTTCGTGGCTTAGAAACAGAACTGGTTTTAATTCGGTTTTTAGAATTTCAATCAATTCTTCAGGTTTCTCCCTGACTGATGATATTATTGCAGCATTTATTGAGGGATAATCTTCCTTTAGAATTTTAAAGTCTTTATATTCAAACTCCTCCACAGGAAAACAAATCATTAATTCACCATTGTTGAACACTGCAACTTTGGTTCTTGAGTTTCCTATGTCGATTATGAGGTTTTGCATTATTTTTTAATTTTCTGACTTATGTCAAGGGCTATCACTGAATGTGTAAGCGATCCTATCGATATAAAATCGACACCTGTGGATGCAACTTCCCTTACTCTTTCAATAGTCATGTTGCCAGATGCTTCAACCTTTGCCCGACCATCTATTATTTTAACAGCCTCACTCATAGTAGCATTATCCATATTATCAAGCATAATGACATCTGCATTTACACTTAATGCTTCCCTGACTTCTTCAAGTGTTGTTGTTTCAACTTCAATTTTTATGTCTGATGCTATATTTGGCCTTATCGCGTTTACAGCATTAATAATGCCCCCCGCAACACTGATATGATTATCTTTAATCATAACCATATCATAAAGTCCTATCCGATGATTTGTTCCTCCTCCTGCTTTAACAGCATATTTATCTAGTAATCTTAATCCGGGAACAGTCTTTCTGGTGTCAAGTATCTCTGTTTTATATCCTTTCACTGCTTCTACAAACTTTGACGTAGCTGTTGCTATTCCAGACATTCTTTGTAAAAAGTTCAAAGCTAGTCTTTCACCGGTGAGTATTGCCCTGTATGATCCTTTTATTGTGCAAATTACCTGTCCTTTTTCAACTTTATCTCCATCTTTCAGATATGAAATAAACTCAGCGTTAGGATCAAGTTTTTTAAATACTCTTTCTGCAACCATCAATCCGGCAATTACTCCCTCTGATTTTGCTTTCATTACAGCCTCAGTCTGATAATGAGCAGGAATAAGCATATCTGTTGTGATATCGCCGGTGTTGACATCTTCTTTTAGCCCTGCTTCAATCAGGGGATCAATGTTTTCTGACAAAATCTTATCCATTATTCTTCTTTCTTACAGGAACAAACGACGGTTCTTTATTTATTTGTTGAACAATATGAAAATCCATTGCCGGATTTGTTTCAGGATAATCTTCCCTTACATGTCCTCCACGACTTTCTTTTCTTATTATTGCTGAATTTGAAATAAGAAAACCGATATTGGCAATGTTGTTTATTTTGTTCAAATTATATTCGTAGGTTTTATCTTTATATTCATGTCTGATTTCGTTCAGCCTCTCAACTGCTTTCTTAAGGCCATCTTCATTTCTTACAAGACATACATTCTTTGACATTATATCTGATATTTCATTTTTGTAATCAAGAAATATCTTAACATTGTCTTTATCATATACTACCGGTGAAAGCTCATTGTCTGGTATTGGTTGATTTACATACTGTTTAGAGTGTAAAGCTGCTCTTCTTGCAAATACGAGGCATTCAAGTAATGAATTGCTAGCTAATCGGTTAGCGCCCATAACTCCGGTTGAAGCTACTTCACCACAAGCCCATAGCCCCTGTATGTTGGTTTCTCCGTTTAGACCGGTATGTATTCCTCCTACCATATAATGTGCTGCAGGTGCTATTGGAATAATATCTTTTGTAATATCTAATCCTTTTTTCAACACCTCTTCATATATTGCAGAAAATCTTTCTTTTATGTATTCTTTGTTGATGTGCTTTAATGAAAGGTAAACATTTGGTGCATCATCTTTTTTCATTTGATTATAAATCGCACTTGCAACAGTATCTCTTGGTGCTAATTCAGCTAATGGATGTTGTCCAACCATGAACCTGTCACCGTTTTTATCAAGTAGATATGCACCTTCACCCCTGATAGCTTCACTTAAAAGAAAAGCATCCTGTCCGGGTATCATCAAAGCAGTTGGATGAAACTGAATGAACTCCATGTCAACCAGCTGAACTCCTGCGTTCCAAGCAAGAGCTATGCCGTCGCCTGTTGCAGTATATGGATTTGTGCTTCTCTGATATAAACGAGATAAGCCTCCTGTCGATAAAATAACAGCATTTGTGCGGAATTGTATTGTCGACATATCGTCAAAGCAAATAGCCTTCAAACCGCAGCATTTACCATCAACAGTTATTAATTCTAATGCTTTAGTATGCTGATATGCAGTGATATTGGATATTTCTTTTACTTTCTCAACCATGAACTTGGTCATTTCCCTACCGGTCGATGCTCCTCCCGCATGAAAAATTCTTCTTTTTGAATGACCTCCTTCAAGCCCCAGTACATATTCGCCGTTCTCTTTGTCAAATTTCATCCCCATTTCAATGAGCTCAACTATCCTTTCTTTTCCTTCATTGACAAGTATCTCTACTGAGTCGTAATCGCAAAGCCCACGACCGGCAATAAGTGTGTCATTTATATGATCCTCAGGTGAGTCGTCAGGGTGGAGGGCAGCTGCTATACCTCCCTGCGCAAAATATGAGTTGCTGACGTCAAGACCCGCTTTTGTGACAATTGCGACATTTCCATACCTCGAAGCATAAAACGCCGCTGTAAGACCCGCTAATCCGCTTCCTACAATTACAAAATCATGTTCAATAATTTTCATCTACAATTTTCTTTTAATATAAATGAAGAGTATTTTCAGTTGAAAAGTAGAATCAGATAAATCTGATTCCAAGATCAAGAAACTCACTCATTTTTTCTAAAGCAGGGACTTAATTAATTCAAACCTGTCGACTGATTTAAAATTGTGGCAAATTTAAAAATATTAACTCTATTCAGCTGATTTGTGAGTTTATTTATGAATTAATAACTGCAAGTTCGAAAAGAATTAATACTTCCTGTCTTTTGAAAGGGACAAACAAGGTAACAGATTAGTACCACATTCTTCATTTCTCCCATTATAAAGGGAGAAAGGGCGAATGTGGTCCCTATGTGGTCCCTATGTGGTTGCCTTGTATCCAATACTAAAATTGGTACACAGTTTTTAAAAGTTCCACTAAAAAAAGTGCAATCTAAAATTTTAGAATGAAACGTCAACCCTGAACCTGAAGCCCATGCTCTTAACCCCAGGATTGTCGAGTTGTGACAACCTGAAAACTACATCTGCTCTGAAGTACTGAAGTATATTTTCAATTCCGGCGCTCAGCTCAACATAGGGAATTCTTGCATCATGAAAGTCTCTTCTTAAATCGAGTATCTCGCTGTGCGATTCACTTAGATGGCTCCATAGTATTTTTGCTGAACAGACTTCCCTTAATCCTAATCTCTTGAGGAGAGGAACCCTATTGAAAAATAGTCCATTAAGATGGTATTGAGCAAGGATGCTGGCAAACCTGTCTGAAGCGAACTCCAATTCGTTCATCATATTAAATGAATATATTGCATATCCAAGAGACTGGTCGGTACGGTGGGTTTCAAGCAGAGGAAATGGCACCTTGCCAAGAGTAATTCCAGATTCAAAAATATAATAAAACTTTGTAAGTCCCAAGCTAATATCATGCCTTATAACTGCTCTGGCGTTGAGGTAATTGCCTGATTTTTCACCGGCAGTGAAATGCCCCCCGGTTATCAAAAAGTTAAAGCGTGGATAAATTGAGTTTAAATAATACCTTCGGCAGTAGTCGTCGGTTATTCTTTCTTCTTTTGTTAGTCTTAATCGTAGAGTTATTTCATCAGTTGTGATTGAGTTGACTGGTTCTTGTTTTAACAAGAAGGGTACAAATTTACCTGAATAGATTTTACGGTGACTGTAGCTCAATATATTATATGTACCGGGTTTCCATTCGTGATCGTATTCAACCCTGTAACTAATTTCTCTGGAAAGTTGCTCAAGCGGTTTATTTGTGAAGAAAGCAGTTATCAGGTTGTCTTCGCCGGTCACCATCTGGTTTTCCTTAATTAGAAATATACTTCTGTTATCTCCAATCTTTGATAGGTCATTGCGGTAATCTAAAGTCAGTATACGTCTGCTTTTTGTAGGAAACTTATATTTGAATCCTGCACCATACTTCCATTCTTTGTCGAGGGTGCCATATCCAATATGGCCGTAAAACATCTTATTTTTTGTGAATTGGGAGCTTGTTCGTCCTGATAAATTGAAGCGATATCCTTCAACAACATTAAGTTTAGCAAGTTCTAGATAGGGGCCAAGTTCAATATATTTGCCCGGAATATAGCCGGTAAGGAACATCCTTGTTAGGTTGTCGACTGCCTTAATCTTCCAGTCATTATTCATTGAATCGATTGAAGAAATTGCCTGTAGCTCTCTGACTGATAGTTCTTCAGGTCGTATTGAACTCATGATGGTTCCACCTATGGATTCTTTTTTTAGAGGATTGATTGTTTCAAATAACGCTTCTTCTTCACCGGGGTTGATAGGTGGAAAATTTAAGATTACATCACTGTAGATGCTTCTTTTATTCATAACTCCAGTGAAGTTAATGTCTATCAGTGAGTTGTCTTTGGTGATTTTAAGTTCAGCGTTTATTTCATTTAATTTGAGGTAGACCATTGAATCGTTTACAGGCGCAAATGTTTGATGTAGATCTATTTTGTTGACATAGTTGAGGTTCGCATCAACGGGAATTTTAGTTGTTATTTCCGAAAGGCACCAGAATTCATCAAGAACACTCATTTTCCCTTTAAAGGCTGGGTCTTTAGAGTTTTTTGGTGAAAACTCAATAATATATTCTTTACCAAGGTCAGTAGTAATACTGTCGGCTAGGTGGAAGTGGTAATAGATGAAAGCGTTGGAATGTAAGGGGCTTATGAAAGGTTTGTCGAGGAAATCAATGACATTTTTGTAAAAGTTGAATTCAATACTGAGGTTATTGGCATAGCCAGCGATGCTAATGTCTTTAAATAATCCAAGTCCTTCTTGGCTTTCAGCAATTATCTTTCCTTTTACAATATAAGGTTTTCGCTGTATAATATTTTGGGATACCTTTTCTGAGAAATAAACAGGCAAGCCCTTTTCAAGAGTTGAATCACCTTCAACATTTCCCTTGGTTTTGAATAAAAGTTTTGTATATGTGTTACAAATTAGGGTATTAGCTCTTTCAGGGTCGTTTTTTGGTTTTCTGGCAATTACATTCCTCATAATCCTAAAGGCCGGATTTTCAGAAGGGTGAATTATAATTTCGCTTAATTCAAAATCGGATGAAGTAAGGGCGATATTCAAATTTCTGTTGTTTTTTGCAGTCAGGAATATTTTTCGTTTTTCGTAGCCAATTGCTGAAATAATCAATGTGTCGGGCAGCTTGGGAACAGAAAGAGAAAAAGTTCCATCATTTTGTGAGATGGTGCCTGTTTTTGATTCCTTAAGATAGATGTTAGAATATGGCACTGCGGAATTATTCGATTTATCGTAAACAGTACCGTTGAGGATGATCTTTTGCTGAGACCAAGCGGATAAGGATAAAATCAAATAAAAGAGTATTAAAATAAAAGGTTTTAGGTCGATTTTCATTTTAAAGAATCGGATTCTTAGGGAATAAAGTTACATCAAAAATTGGATTTTTTATTAAAAAATGAGAAAGCCGTTTCGTCACGGCTTTCTAAAATATTTGATTGTAAATGCTTACTCATTCAGCAGTAATTCATCAATAGAAAAAAACTGTTTCATTTCGATCATGGCATTTTCATCGCTATCGGAGCCATGTACTGCATTTTCTTCTTTAGATTTGGCATACATTTTTCTAATTGTGCCATATTTAGCCTGAGAGGGGTCGGTATTTCCTATGAGTTCCCTAAAATCGTTGACTGCATTTTCTTTTTGAAGAGCAGCAACAACAATAGGTCCGGAAGTCATAAATTTAATCAGACTTTCAAAAAAAGGTCTCTCTCTGTGAATTCCGTAAAAAGTTTCAGCTTTTGCCCGATCCATACGAGTCAATTTCATTGCAACAATTTTAAAACCGTTTTTGTTAATTAACTCAAGAATAGATCCTAGATAATTCTTTTTAAATGCTGTAGGCTTTACTATGGTAAAAGTTAAATCGGTTCGCATAATTCTAATATTTATCGAGTCTGTTTAATAATCGTAAAATGAAATTTTATATTTGTAATTAATGCAAGTTTACAAAATGAAAAGCGAAATCGGACAACATCAGATAAAGAGTTTTAAAGAAATTGTTGAAAAATCTGTTTCATCAATCATAATTACTCATGTAAATCCTGATGGGGATGCAATAGGCTCTGCGATAGCGTTGCACAAAGTTCTCAAAAATATGGGTAAGAATTCATCGGTTGTTATTCCTAATGAATTCCCTGAATTTTTACAATGGATGGAAGGAGTTGATTGTATTATTGACTTTGAGAAAGATGCTGAAAAAGCTAAGAATACAATTCTTAAAGCAGATACTTTATTCTGTCTGGATTTTAATGATATCGAAAGAGTTGATGCTATAAAGGAGCATTTGAAAGACTTTTCCGGATCAAAGGTAATGATTGATCATCATCCTGATCCTAAAGCCAATTGCGATTTGTTAATATCTTGCACATCAGTAAGTTCGACATGTGAACTTATCTTTAGAGTAATCGAGAAGGCCGGATACTATAAATTTCTTGACAAAGGAGCCGCTGATGCTATATATACAGGAATAATGACCGATACAGGTAATTTCAGCTATAATGCTTCTCAACCCGAAACATATCATATTATTGCTAAACTTTTAGAAATAGGGATAGACAAGGATCAGATACATTCAAACGTTTATCATACTTTTTCGGAGGACAGGTGGAGGCTTATAGGGCACAGTTTGAAAGATAGAATGGTCATTCTACCGGAATACCGGAGTGGGTATATCAGTTTGAGCAAGGATGAATTAAATCAATTCAATTTTCAGCCCGGTGATACTGAAGGGCTTGTAAATTATCCTTTGATGGTAAAGGGGGTAGTATTCTGTGTTCTGTTTTTGGAGAAAGATGATCAGGTAAAAGTTTCGCTTCGTTCAAAAGGTGACTTTTCGGTTAACGATTTTGCCAGGAAATATTATAAAGGGGGAGGGCATATAAATGCTTCAGGAGGAAGTTCATTATTGTCGCTGGAAGATACAGTAAATCAATTTGTAGCATTATTGTCAGAATATAAGGATAGTCTGTTGAATAGTTTTTAGAAATTAAGAAGTGAAAAGATCAGACCTTATAAAAAAGTTACTTCCGGGGTTAATTCCTTTGTTTGTTTTTATTATCGCCGATGAAATTTGGGGTACTAAGGTTGGACTTATCGTAGCTCTTTCTATAGGTATTGCTGAGCTTGTATACACTTTCATAAAAGAAAAAAGATTTGATAAATTCATTATCCTTGACACTTCATTATTAGTAGCTCTTGGGGGAGTATCTCTATTGCTGGAAAATGAAATTTTCTTCAAGATAAAACCCGCTGTGATAGAATTGATTTTATGTGCGATTCTTGCTTTATCTGCATTTACGAAATTTGATATTGTAGGCGGTATGTCGATGAGGTATATGAAGGGGCTTGAGATTACCGATGAGGTGCAAAAGAAATTCAAAAGCACACTTAAGGTGATGTTTTTGATTTTCAGTATCCATACACTACTTATTATTTATTCGGCTTTTTTTATGTCGAAAGAAGCCTGGGCTTTTATAAGCGGAGGTTTGTTCTACATTCTTTTTGGCATTTATTTCGTCTATGAATTTCTCCATCAGAAGAGAGTTGCAAAAAAACAGATTGTTGAAGCACATGAAGATGAAGAGTGGCTTCCGATTGTTGACGAAGAGGGGAAGGTTACCGGCAAGGCCTTGAGGTCTGTTTGCCACAGCGGGAAAAAATATCTTCATCCTGTGGTACATTTGCATGTAATGAACCCTCATAAAAATCTTTACCTTCAAAAGAGACCTGATACGAAGCTAATTCAACCCGGCAAGTGGGATACAGCAGTTGGAGGTCACATTGCATTTGGTGAAGATGTGAAGACTGCCTTACAGCGTGAAGCTTGGGAAGAGATAGGCTTGCAAAACTTTTCAGCAAAACCACTTGGCAATTATATATTTGAAAGTGAGATAGAGAGAGAAATGGTTTATTCTTTTATTTCATATGATTACAAAAATATACATCTTCATTCAGAAGAAGTTACAGAAGGTAGATTCTGGAGTAAAAAGCAAATAGAAGATAACCTTGGCAAAGGAATATTCACCCCGAATTTTGAAATGGAATATAAAAATCAACTAAGGGATAAGATATTCTAAAAATTATTTTCCAATCAGGAATATAGCAGGTCTTTTATTTAAATCCGGAATATTTTTTTTCCATTCCCTGATATTCATGGTTTTAATAAACTCAGTTTCAAGAGTAAGGTCACAGGCAATACAAAGCATTGTTTTCTCGTCGAGCGACCTGACAAGGTCATTTATAAGGTTGTTATTTCTGTAAGGAGTTTCAATAAAAATTTGTGTCTGATCTTCATAAAAAACTCTGTGTTCAAGATGTTTAATAGCTTTGCCTCTTGCAGGGTGTTTAACAGGAATGTATCCAGAGAATGCGAAATTCTGTCCGTTAAGACCAGAAGCCATAAGTGAAAGGAGGATTGATGAAGGTCCGACAAAAGGTTTAACTTGAATTCCTTTCTGGTGAGCAACCCTGACAGCATCTGACCCCGGATCGGCTATACCGGGACATCCGGCTTCAGAAATAACTCCTACATCTTCTCCAGTTTCTGTAACTGAAAGGAATTCAACCATGTCGGTGTAGCGAGTGCGTTTATTGATCTCGTGAAAAATCAAATTATCAATAACGATATCCTTATCGATTTTCTTAAGAAACCTACGGGCAGTTCTTTCATCTTCTACCAAAAAGTATTTGATTGATGTTATAACGGGTTTGATGTCAGACGGTAAAACATTATAAGGATTTTCATCGCCTAAAGTAGTTGGTATAAGAATAAGCTTTCCTGCCATAATTTTTAATTTGGCTCAAAAATACATCAAATATGGTGGAAACATCAAATGAGGAAGTTATTTTTGTATCAATTAACAGATAAAAGAATTGAAAGTTAAATTTTTAGGTACCGGAACTTCACAAGGAGTTCCTGTTGTAGCATGTAATTGTGATGTTTGCCATTCTTCCGATGAGAAAGATAAAAGGTTGAGGTCGTCAATATTAATTGAAGTTGATGGACTTACTTTAGTTATTGATGCAGGTCCTGATTTCAGACAACAGATGTTAAGGGCTGACGTAAAAAGGTTATCAGCAATTTTACTGACCCATGAGCATTACGATCATATTGCAGGGCTTGACGAAATAAGGTCTTATAACTGGATTCAAAAACATGCAACAGATATTTATGCTGAAAAAAGGGTACAAGAGTCGGTTAAAAAAGTTTTTTCGTATGTTTTCGAGAATAACCCTTATCCGGGTATTCCTCAAATGAACTTGATAGAGTTAGATGGAGCGCCTTTTAATATAAAGAGAACAAATATTATTCCTATAAGAGGATATCACCATAAGTTGCCTGTATTTGGATACAGGGTTAAAGATTTTGCATATTTGACTGACATAAAAGCAATCAGGGAAAAAGAACTTGAAAAGTTAAAAGGCTTGAAGATCCTTGTTGTAAATGCTTTGAGAAAACAGACACATTTGACGCACATGACTCTTGATGAGGCCCTTGAGCTTATTAATATGTTAGAACCCGAAGAGTCCTACTTAACACATGTTAGCCATCAGATGGGAAGGCAAAGTGAAATATCTAAAGAGTTGCCGGGTAATGTGCATTTCGCTTATGATGGTTTAGAGCTTGATTTATAAAAATAGGTGAAGTAATAAAGTAAAGCACCTGATAATAAAAATATTATACCTGCAGAAAAGAACCCTGTTTTTAGAGAAAATTTATCGATAGTCCATCCTAAAAGAGGTCCCAGCATTGCGAAAAATATTCTTATGAACATGTCTCGAAGAGAAAGTACGGTTGCCCTGATATCAGAATTGATAAGTGAGTGGACATAATCTTTCAAAACCGGAGTCGCAATTCCTCGTATAATATAAATGACAAAAATTAAAATTAAAGCAAAATAGTTTATTGTCAATCCTGTTAAAATAAATCCCAGAGATATTGAAATAAAAATGAAGCCTGTAGCCTGTTTTTCTGAAAAAAGGCTTTCTATTTTATGTGCAAAGAAGGAAGAGGTTCCGGCAGTAAGATTTAGCACAGTCCAGACGACACCAAATAAAGCAAGGGGTAGATTGATTTCAATTAGCAGTGGTTGGATTAGCCATGCAAAAATCAATGTGGCAGAACCGATTAGAGATGAAAATAAGATAAAATTCCGCAATCTTGAGTGATCTATCAGTGAATATTTTAGAACCTTAAAAATGTCGCTGAATCCCTTTTTCCTATTTTTGATGCTATATTCCGGTTCATACAAGGTGAGGGCAGCAGGAATAGAAATCAGGGCGACAAATACCTGTGCAATAAAAGGAGTTCTTAAACTAATAAGAGCAAGCAGACCACCGAATATGCCAGCAGCGGCTTCTGAAAAATTACCTACAGAAATAACTCTTCCTTCGTATTTAATATATTCACTTTCGCGGTTTTCATTTTTTAGAGAATCATAAAGCATAGCTGAGTCAGCTCCAGAGATAAAGCTTTGGCCAATACCAAGAACCAGTTCGGCGACAAGGAACTGCCAGAATCCGAAGGAAAAGCTATAGAAAGAAAATCCTAAGGCAGTAAGTAATGAGCCGATAATCAATGTTTTTTTTCTTCCGAGGACATCGGCGAAATAGCCAGAAGGAATCTCGATTGCAACGATAGCAATGGAATAAACAGATTTGAGCCAGAATATTTCAGTCATTGAAAGACCGTTGTCCTGAAAGAAAAGGACGATTATAGGCATGATAAGTGAAAACCACTTAGCAGTTTTGATTATATAGAGGCGAAATATGTTACCCTTAAGCTTATCAGACATATTCGCAAAAATATCAATTACGTTATAAAATTGGGTGAGTTATTCAATATCTTATTGAAAAAAACCAATGATTAATTAACTGCTAATTTATAACTGACAATAATATTCCACATATATTTCATATCTGGAGGGCATTTAAAAGACATTGCATCAATTCCACAAACCCAGTTAAGATTGTCGTTATTGTCTTCAAGATAAGTAGTGCAGGGTTGTGTAGCGACGGCACCGAATCTCCATGTTAAGGAAGTAATACGATCGGAGTCGATTGTAAAAGGGCTAATTGTTTCACCCGTATCATCTAACACGAAAATTTGATTGGAATCGACAGAGAAGTTGCCTCCGGTTGTGAGAAAGTCATCAGGAGCCCATGCCTAGCTACCTTCATCACATTCTTTCAGGTAGCTGCCCATTGTTTAGAGTAATTCATAAGTAACGGAAGGGTCAGATATTAGTTGACAGTGGCGATAAAAATTGTTTTTAAAAGAGATTCTTATACTTGAATATTCACCTACAGGCAACTCAATGGAATTGAAAACATAATCTTCAATTTTTTTTTGATTTAAAGGAGGCAAGAAGAATTTTTTTGAGAGGAAATAAAAAAAGCCTCATAGAGGCGGAAAATTAGAACCTAATCTTCGATTAAGGTTCTTCGTAAAAGTAAATATTACGATTTATAATTAAGCTTTAGTGCTTTTTGATTCTTTAACAAATGCTAACCCAACTGCTGCAAAGAATATTCCGAAAGCGATTATAAAGTATAACATGATGTTTTGTTTTTGGTTTATGAATCAAAAGTATATTAAAAAATCGGTAGGCTGGCAATATTATCGGCTGGTTTTTACCAAGAGCTGGTTTGAGTTGATTAAAGTGTGTTTTGTTGTGATAAAAGAAGCCCCGTAAGCAATTAACTTACGGGGCTTCTATATTTGAGCGGAGAGAGAGGTCGGTGAACCTTTCCTCTTATATGCTTAA